>JACPRB010000196.1 GCA_016190155.1 Planctomycetota bacterium
CGTCTGCACCGCCAACATCGCGCTGCAAGAACAGCTCATCGAAAAGGACCTGCCGCTCCTGGCCAAGACCCTCTCGATCGAGTTCAGCTACGCGCTCATCAAGGGGATCGGCAACTACCTCTGCCTCGATCGCCTCGAAGAAGTCAAAAGCGAGCTCCACGGCGTGGCCTTCACGGAGGAGGAGCACGCCCAGTGGAAGAAACTCACGCGCTGGGCGGGGCGCACGAAGAGCGGCGACGTCAGCGACCTTTCCTTCACGCCGCTCGATTCGCTGTGGAACCGCGTCAACGGCGTCACCGAACTCTGCAACGGCTCCGAGTGCCGCTTCTTCGACGAGTGCTTCGCCATGGGCGCCCGCCGGCGCCTGAAGAACGTCCACGTCATCGTCACCAACTACCATCTCTTCTTCGCGCATCTCGCCGTCCGAATGGCGGCCGAGCGGGACATGATCCTGCCGACGTGTTCCGCCGTGATCTGCGACGAAGCGCATGACATGGCGGACATCGCCCGCGACTTCTTCGGCATGCGCCTGTCGCCGTTCTCCGTCAATCTCCTCGTGCGCGGCGCGAAGCTGCTCCACCTGCGACACGTCGGCGATCGCCTTCGCCACGAGGCGAGGGAGTTCTTCCGCCGCGTCAGCGACTATCGACGCTCCGGGCGGTATCAGACGCGGCTGCGCGAGGCGAACTTCTCCGACGCTTCCGATCTCGAGGCGGCCGTGGCCGAGGTTCGCGAGGCGCTGACGCGCGAGAAGGGAGCGGCCGTG
The DNA here is from genome assembly GCA_016190155.1 of Planctomycetota bacterium. Lineage (GTDB taxonomy): Bacteria > Planctomycetota > MHYJ01 > MHYJ01 > JACPRB01 > JACPRB01. Next base: position 767 of record JACPRB010000196.1, read on the forward strand.
GACGAGGCGACGGCCGACAAGATCGCCAAGTTCGATGTCGCGGCGGCGCGATTCTTGGAGACGCTTCGGTCGTTCCTCACGCTGGGAGATCCGAACAAGGTGTGCTGGATCGAGGAGGATGAACGCGCGACGCGTCTCGTGTCGCGCGTCATCGACGTCAGCCCGATTCTGCGCCAGGAGCTTTTCCAGAAAACGCCGAGCGTCATCCTGACGTCCGCGACGCTGGCGCTGGACAAGGACTTCAGCTTCATCAAACGCGAGATCGGCGCGGACACGGCGCAGGAGAAGGTCGTGCCCTCGCCCTTCGATTTCCGGAGGCAGGCGATCCTCGTCGTGCCGCGCATGGAGGCCGAACCCAACGACGAGGCGTTCGCTGGGGAGATGTCGGCGCACATCAACGGGATCATTCGCCTGCTGGGCGGCCGCACGATGGCGCTCTTCACGTCGTATCGGAACCTCGGGATCTGCGCCGAGGCGGCCCGCGAGACGGGCGTGGAGATCCTCAAGCAAGGGGACGCGCCGCGCTCGAAGCTGCTGGAGGTCTTCCGCGAGGACCGCGGCACGGCCCTCTTCGCGACCTCCAGCTTCTGGCAGGGAGTGGACGTGCCGGGCAAGGCGCTGTCGTGCCTGATCATCGACAAGATCCCGTTCCTGTGGCCGGAGGATCCCCTTCTGGCGGCGCTGCAGGAGCGCGATCGGCAGAGCTTCTGGAACTTCTCGCTCCCGAAGGCGACCATGACGCTGCGGCAAGGGTTCGGACGGCTCATCCGGACCCAGACGGATCGCGGCGCGGTGGTGATCTTCGACAACCGACTCTTCACGGCCCGCTACGGCCCGCAGATCCTGGCGGCGCTGCCGGACGTAGAGGTGCACCGTGATCTGAAGGCCTTGAAGGGCTTCTTCGCGGATGAGGCACGGGCGACGCCGTAGTTCAACTTGACGCCGCGGAATCCCCTTCCTTAAATGGCGCCGTGGTTCGCATCATCGAAGAGCTGACTCCGGAATGGCAGCGCGTCCTGCGGCACACGTTCGTGCAAGGGCGCGACGGGAAGCACTACAAGATCATCACGTTCCAGCTCTACGAAAAAACGCCGCCTCCCGAGTTCCCCAACTGGGAAGTCAACGTCGAGGAGGTCGACGAACGCGGCAAGCGGCGCGTCCTGGTCCAGCCCGTCCTCAAGCGCTTCTTCGACAAGAAGTTTGCCCTCGACTTCCACCAGCGGCTCCTGGACGGTTTCGACGAGGCGCTGCACCTTCCGGAACCGAAGAAGGAAGAGCACAAGGGCGCCAAGGCCGGGGGACATTAGCGGTCATTTGAGGAATTCGAGGATCAACGCATTCACCCGCTCCGGCACCTCCTGATTCGGGAGATGCGCTACGTCCGCCAGGACCTCCAGTCGCGCATCCGGCAGTTCCTTCGCCAAGCGCTGTCCGTGCTCGACCGGCCGCGTGAGGTCCTTCTCACCCCAGAGGATGAGCGTCCGCGCGCGGATGATCTTGAGGCGCGCCAGGAACTCCGTCGCGTCGTCCGGCTTCATCGCCCGCACCGTCCGAACTATGGACTGACGCCGCGGGGTCGAATCGAGTTCCCGCGTATAGGTTTCGATCTCGCCCAGGCGCAGTAGGCCCGGCTTCCCGTAGCACTTCCGAAGCGTGGAATCCACCATCGTCCCCACCGGAAGCAGGCGCACGATCTGCTCGGGCGCACACGGCACATCGCACAGCTTCACGTACGCCGGGATCTCCTCGGGGTAGCAAATGGTGTCGATCAAGACGAGCCGATCCAGCCGCTCGGGCCAATCCTGGGCGAACGCCAGCGCCACTCCGCCCCCGTAGGAATTGCCCACCAGCGTCGCCCGCTCGATCCCCATCTCGTCCATGAACCGCTTCACCCGTCGCGCCTGCGCCTGCAGGCCGTAGTCCGCCTTCTCCGGCATGTCCGATTCGCCCGCGCCGAGCATGTCGAGGGCGATCACCCGATATCCCGCCGCCAACGGCTTCTGGTTCCCGCGCCAATCGTAAAGGGACCCGCTGAGCCCGTGCAGAAGCACGACGGCCTTCCCCTCGCCCATCTCGGCGTAGCAGAGGCGATACCCGTCCACCGTCTTCTCGCGCAGCACGCCTTCCTGCTGAAGCTGCGTGCGATACTCCGTCAGGCGATCCTGAACCAGGGCCAAAGCGAGCATCATGGTCATCATAGATCTCCTCCGTAAGCGTTCACCGGTTCGGCCGTTCATCCGTTCGTCCGTTCCGGGCTTCTGGTTCGCGCGGACATCCGTTCATTGCCGGCCGCGCTCGACCGTTCGAAAAGGTCATCAAGTGCAGGAACCGGCAAGAGCAAGAACGCCTGAACGAGAGAACGCACGAACGGGTGAACGATCACTCTCCCCCTTTATCCGATGGCCGCCAACGCCGGACGGATCGTGGCGATCCAGAAACCTCCGGGACTCACGGTGCGATCTTGTTCCTCCCCGCCGCCCGTCTTGCGGCGGAGGCGAGCGGCCAGACGGGCGCCGGTGTCGCCCGTCCGGCCGATCTCGCGCATGAACGGTTCCTTGTTCTGAAGCTCGTCCCACGCGTCGCCGAGAGCGAACGCGTCGATCGAGCCGGCGGGAAGCCCGGCCAGCACGCGTTCGGGCTGATCGCACACCACGACGACGCGATTGGCCATCACCTTGAGCGAGTCGAACGCGTCCTCGCGCAAGTAGAACGGCCGCGCCACGGCGTACTTCCCCGCCAACAGCCATGCCAGGATGAAATTCTCGCGCGCCGGCGAGCGCGTCATCACCGCTTCCAGCCGACGCAGACACATCGCCGGGTCCGGGTGCCCCAGCGCGCCGGCCAGCACACGCCCTGAGAACCGCCGCCAGGCGAAGCCGTCCCACTCACGGCGCAACACCTCACCCTGCTCGAGCGGATCCGCCAGGGCCAAGAATCGCCGCACGCGATCCTGCCCTTGGACGAGCGACACGAACCGCCGGAAGCCCGCCAGGGCGCGCTCACGGCACCCTTGCCCCAATATCCCTCGATCCAGGACGTCCGGATGACCCGACCAGTACCCATCCGCCTCGGACGAAAGCAGCCATCGTACCCGTTGATAGAGACCGGGGCGCCGCCGCGAATCCTTCGCGCCCAGCAGCTCGAGGAACTCCGCATGCGCGAGCGCCTTGAGCCCCGCGAGCTTCAACTCCAGGAGGTACGCCTGCGCCTCCCGCGGCTCGACGGCGATGACGAGCTTGGGGCCCGCTCCCAGGAGCGCCAGTACGTGATCCCCGGCGCACGCCACGGCGAACACCGTATCGGTCAAGCCAGGGCGAAGCGCGCGACATTCCGGTTCCGCATCAAAACCGTCCTGGGCCTCGTACAGGGTCATGGCCCAGGCAACCGCAACTCCCGTGCCAGCGGAATCCATACGCCGGGAGGGCGTGAGTGTGCAGATTGATGCTCACCCTGAACGGGCGAACCTGTGAACGTATGAACGGGCGAACGGCTCAATACAGGCCCCACCGGATCTTCCACAGCTTGAACGCGAACCGGAATCCTCGATCGTTGGCGGAAGTGCGGATCCGGCGGCGCTCGAACGGCGTGTCCGGAGCGCTCCCCGTCCCCCACCCGGCACGATATCCCGCCTCCTCAACCCAACGCACCACCTCGGGCGTGCGCTTCCCCTGCGGATACGAGAAGTGCATGACCGGCACGCCGAGATTCTGCTCGATCACCCGCTTCGACTCGAAAACCTCACGCCGAGCCGCATCCGGCGTCATCGCGTCCAACCGCGCATGAGTCATCCCGTGCGACCCTACCGACATCCCGGCGTCCCGCCACCGCTTGAGGTCGTCCCACGTCGCGATCGCCTCGCGATCGTCGTACCACGTATCTTTCCCGCCCAACGCCTGCGGAATGATGAACGACGTCGCCCGAACGCCCATCTCGCGCAAGATCGGAAGCGCGTATTCAATGACGTCGCGAAATCCGTCGTCAAACGTGATCGAGGCGGACTCGGAATGCTCCCCGCTCAACAGATCGTCGAGCGGAACGAATCGGCATCGGCGAGCCACGGCCTCGAGCTGCCGGCGGAAGACCTCGGGTTCGACGTTGTTCTTGCGCGGCCGGCCGGGCGCGAAGGGCCCGACGCGATGGTAATAGAGGACCAGAGCCACGGGGCGCATGGTAGACTACGCGGCCGGAAAATGCGACTCTCCGACATCGGCGACTGGCTCCGCCTGCGCCGCCACCTCGCGCGGCCGTGGGAATTCGTCCGATCGCGCCATGCGCCGCCGCCCGCGCCCGTCTACGAGATCCCCTTTCGGGACGGCGGATCGGTGCGCCTGCGCGATGCCCCGATGGACCGCCACATCTTTCACCGCATCTTCGCGCGCGACGAGTACGCGCTCGACGGAGTCCTCCCCGGCGCGTGGGACACCGTGATCGACATCGGCGCGCACATCGGCCTGTTCGCCGTGCGTGTCGCCCCCTTGGCGCGGCGCGTGCTCTCGTACGAGCCCAGCGACGAGAACCACGCCCTCCTCGTCGAGAACGTCCGCCGCTTCGCGCACGTCCGCCCGCACCGCGCCGCCGTCGCGGGCAAGCGCGGAACCGTCACGCTCTACCGCTCCGACAATCCTTCCGCGCACTCGATGTTCCCCGCCGAACACGAGCGCAAGACCGGCGCCACGATCGTCGACAGCCTTGCGCTCGCGGACATTTTCGAGGAACACCAGATCGATCGCTGCGATCTTCTCAAGCTCGACTGCGAGGGCGCGGAATACGACGTCCTATACGCCTTGCCCCGCGAACTCTGGCCCCGCATAGAACGCCTCGCGATGGAATTCCATCCCGTCGCCGGCGGACCCGCCGAGTGGCGCGGCGAGGCGCTCGCCCGCTACCTCCGCGACATCGGACATCGCGTGGAGCTTCGGCCGTCGAAGAAGAACCCCGCGAAGGGCCTCCTTTTCTCGATCAAGAGCTGACGCGGTCGAGCTTCTCCAGCCCGTTCAGGCACCGAATCGGCGTGTCCTTGCGATAGTAGTAGCCCGGGTTCTTCCGCCGCGGGACGCGCCGCTGCCGGATCTTCGGATCGATGACGTCGTCCACGTGGTAGACCCACGCCTTGCCCCACAGCGACACCGGCCGCGCGCCGTAGCGCCGCATACGGTTGCGGAGGTCCGAATCCTCCTTGCCGAACCCGTCGTAGTTCTCGTCGTATCCGTTCACGCCGACGTACACGTCGCGCCCGCACGAGATGTTGCACCCGTAGACCTTGGGCTTGTTCATCTTCCCCCACATCACGCCCCAGAGACTCTTCCAATGCGTCATCTGGAACTGACGGCGGTCCTTCGAGGTCATCGCGTTCTCGTAGTCGCCCGCGCGCACATTCTCCAGCGTCAGGGCCTTGCTCGCGTCCGCCGACAGCCGCACGTAGCCGCCGACGCAGAACGTGTTCGGGCCGCCGCGCTCGGCGTGCGCCCCGACGAAATCGCGATGCGGAATGCAGTCGCCGTCGGAGAGCAGGATGATCTCGCCCATGGAGACCTTCACCGCCTCGTTGGCGATCTTGGCGCGCCGATAACCTGTGTTCTCCTGCCAGACGTGCCTGACCGGGATGTCGCTCGTCCGGGCGAACTCCTCGATAATCCGCTTCGTCTCGTCGTCGCTGCCGTCGTCGGCGATGCAGAGCTCGAAGTCGCGATACGTCTGGCGCTGATAGCCGATCAACGAGAAGCGGAACGCGCGGGGTTGGTCGAAGATGCTCAGAATGACGCTGACGCGCGACATGGGGGGCCGATTATAGCAATCCCGCTTTCGCTGTGCTAAGCTCGCCCCGAATGGGCGAGCGTCTCTTGTGCCGCTGTTTCCGCGTCACGGAAGCCGCAGTCCGGAACGCCATTCGGGAGAAGGGGTTGCGCACCGTCGAACAGGTGACGGCTTGCACGCGGGCGGCGGGCGGTTGCTCGTCGTGCACCGACGACGTCCAGGCCATTCTCGACGAGATCCATGGAAAGGCCCCCGTGCCCGCGGCCAAGGAGACGCCGGACAACGCGGAGACGCGCCGCCTGATCCAGGAAGCGTTCGACAAGTGCGGCCGCAGGCTGTTCGGATTGAACGAGGCCGATGTCGACTTTCTCGATGTCCAGGCGGAACGCGTCTTCACTCGCTTCCGGGGCCGGAATGTCGGCACCTCTTCGCCGAGCATCTTGACGCTCAAGTGGTACCTGGTCAGAATCATGAGCGATGCTTGCGGACGGAAGATGCAGCAGATCGAGATGAACGTCCTCGACACCCAGGACGCGGTCACCCTTCCATGAGGCGCACGGCGATCCTCTCGGACATCCACAGCAACCTCGAGGCTCTCGAAGCCGTTCTCGAGGACGCCCGGCAGCAGCGCTGCACCGACGTGGTTTGCCTGGGCGATGTCATCGGTTACGGGCCCAATCCTCGCCAGGTCCTGCGTTTGGCGCTGCGGACGTTCCGATTCTGCCTGCGGGGCAACCACGAGGAAGGGGTCCTCTTCGAACCCGTGGGCTTCAATTGGAAGGCCGAGGCGTCGGCCTGGTGGACCAGGGACCAGCTCAAATCGAAGCGTTTCCCCGGGAACGAGAACCAGAAGTTCTGGGCCTACCTTCAGCACTCGCCCCTCTACGTGGAGGAGGACAGCGTCCTGTACGTCCACGCCTCGCCGCTGGATCCCACGAAGGAGTACATCATGCCCGAGGCGTGCTACAACCCCGAGTACATGCGGGCGGTCTTCGCCCGCATCAAACGCATCGCGTTCGGCGGCCACACGCACCTGCCGGGGATCTTCCTGCCGGATCGTCCGTTCACGGCCCAAAGCAGGATCCACGGCAACTTCCCCGTCACCGACGGCAAGCTTTTCGTCAACGTCGGCTCCGTCGGACAGCCTCGCGACGGGGATCGGCGCGCCTGCTACGTCATCTTCGACGGCCGTCACATCGTCTTCCGGCGCGTGGCGTACAACTTTCGCCGCACGGCCCGGAAGATCAAACGGATCAAGCGCCTCCCCAACGCCCTGGGCGCTCGCCTGGCGCTAGGATTGTGAGGGATCCTGGGATACACTCTTCGGACGCGCGGATGAAGCGGGCCGATATGAACGTCAAGAGCATCGTCGACGCGAAAAGATTCGATCCACATCAGCTGGTGAAAGCCACGCTGTTCGAGTCGGAACGGCTGTTCTGCGACGTCTACTGCGTCTCGCCCGGCCAGGAACAGAGGCCGCACCGGCACGATGCCGCCGACAAGATCTACGTCGTCGTCGAGGGGTGCGGCATCTTCCGGCTCGGCGAGGACATCCGCCAAGTCGGCGAGAAGAACGTCGTGCACGTCCCCGCCGGTCTTGAGCACTCCGTCAAGAACGACAGCCCAGGGCCCCTGCTGCTGCTCGTCTTCATGGCGCCGCACCCGAACTACGTGCGAAAGAACGTCCGATCCTGATGTGGAGCGCGGACATGCCTCGCCATCTGCCGCGGATCAGTCTCGAGCTGGCGTGTGTCGCCTGCCATCACCGACATGCGGCCTCCGTCGCCTGCCTGCGCGTCGACGCCAGGATCGCCCGCGAAATCGCCGATCCAGGCGATTTCGGCGCCCGCGCGGTGGAAGTCCTGGACGCCGTGGCCTGCCCCCGGTGCGGAACCTCCGGTGGGCACAGACTCACGCGATCGGCCGCCGAGCGCATCATGTACCGGGTCGTCGGCATGCTGCAATGCCGCATGCCGGATCCCAACATCGTGATCGACCGTCGGGCTCCGTAGAAGAACGGCGACCCGTGTTCACTCGTTGCCCGGTTCACCCGTTCTTCCGTTCAAACGTCCCGAGCTTCCCGTCCCGTGGTCATCCGTCTCCCATCGACCGCTCCCTGCGAGCGGCTGCCGGGGATCGTGTCAAGGCGAACTGGACGAAGGAACGTAAGACCGAGCGAACGGGTGGAACGGTTACGAACGGCGTCGCCCCCGGCGACGCCAGAGTCACACGCCTCAGCTTCCGCCGAAACCAACCGTGACCTTCCCCGCCTCCACGATCACCGGAACGTCCCGTTTTCCCTTGGACCACTTGAGCATGGCCTTCATGCCCTCGGGATCCTTCTGAACGTTGATGTAATCGAACGGCACCTTCCTCTTGGCGTAATCCTCACGCGCGGCGCTCGTGTACGGTCAGGTGTCCTTGCCGTAGATCAGGACCTTCGTCGCCGTCTTCTCCGCCATAAGTCACCCCTTTCTCGAACGTCATCCCCCGATCGAATACATCGCCCGCTTCGGTTTGACGAACTCCGGGTCGTTGATGCCGTGCCCCGCCTCCTTCTTCCGGATCGCTTCAACGAGCACTCGGGCAATTGTGGCGTCGTCCGCGCCCCCGCGCAACAATCCCCGGATGGGCGTCTCCGTGTGCGAAAAGAGGCACGTCCGGAAATTGCCGTCCGCGGTCAGCCGCACCCGATCGCACACGAAGCAGAACGGCTCGGACACGCTGGCGATGATCCCGATCTCCCCGACGCCGTCCTCAAACGCGAAAATGCGCGCCGGATCCGTCAAGCGTCCCTGGCTCACCTGCCGGAGAGCCAAGCCCGCCTCGCGGATCCGATCCAGGATCTCCTGTGCCGGAACGACTTTCTCCCGACTCCACAGGCCCTCGCCGTCCAGCGGCATGAACTCGATGAAGCGTATATGCCAGGGTCTCGTGCGCGCCAACTTGGCGAATTCGACGACCTCCTCCTCGTTGTACGCCCGCATCACCACCATGTTGACCTTGATGGGCGCGAACCCCACCTGCTGCGCCTCCTCCAACCCCGACCATACCTTCCGAAACGCGTCCCGGCGGGCGATGTGGACGAACTTCTCCTCCCGAAGCGTATCGAGGCTCACGTTAAGACGTCGAAGCCCCGCCTTCCACAGCGGCCGGGCGAGCTCCTTCAGGAGCAGGCCGTTGGTGGTCATGGAAAGATCGTGCAGTCCCCGCAACCGCGACAGCATGTCGATCAACACCGGCACGTCCCGGCGCGCCGTGGGTTCTCCTCCGGTCACGCGGATCTTCTCGATGCCGATGGAGACGGCGATCCGCGCCACACGCTCGATTTCCTCGAACGTCAAGAGGTCCTCCCGCGGCATCCATTGCGGATCCTTCGGCATGCAGTAGATGCACCGGAAGTTGCAGCGGTCCGTGATCGAGATCCGCAGGTTGCGGATGCGTCGGCCGTAGAAATCACGCAGAACAGGCGCGTCCATGAGAACTCCAGTCGCGTCATCATAGCAACGCGTCCTCGCCCTGAGTAGAGCGAGCAGGCGGGAGGGGGTCCCGTCGGTATGGAAGTTCAGATGTTCCATTGACGAATGGAGCGCTTGTGCGGCCCCTTCGCGCCGATTCGGATGTGATGGGCTGCTTCATAGCTCGGACGCTCTGCATCTTCTCCGCGTTCTTTGCGCGGTGAATAGTCGCTCCCTCTCTTCTGGGGGTCCTCAGCGTCCTCTGGTGTCGGTTTCTCCTTCTCCGTGTCCTCTGAAATTCGAAGATCCCCCTTTCCCGCCACGTCCAAATCGCGGAGGGAGGGGCGCGCGAGCGCTGCCTCGAATCGAGATGCTGGACCGAGTGAGCCTGACGGCGCTCTTCCTGTTCGCCGCGTCGATCACCGCATCCGCCGACGTCATCGTCACCCGCGACGGCGAACGCATCGAAGGGTTGATCGTCGGAGCCGATCTCCAGAGCCTCCTCGTTCAGTGGGGCGCCGGACGCGCCGTGATCACGCGCCGCGTGTGGCGCCGCGAGATCGAGACGATCCGCTTCTCTCCCCCCGACCTGAATGGGCTGCGCGATCTCGCGCGCCGCTCCGCCCTCCGGGGAGAAACCGCCGATGCCTGCTCCGTCTACGGGATCATCTGCGGCCTGCACCCGGAGTCCGTCGACGACCAGGTCTCTCTGTCCCAAAACCTGCGATCGTGCGGCCGCCTCCACGAAGCCTTGGCCGTCGCCCAAACCGCGGAGAAAGTGGATCCCCGTCACTCCGGCGTTCACTTCGAGCTGGGCGAGATCCACTTGGCCCTCGGCGACGCATCCCAAGCCGTGCGCCACGCCTTGGGAACCGATCCCGAGTCGCTGGAAGCTCAGTGGCTGCTGGGCCGGGCCTACGAGCGCGCGGCGATGTTCGACGAGGCCATCCGGGCCTATCGCTGCGCCCTCCGAATAGATCCCACGCACGCGGGCGCGCTCGAACGGGTGACGCAGCTCTATCAGGCCGCTCAGGCGCCGAACGAGGCCGAAACCGTCGCGCGCGCCTTCATCCGCGCAGCTCCCGAGGCCCGCGCCGGCCGCGTCGCCCTGGGCATCGCTCTCTACCGCCAGGCGCGCTTCGGCGAGGCCGTCGATGCCTTCCGAGCCGCCACGTCGCTGGGAGGGACCGGCTACGACCGAGCACGCATCTTCCTGCATTGCGCCCGCGCCCGATCGGCGAACACGGACCCCTCCTCCGGACTGACGCAGGCGGAATCCGCCGTCGCCGCCCAACTCGATCCCGATTTGCGGAGGAAAAGGCCATGAGTCGCAACTCCTTCCTCGTGCTGCTGGCGCTCGCCGCCGGTTGCCGGGCGGCGCCCCAACCCTCTCTGTCCCCGGCCCAAAGCGCCTTCGATGCCGGCGAGTACGATCGCTGCGTCCAACTCTGCGCCGCCACGATCGACGCCGGGCAAACCCCCGCGGACGCCCACCTCCTGCGCGGCAAGGCGTACGAGCGCCTCGGCGAACACGCCCGCGCCGCCGCCGATTTCGAGAAGGTGCGCCGCGAAGATCCCTCGCGCGCCGAAGCCGCCTTCCGCCAGGCCCGCTGCCACTTGGCGATGGGTCAAACCGAGCAAGCCGAGGCCACGATCCAGGGGTGCCTCAGCCGGGTCTACGACTCGCTGTCGATGCGCGACCAGATGCTCGCCCACGCGGTCGCCGGCGAGGTGCACTTCGCGCTCGGAGATTTCGACCACGCCGCCTCGGACTACGAGGCCGCCCTCAAGATCGCGCGCGGCTCCCGCCCGCTGGGAACGGACCGCTCCGTCGCGGTCATCCACTACAACCTCAGCTGGACGCACTTCCAGCGCAACTCCTTCCGCCGCGCCCGCGAGGCCTACCAGGACTACCTCGACGCGTCCAAGCGGGCCGGCCTCGAACCCGAGGGAGAGGACCTCTACACCCTGGCGGTCCTCCATTTCCTCTGCGGCGACGTCCGGCAGGCCCGGAACATGGCTGCGACCCTGCCGCCCGACCTCCGGCCGCGCTTGGAAGGCGTGCTCAGCGGAGAGGTCTTCTCCGTGCGCACTCTCTACGACCAAACGCGCAAGGAAAAGGAATCGACCGACGAACTCCATCGCTGAGGAGAACGACGATGACCATGACACTGAAGACCGCCGCCCTCGCCTTGGCGCTCGCGGCCGCCGCGACCGCCGGCGCACAGGACGGCCTCCAGGCGAAGCGCGACGAAACCGGCCTCCTGCCTGAGACATGGTCGATCGACGACGAGGTGAAGGGTTTGGAAACCTCCGTCAAGGACTTCACCGTCCTCATCAAGTCGCTCGGCAGCGCCAACACCGAGCTCCAGGAGCTGCTGGCCAAGCATCTCCAGAACCCGAGCGACGCCCTGACGGGCTCGCTCCTGGAGAAGAAACTCGCCGCCTACGCCTCCGACGCGGTGCGCGACTTCGATCGCATCATCTCCAACCAGGACACGACCATCTCCAGCTTCCGCTCTCTCAACCGCAAACTCAATCGCTTCAACGCCTATCTCCAGGCCAAGATCGAGTCGACGAAGGGCAACACCGCTCTCGTGGCCAAGGAGGCGCAGCGCATGGAGACGCAGCTCTCGGACCTGGCGGCGTCCGTCAAGCACGCCTCTTCTCCCGAGGAGGAGCGGCAAGCGCGCCAGAAATTCTCGCGCCTGTACCACCGCTGGCGCCTGCAGAAACGCTACGCCGACGGCTACGGCAAGAACCACGAAGGCTACCAGAAGCTCTCGGACAGCCTCGTTCAGCTCAACGGCCTCTTCGGAACGCTGCGCGACAAGTTCGTCACGCTGATCGAGAATCTCGAGACCGAGCGGCAATTCCTCTTGGACAACATGAACCTCCAGGAGGATTCCATGAAGGTGAAGGTCCTCATTCAAGACGGGGTCATCTCCGGACAGGAGGCCATCGGCCGCATCACGGAGAAGATGGCCCTCCTCTTCCTCAAGGTCGACGCCTTCAACAAGATCAATGATCGCATCTTCTCCGACATGGACCCCTTCAACGACTTCCAGCAGCAGATGCTCGGCATCACGGACAAGCTGCAGGCCATCGGAGCCGCGGGCGATCCCGCCTCGCTCGACGACGCCATCGATCAGTTCTACCGCAAGCGCTTCGGCGATGAGGATCCCGCCAAGGAAACGGAGGTGAAGCATGAGAAGGAGTAGCCTCGTCTTCTTGCTCGCGCTCCTGGGAGCGACGCCCGCCGGCGGCCAAGACCCGCCGCCGACGTTCGAGGATCTCAAGAAGAGCCTCGGCGAGCTCCAGCAGAAGCAAGAGCGCGAAGACGACGAGAAACGCGAAGCCCTCGTCCAGAAGAACCGCGAAGAGACGCTGAAGATCTACGGCGACACCTTGGAGCGCCGCGACGGAGAGCTGCAGAACGTCTCCCGCCGGCTGGAAGTCAATAAGGGCCTGCAGTCCAAGTACGCGCGACTCCTGGAGACCGCGCGCGCGGAGTTGGCCTCCATGCGCTCGCAGTACGTCAACCGGACCATCGCGTTGAAGCGATCGTTCGACGACGGCAAGATCTCCAAGGAAGCCTACGAGAAACTCCTGGACGAGGACACCCAGCGCTTCCGCAATCGCGAGAAGGAACTCGCCGAGGACATCTCCTTCTACGAGGACGAGGGCCGCATCGCGAACGGCCTCGTCAAAGACCTGGGCGTCAAGAAGGAGCTCATGGAGTTCGACCCCTTCGACGGCGACCGAGAGGACGAAGCGGCTCCGAAAGATCCCCCGGGTATCGCGGACAAGGTGCGACAGGCGATCGCCCAGGTCGGCGGTTACCGACCCCGGTCGGTCGTGGACACGCTTCGTTGAACGCTCGGGAGAGCCGCCATGTTTTACACCTACGTGCAGGAAGGCGGGCCCGCCGTCATGTGGCCCCTGGCGGGACTCTCCTGGCTGGCCACCCTGTTCATCCTGGAGCGCGTCTTCTACTGGGTGCGATACTCCGTGCGCCGCAATCCGCGCCTCCGCCGCGACGCCGTCGAAGGACGACTCTCGGCCGGGCCCACCGTTTCGTCCGGCCACGATCCGGTGGCCGTCATCACGTGCTGGCTGCGCGTGGAACCGGAGCGCGGCCGCCTCCTGGCGGAACGTCTCGTCTCCGAAAGCAGGCGGGGCGTCTACCTGCTGGAGTGCATCGCGGGGTTGAGCACTTCACTCGGTCTGTTCGGCACGGTGGTGGGAGTGTCCATGAGCTTCGATTCCATGGCCGCCGGCAAGGCCGACGACGTGGCCCATGGTCTGAGCGTGGCCCTCTACACCACCGTCGCCGGACTGATCATCTATCTGGCCTGCTTCGTCGCCGCAGGCTTCTTCCGGCACTTCAGCGAGAAGCTCGAGGATGAGCTCGACGAAGTCGCCGCCATCGTGGGAGCGAATCGGCCGGCCGCCGCCAACGTCGCTCCGGGAGCTCGCCCGTGAAGAAACGACAGTCCCGGATCGTCTTCAACAACACCTCGATGCTGGACGTGATCTTCATCATCCTCATCTTCTTCATCTCCATCTCCCGCCTGCAGGAGGGATGGCTCGATATCCGTCTGCCGGAATCGGAAGACGACCGGCAAGGCGCGCGTCCATCATCCGGCGAGACCCTGGTGATCTCCATCGACGCCGAGGACCGCCTCATGGCCAACCGGCGCGCGCTTCGAAACGAGCAGGAGCTCGCGGCCGTGGCTCGTGAATACGCGTCGACGGGCGGAGCGGAGGCGCCCGTGAGGTTCGTCGCCGACCGCGCCTCCCGCAGCGGCACCCTCGTCACGACGCTCAAGACGGTTTCGGACGCCGGACTGCGCAACATCAGCTTCGGCTATGAACCCAAGAAGGAGAAGCGGTGATGTTCAGGACCGCGCGATCCTTCCTGTACTACGCGTTCTTCGCCGCGCTCTCGCTCCTCTTGCACGCGTGGCTGCTGTTTCCCCGCCGCTCCCTGCCGGATCCCGCGCAGATGGCGAACTTGGCCCGCCAAATCCAGATAGACCTCCAACAAATCGAATCCCTGCTGCCGGAGGCGGAGGACGCCCCGCCGCCCAAGATCAAGGAGACGCCCAAACCTCTGGAAGACGTCTCCCAGCCCGATCCCCTGCCGGCGACGAAAGAGCCGGAGCCGAGTCCCGCTTCCGCGGCCCCGGAGGATCCGGCCGAGGCGCCGGTCGAACACTCGCAAGTCCTGTCCTCGCCGCCTCCCGAACCGACCGAGACGGCGATCGCCACCTTGGACGAGTACCGCCGATTCCTCGCGCGCGAAA
>JACPRB010000179.1 GCA_016190155.1 Planctomycetota bacterium
GCGCTCGTGTCGATCCTGCTGCTGGCGCACAGCGAGAACTGGAAGGAGATCACGGTCTGGATCTTGGGCAGTCTCGATCGGACGGATGCCTGGGTGCGTGTGGGAGTATCGCTGCCGTTCGTGGCGGTGGCGCTGGCGGTGGTGGGGATCCATGCGCGCGATCTGAATCTCATGCTGTTGGGGGAGGAGCCGGCGCGGCAGTTGGGCGTGGAGGTGGAGCGGGTGAAAGGGATACTGCTGGCGGCGGGAGCGGTGTCGGCGGCGGCGGCGGTGGCGATGTGCGGGATCGTGGGGTTCGTGGGGTTGATCGTGCCGCACGGGGTGCGACTCATGGTCGGGCCGGATCATCGGAAGCTCTTGCCGGTGACGGTGATGGCAGGCGGGGCGTTTCTCGTGGCGGCGGATCTGGCGGCGCGGGTGGCGTTGTCGCCGGGGGGCTTGCCGGTGGGAACGGTGACGGCGTTGGCGGGCGCGCCATTTTTCATGGTGATGCTCCGGCGGAGATGAGTTATCCTATTATCAGGCGCGCGCGCGACCCGCTGGGCTTGTAGTAGGGAGCCGGCCATGACGCGGTGGGAAGGGATCGACGAGCGGGGGATCCATTGGTTGCGCGAGCATCCGTGGCGGGTGGTGAGGCTGGAACGGTTGTGGCTCCAGCGCCTCAAATCGCTTCTGGACCTGCGGATCGCGACGCCTCTGTCGCGGACGAAGTTCGGCGAGCACCTGCAGGAGTATCGGGAGCGCATTCCGAAGCTCAGCCTGCACGTGCGCGAGTTCCGCGGGTTCGTCACGGTGCATGCCGACCTCTGGAACCCGGACTGGAGCCTTGCGTACTTCGTGGTCCACTGTGTGGTGGACGTCGTGGGTGAGGCGATGGGAATGGCGTGAAGCTCGGATCACGCTCGGTTGCGCCGAGTCGTCGTTCGCTGGTTACCCGAGAGGCAGCGCTCGAGCTCCGAGAGCACCTCCGTCGCCGTCTGGGGACGATCGGAGGGGGATTTGGCCATCATCCGTTCGATGAGATTGGCCAGCGATCTGGGCACGGAGGTGTTCACCTGTTGCAGCGGCCGGGGATCGTCGTGGGCGACCTTGAGCAGGATCGACATCGTGTCGTCGCCGTCCAACGGAGGACTTCCGGCCAGCATGGCGTAGAGCGTGGCGCCCACGGAGTACACGTCGGACCGTGTGTCGGCGCTCTTGCCGCAGGCCTGCTCCGGCGACATGTAATACGGCGTCCCCAGCACGGCATCGGTCCAGATGGACGACTCCGCCGAAACTTCCCGCACCAACCCGAAATCGGTCAGCTTCACTTCAGAGGTGCGTCCCAGCAGGATGTTGCCGGGCTTGATGTCGCGGTGGACGAAGCCGTGCTCGTGCGCGTGCGCCAAGGCGCGGCAGACGTCCATCATGATGCGCATCGCCACGGACGGCGAGACCAGGCCCGATTGGTCGAGCAGGTCCCTGAGACTCATTCCGTCCACGAATTCCATGACGAGGAAGTGCACTCCGCGCTCCTCGTCGGTGTCGTAGACCTCAACGATGTTGGGGTGCTTCAGCTGCGCCAGCGTCCGTCCTTCGCGGGCGAAGCGGCGCACGAACGTCGGGTCGCGGGCCAGATCCGGCGGCAGCACTTTGATGGCGACGAGCTTCTGCAGCTTGCGGTGCTTGGCCAGATAGACCTTGCTCATGCCGCCGCGCCCGAGACGCCGGATCACTTTGTAGCGCGTCAGCCGCACCGTGCCGGACTCCTGCTCCATCTCGTCGAAGATCTCTTCGATGCGGTAGTTGGATTGGGCGTCGAGGCCGTCGACGCGTCGCAGCGCCATGCCGCAGGTCGGGCACGTGTACTCCGCTTGGGGATCGAAGTGCTCGATCGCCAGGACCTGCTTGCACTGGGCGCACCATAGATCCCGCCCTCGCAGGATCTGGAAGATCTTCTCCACCTGGCCCGGCGTGAGGTCGCCGCGGCGGACCAAGGCCGAGACCAGCTTCTGGCGGTTGCGCGCGGCCTCCAGGCCGATCTCGCGCAGCACGGTCTCGAGTTGCAGGCGCGTCAGAAAGCCGCGGCGCACAGCCACGGCCGCGAAGCGGTCGACGGGGATGCGGGCCACGAGATGAGTATAGGACACGGAATTGCTCGCCTGTCCTCGAAACGGGCCGGATTTCCTGGCCGTCACGCCGGCTCTTATCGACAATGCGGCCTTCCAAGGAGCATCGGGATGCATGAGATCATTCGATCGTCGAAGGCCCCCGCGCCGATCGGTCCGTACTCGCAGGCGGTGCGCGCGGGCGGGTTCATTTTCGTGTCGGGCCAGGTTTCCATCGATCCGGCGACGGGACAGGTGGTGGCCGACGACGTCGCCTCGCAGACGCGCCGGGCGATCGAAAGTCTACGGGCGATCCTCGATGCGGCCGGGTCGAGCCTGGAGAAGATCGTCAAGACTACCCTCTACTTGCGGGACATGAACGACTTCGCGAAGGTCAACGAGGTGTACGCGGCGTTCTTCGTGAAGGATCCGCCGGCGCGCGCCACGATCCAGGCGGCGGCGTTGCCCAAGGGGTTGGCGGTGGAGATCGACGCGATCGCGGTCGACTAATCCGGCTCGTGACCGGGAGTGATTCGCAGCCCATCCAAGAGCCGGTCGGCGACATAGACCGCGTATCCCTTGCGCCTGGCGCGGCCATGGACCCAGGCGATCGCCTCCTCGTCAACGAGGTACTCGATGAGGAGCGCCTTCTTCCCGGCCGCCACCGCCCGGTCGAGCCGGCGCTCCGTGAGCTCGATCTGTTTCTCGCGATGGCGCTTGCCGCCCATGAAGTAGGTTTCTTCTCGCCCGACGCCGTCGATGGCCGCGAGGTAGCGTGCGTCCTCGAGCAACTCGTCCGCGTTCTGAGGGAAGATGAGAAAACCCGGGCGACTCGCCTTGGCGCGGCCCGCCAGCGCCAGAACCCACTCGATCATGCGCTCGCGGGCCGCGGCTTCCTCCCAGAACTCGTAGGCGTCGACGACGTCGAGATAGACGCCGTCGAATCCGGCGGCGACGATGCGCTCCAGGCACGCCAGGACGATCGCTTGCCACGCCGGGTCCCAGTAGCGGACCTTGTAGTTGCCGGGCCAGTCGGGATTCTCGGGGCCAAGCCAATCGGGCGGCTGCTCTTTCCATTGCGGCCGCCAATAGGCGCGGTAGTTCTCCGCTTCGCCGATCGATAAATAGGCGAGCACGATCTTGGGGCCGCCGGGGCTTCGCTGCAGCCGGGCCACTTCCGCCGGAGAGAGGGCGTCGGCGTCGACGATGCACAGATCGAAATGGGACTTCCCGAGCGCCACCGGGTCCATCTTCTGCAGCCAGATGGCGAAGTCGTTCACGTCGCGCAGGGATATCCGAGGCGCGCATGCGGCGAGGCACGGGATCAGCAGCAACGTCCCTCGGCTCATCCGAAGATTGGACGAAGGTGAGCCAGTCCTTGCGAGCCGGCGCCGCCGGGATCGTCCTTGTACGGATAGAGCTCCAGCGTGATGAACCGATCGTAGCGGATGCGGTCGAGCGCCCGCCGGACGCGCGTGAAATCGATGTCGCCGTGTCCAGGGATCAGATGCTCGTGGACACGCTTTCGGATGTCTTCGATATGGATGTTCCAGATCCGCGGTCCGAAGGCTTCGATGACCTCCGCGAGGTTCTCCCCTTCGCATTGGGCGTGGCCCAGATCGAGGTTGACGCCCAGGAGAGGGTGATCGAGCTCCTCGATCAGCCGGAGCGCGGAGCGCATGCCGCCGACGAAGAAGCCGGGTTCATATTCGATCCCTACGCGGACGTCGGGTTTGGTCTCCGCCGCCGCGAGGATCTGCTCGAGGGCGTCCGACAGCAGCGTTTGCGCCTGGCGCGACGACACGCGCGGCGGGCGAGGTCCCGTGGCGGTGCAAACGCTCGGCGCGCCCAAGGCTCGCGCCAGCTCGATCGCGCGCTTGACGTACTGCACTTTCTGCCGGCGCGTCGCGGGATCGGGGTCGATCAGGCTCGGCCGGATTCCCGACGGATCGAGCCCGACCGTCGTATTCGCGTTGAGGTTCGAGACGGGGAAGTCCGCCAGCGCGTGTCGGATCGTGGCGACGTCGGCCGCCTCGGGCCAGGCATGGGGCACATCGGCCAGGATCTCGACCCCGTCGAAGCCGCGCCAGCGGATGTCGGCGATGGCGCGCTCCAGCGGCCATTTCGTGTAGGCGTTCGTGCTGTAGGCGAACCGATGGGGCACGCGCCGATTATACGGTATAAACTAGGCATGATGTCCCAGCCGAAGGACGGCGAGTTTGAGCGGGACCTCGAGACGGCGCGCAAGATCCAAGCGGGACTTCTGCCGGCGCAGGTGCCGCGGATTCCCGGGTACGACTTCTGCGTCGAGTATTCCCCCGCCGGCACGGTCGGCGGGGACTTCTACGACTTCATTCAATTCGACAAGAACCACCTCGGGATCCTGATCGCCGACGCGGCGGGGAAGGGGCTGTCGGGATCGCTCCTCATGGTGGAAGCGCGGGCCGTGGTCCGCGCCATGGCTTCCGTGTCGACGTCGCCGCGGGACATCCTCAGCCGCGCGAATCGAGTGTTGCGGCAGGATCTGCAGCCGGGCCTGTTCGTTACGCTGCTCTTCGCGCTGCTGAAGGTGGCGTCCGGCAAGATGACGATCGCCAGCGCGGGCCATCTGCCGATGATGATCTGGAGGTGGAAGGCGAAGAAGACGTTCATGGTTCAACCCAGCCCGGTGGTGCTGGGCGCGGCGTCGGAGGAGCGGTTCGAGACGGCGCTCAAGGAGGACGTCGTGACGCTGATGCCCGGCGACCGATTCGTTCTTTGCACGGACGGCGTGACTGAACTCATGAACGCGCGGAAGGAAGAGTTCGGATTGGAGCGGCTGGTCCGCCACACCTCGGCGAACGCGCATCTGTCCTCGTCGACCTGCGTGGGGACGTTGATGTGGGAGCTCGGGCAACACCGCGGCCGACATCCCCAGTCCGACGACATCACGATCCTGACCGGTCGGATGGCGCCGTTGGAAGAGATGTGGGGCGAGGATCGACTCCCGGCGCGCCGACGCTCGAAATAGATTCAATCGCCGGCGGCGAAGCTCTCGTCGCTGTCGGCCGGCGCCAGCCGGCGGACGAGCGCCAGCGTCACGGCATTGATGGCGGTGGCGTAGACCCGGCCGCCTTCGCACCCCCATCGATCGGAGGGTTCCCAGCTGCCTTCGTAACAACCGTCGCGGTGACTGCGCTGGGCTCGGAGGAGGCCGCGCGTCAGACGAGGCTGCCAGTCCTTCCACAGGTTCCCGTTACGGCCCTGATGGGCGGCCAGGGCCCTCGTGCCGAGATGCCAGTACAGGTAGTCCACGGACGCCCCGTCCGGGCTGAGGAAGGGCAGATCGACCGCGAGGCGCCGGGCCGCTCCCTGAGCGGCGGGATGCGCCGTGGATTGTCGGATCGCCATGCGGATGCACAGGGCGGCCGCCGTGTTCATGTCGTGCTCGTCGTACTCGTCGAGCCCCCATCCCCGCTCGCCTCGCCTGCGATATCCCGTACGGTAGTTGCGCGGATCCGTCAGCTCATCCAGCCACTGGGCCAGCTCGCGGTCGAGACCGGGATTCGTTTCCAAACCGATGTCGCGTGCCGCCGCGACGGCGGCCATCGCCCACACCGTCAGGCAGACGTTGCTGTCGCGTCCGCGAGGCTGGTAATCCCACCCCGCCCCTGGAGCGCGGGCGTTGACGAGGAACTCCAGCGCCGCCTTGGCGTGGAGCTTGTACAAAGGGTCCCACAGGACCGCATAGGCACGAGCGAACGCCAGCGTCGCCAAGGCGTGCCCGTACATGAACCGGCCCTCGCGGGAACCGACGCGGCCGGAAGGATCCATTTGGGAATGAAGCCACTGCAAGCCCCGACGTGTCGCGGCGCGGAAGTCCTGGCTGGATCCCCGATCGCGTTGCAGGAGGTCCCATCCCGTCAGCCGTCCCACCGCTTGTGCCTCTTCCTGCGCGACGGCCAGGGCGGATTCGGCATAGCGCAGGTCCTGTTCGGCGGATGAGAGGGATTGCTTTCTTGCGTCGAGTTCTTCTCCTCTGCGCTTGGCCTGCTGCAGCTCGAGCTTCAGGGCGCGCACCCGCTCGACCGCCGTGCTTCGTTCCGTCTGGGCCCGCTCGAGCGCTTCCCGGCGCCGCAGGCGAAGGCCAGCGGCGCGGTCTTCCGCGGCAGCGGCGGTTTCCAAGAAGGCCAGCACGGCCAGCGCCGTGACGAACAGGCTGTGCTCTTCACGGCCGGCGCCCAGGCAATACCGCCCGGGGCACATCTGCATGTACGCGCTGGCGCTCCAGGAGCCGTCGTCGAACTGATGCCTCGCCAACCAAGAAAGCGAGGTCTCGAGGACTTTGTCGTACTGGACCTCGTGCACGACTTCGCGAGGCGGCTCGATGACGTTGGGATCACGTTGCGGCCGTGGAGCGGGCGAGGACTTGGGGGCGGCCGGGTCGAGGAGCATCAGCACGCAGAAGAAGACGACGCTCGATCCCACGAGCGACCCGCTCAGCAGCCAAGGCCCCTTGCGTCGCCCCACGATCCCAGTCCTCAAGAAGGATCTCCCTATCTCTATATTACGAGACGCCGCCGGCGTCGTTTAACGTGCGCGAAAAAGACCTCGAGGTCGCCGTCAACGCGGCGCCTCGATGCACGCCTTGTAGTCTCCGCCGAATTCGATCAGGGAGATCTTCTCCCGAGCGGTTTGTCTGCGGACCAGTCCGCCGTGCTCGGATGCGGCATACAAGACCGGGGCATCAGGGCTCCACACGTGTTCTTCCTGATACTCGCGCCCCAGTTCTTCGTCCCGGAAGATGAGTCGTTCGAGGATGACCGTCAGGGAGCGTCCCCCGACCGTTTCCTGTCCCGCGATCGACGGGACGGGTTCGGCAGGAGCGATCGCCGGCAGGGGATCCGCCTGCGTGAGCGGCTGAGGGACGACGACGGAAGGATCGCCTTTCGCTCGCGCTTCGCGGAAGAACGCCTTCTCGATGTGTCCGTCGGGAGCGACCACGCGCAGGCTGGCCCGGCGAGGATCTCCTTCCTCGACGACCTCCAGCCAGACGCGGTCGCCGTCGCGCGCGGCGACTCCCAGCGTGAGCTCGTGTTCGACGTCGTCGCGGACGACACGATAACGCGCCCACTGACCGGCCTGCAACGCCTCGGGTGGGGCGAACTCATGCTGATCGGTCAAGGGGGGAGGCATGGGCGCGCGGGGTTCCGCGGCGGGATCGATCCGTCCCGAGCGGCTGCCCGGCGCGAAGCTGCAGCCGAGGGCGGCGGCCGAGCAGAGCATGAGCAGCGAAATGGAGGGCCTCTTTACCAAGACATCCATCACTTTCATCATATCCTGCGCGGGGTGATCTTTCACGAGTGCGAAAGCGATCAAGGATCTCGCCGGAACGTCGAATCAAGGTCGGAGGTTTGCGCATGATCGAACTCGCCATCCGGACCCGATTTGCGACGGTGTGCTCTGTCGTACTGGGCGTCTTCGCGGGGATTGCCCCCGTTCTGGCGCAGACGGACCCGCAGGCGGATTTCGAAGCCGCAGTGGAATGGCTGAAGAATCCCATTCCGCAGGAGAGGATCCGGGCGTTGGACCGCCTTGAAGGAATCGCTTTCACGGATCAGGAGTACATGGAGAGAAGCGGGGAGGCGATCGCCGCCGCCCTGACCGATGCCGATCCAACCGTTCGTGTACAGGCCATCTTCTCGCTTGGGATCCTCATGGGGAGTTCGATGGCGGTTACGGTGACCGGCAAGGTGGAGGAACTGCCCGCCCATCCCAAGGCCGCGGAATACGCGAGGCAGATCTTTCCGCTGGCGGCTGATCCCGACGAACGAGTGAGGGAGCGCGTCGCCTGGGCCTTGGGCCACATGAGGTCTCAGGAAGCCTTGTCGCTGGTGGTGGCGTTTCTGGACGATGTCAGTCCGGCTGTACAGGGAGCGGCGATCGATGCCTTGACACAGTTGGGCGCCGCGGAATACACGGACAGGATCCGCGCGTTCCTCGACGCCGAGGATGCTCGAGCGGTCGGCCCGGCGATCGATGCCATGAAGGCGTTCGGGATGACGGAGTCTGCCGAGGACATCGCCAAGCACCTCGGGCACCAGGGCCGCGGGGTTCGCGGAAGAGCCATCGAGGCGCTCGTCAGGTTGGGATCGAAACGCCATGCGAGCTCCATCGCCCCGCTCGTGAACGATCCGGAGTGGTACGTCCGGTTTCTTGCTCTGCAGGCCCTGATGGCGTTCGATGCGCGCGGATACGTCGATCAGGTCGCAGAGCGGCTGGACGACGAACATCCTTGGAATCGGGCGTTATCGCGGCACCTCTTGGGGGCTTGGGGCGCCAAGAAATACGCCGGCGAAATCGCCGAGGGCCTTGAGGATGGGGAATCAGCGGTCCGTGAGGCGGCGATGGCGGCCCTGGCCGACCTTCAGGCGGACGAATTCATCCCCCAGATCGGGGCTCTCTTGAAGGGACAGTCGATCTCTGCCGCCCTGGCGCTCGGGAAGCTGGGGGCGAAGGAATTCGCGGGCGAAATCGCGGGACTCACCAAGAGCGACAACGAATGGATTCGCGCCGCCGGAGCGGAGGCGCTGGGGCTCCTCGGCGATCGGAAACACACGCCGGTGCTTCGAGCGCTCCTGTCGGACGGATCCGAGAAGGTCCGGGAGAAGGCCGCGGAAGCCCTCAACAAAATGCATCCGGGTCCGAGCACCCCGTTCAACGGGTTGTGCGTGACGCGACAGGCGCTGGAATGGGCGCAGCGCCCGTGGTGGAAGAAGGCGGGCGAGTGGACTGCACACGCGGGCCTCGCCGGAGTCCTGTGGGGCGGAATGCACTGGGCGACCTTGCCCCTTCAGAGGGGCCTGATCGGGATGTTGCCCGTGGTTGTCAGAGCGGCCCCCTTCGGGCATATGCTGGTGACGCCTCCGGTCGCACGGGTGCTGTGGGTGGCGGCGGAACTCGCCGTCGCGGCCGTCCTGGGGGATCGGCTGTACAAGGGGTTCAAGTGGGCGGCGAGCGCCCCCTGGCGGACGCGCGCAGCGGCCAGTGCCCCGCAATCGGGCGTCAATGATTGTGTCAAGAAGATGGCGGATTCGGTGGAGTAGGCGGCGTTCAGTCCTTCCAAGACATCGCGTCTTTCGCTATCTTTCACCCTCACTATGAACAACATACGAACCCTGTGCGACGCGTTCTTTCACGGCATCGCGATCGACAAGCCGGACCGGTTCTTGACCAAGGGCAAAGGTGCGACGACGTACCGGCCGATGTCGACCTCCGAGTTCGCCGATCGCGTGCGTCGCACGGCGGCGACGCTGACGGCCCGCGGGATCGGACCGGGCGATCGGATTGCGCTGATCTCGTACAACCGGCCGGAATGGGCGATCGTGGATTACGCAGCGCTGCTGATCGGCGCGGTGACGGTGCCGATCTATACGACGCTACCGGCCGATCAGGTCGAGTTCATTCTCGCCGACAGCGGCGCGAAGCTCGTCTTCGCCGAGAACGTCGAGCAGCTTCAGAAGGTCGGCGGGCGCAGGGCCATCGTCTTCGATCGGGCGGAAGGCGCGGAGGCGTTTGAAGATTTGCTCAAGACGGCGCCGGGCAAGTCGATGGAGGAGTTGCGCCAGGCGGCCTCGCGCATCGAGCCGGAATCGCTGGCGACGCTCATCTACACGTCGGGGACGACGGGCGTGCCCAAGGGCGTGATGCTGACGCACGCCAATCTGACCTCCAATCTGGCGGCGATCAGCCAGGTGATTCAGTTTTCGACGAACGACGTGGCGCTGTCGTTCCTGCCGCTGTCGCATGCGTTCGAGCGGCTGGTGGACTACGTGCTTTTCTACCAGGGAACGACGATCGCGTACGCGGAATCCACGGACACGGTGCCGCAGAACGTATCGGAGGTGCGGCCGTCGCTGATGGCGTCGGTGCCGCGGCTCTATGAGAAGATCTACGCGAAGATCATGGAAGGCGTCCGCCAGCAGCCGGCCAAGAAGCAGGCGATCTTCCGCTGGGCGGTGGCGACGGGCGGTCTCGAGGCGGAGTACCGGCGTCGCGGCCGGAAGGCGCCTCTGGGGCTTCGCCTGAAGCGGTGGGTGGCTCACCGGCTCGTGTTCAAGAAGGTGCACGCCCGAGTGGGCGGCCGGTTGCGGATCTTCGTTTCGGGCGGCGCGCCGCTGTCGAGGGAGATCGCGGAGTTCTTCTGGGCGATGGGCTTCACGGTCCTGGAGGGCTACGGGTTGACGGAGACGTCGCCCGTCATCACGTGTAATCGCGAGGGCGCGACCAAGCTCGGTTCCGTCGGTCAGGTCATCCCCGGCGTGGAGGTGAAGATCGCGGAGGACGGCGAGGTCCTTTCCCGCGGGCCCCACGTGATGAAGGGGTACTACAATCGTCCCGAGGAGACGGCCGCCGTGATGAAGGACGGCTGGTTCTGCACGGGGGACATCGGCGAGCTGGATTCGGAAGGGTTCCTGAAGATCACCGATCGCAAGAAGGAGCTCCTGAAGACCAGCGGAGGCAAGTACATCGCCCCGCAGCCGATCGAGAACAAGCTGAAGATGCAGCCGGGGGTCGTCAACGCCGTCGTGCTCGGCGACCGGCAGCGGTTCGCATCCGCGCTCATCGTGTCCGCGCCCGGGGCGACCCGCGAGCAGATTCAAGCGGCGGTGGACGAGGTGAACAAGGGGCTGGCGCCGTTCGAGTCGATCAAGAAGTTCGAGCTCTTGGACAAGGACTTCACGATCGAGGGCGGGGAGCTGACGCCGACGATGAAGGTGAAGCGCCGCGTGGTGGAGAAGAAGTACGCGGATCTCATCGCGCGGATCTACGCGGAGGACGGGGTTCGGGTCTCTTGACGGTTCGCTCGTTCGTTGCGTTCCGCCGAGTTCTGGTGAACTTTTCAAGCTTCCCCCGTGCTTCAGAGTGAAGAGACTGAAAAGGGGAGCTCACATGCGCTGGATCTTCGTTTTGCTGCTCTTGATTCCGCTCTCGCTGAGTGGCTGCGGATTGATCGGATTTCACTATCCCAACTTCATCGACAACGAGCCTCTCGAAAATCCTGTTCGTGTTCGTGCGATTGTAGGAGAGGATCTTCTGGAGCTGGACGACGGACGTCGCGTGCGACTCGACGAAAAGGTTCCGCTGGCGGAATCTCTCATCAGGGCATCCGATAACTTGGTGGATATTGAGCCTCGTGGGACCGACCCAGACGGAGTCATGCGAGGAAAGATCTACGTCAAGTTCGATCTTGCGGGTCATTTTTGCGGAACACCTTGGGCTCAACTCATCCGAATTCCTCTCTTTGCCGACAACATCGATCGATACGCTCGCCTGGAACTTCGCTCACACCGGTGAGTGTGAGGAAGCTGATCAGGGATTCGGCCCCCCCGTCTTCTATAATAGTGTCGATATAGGTCGTCGCTGTACGGAGACCCCCCGCCATGATGGCCAGGATCACCGAGCTCTTGAAGGCCCTCGCCAACCCTGGCCGGCGCCGTGTCTACCAGGTCATCTGCCGCGCCAGCCATCGCCGGCGCGGACGGGGCATCACCGTCGAGGCGATCTGCCGGATCACGGGCCTGAAGCAGCCCGCCGTCTCCCACCACATCGCGCGGTTGGCGTCCGTCGGCCTCATCGAGCGCAAGCGGCGGCGATACTGGGTGCTGTGCACACCCAGCAAGGAAGGGCTCGTCCCGCTCCGCCGGTTCGTGCGCGACCCGGCGGGCTATCCGGTCGAGTAACCCCGGCGCGCAAGAGATGAACCGCAACCCTCACAAAGATATACTCTCTGCCCTTCCGGAACGGGTGAACCGGAGAACGGAGGAGTGCATGTCGCGCACGCAGGAACTGGAGAGAAAAGCCAAGGAGCTCACCCCGGAGCGCATCGCTTACCTCGACGGCCTCGCCGAGCGGGCCTCGAAGGCCGCGGCGATCTTCCGGTCCTATACGCAGGAACAGGCCGACGCGATCACGCGCGCGATGGTGATCGCGGCGCTGCCCGAGGCTCGTCGACTGGCCCAGATGGCGGTCGAGGAGACGACGATCGGCGTGCTCGAAGACAAGGTGATGAAAAACCAGGTCGCCGCCGAGTTCGTGTGGAACGCCATCAAGGGCAAGCGGACGGTGGGCGCCATCAGCGAGGACCAAGTCGCCGAACCGATCGGCTTGATCCTCTCGCTGACGCCGATCACGAACCCCACCTCCACCGTGATCTTCAAGTGCCTCGTCGCGGCCAAGACGGCCAACACGCTGATCATCTCCGCGCATTCGCGCGCGCACCGGTGCGCGAACGCGGCGGCCAAGCTCCTGTATGAGGCGGGCCTGGCCGCGGGGGCCCCCGAGGACTTCATCACGTGGATCGAGAATCCGACCCGCGAGGACACGCTCTATCTGATGAAGCATCCGCTCGTGCAACTCATCGACGCCACGGGCGGACGCGGCATGGTGAAGGTCGCCTATTCCAGCGGCAAGCCGGCGATGGGCGTCGGCAGCGGCAACACGGCGACGTATGTGCACAAGACCGCCAACATCGACATGGCCGTCGTCGACATCATCACCTCCAAGACGTTCGACAACGGCGTCATCTGCGCCAGCGAGGGCACGCTGCTCATCGACGAGGAGATCTACGACAAGGTGCTGGCCCGGTTCCGCGAGCTGGGGGGACACGTGGCAAGCCCGGAAGAGCGCGAAAAGCTGCAGTCGATCATGGTCGACCCCGGCACGTGCGCCGTGCATCCGATGGCCGTCGGGCGCGGCGCGCTCGA
>JACPRB010000174.1 GCA_016190155.1 Planctomycetota bacterium
GGGGGCGGTGGCGGTCGGGGTCCGCAAGGCAACGGCGCAGGCAATGAGCCGGGCAAACTGTTCGGGGACGAGGCGCAACGGCCGAAGGCGGAGTTCACGCCCGAGAGCGTGCAAGGGCAGCCTCGCCCGGGCGAGCTGGTGGACAAGGTGAAGCAGGTCTACGCCCGCAGCGGATCGGGACGCCAGGGCGAAGAGCGGCCGTACGACAGCGAGACGTTCGGCGAATACGAGCGCGCGGCGGAGGACGCGATGAACCGCGAGCACATTCCCCCGTCGCTTCGCACCTACGTCAAAAAGTACTTCGAGGAAATCCGGCCGAAGTGAAGAGGATGAACGTTCCCCCCAGTGTGGCAGCCGCATCCGAACTCGGGAGATTCTCCGTTTTCCGTCCGGAGAATACTATGAGGAAGCCAGGAAGCCGGGAGGAAGACGCTGGGATAAGAGATCCTTTTCTTTTCCTGGTTTCCTGCCTTCCTCAGGGGTGCTCTTGCGGATGATCTATCTGGACAATGCCGCCACGACCCGCTTGCGGCCCGAAGTGATGGAGGCGATGGCCGGCGCCGCCGAGGGCAACCCCTCGAGCATTCACGCGGCCGGCCGCGCCGCGCGCAAGCAGATCGAAGACGCTCGCGAAAGGATCGCGCAGATCGTGAGCGTGGATCCCAAGGAGATCGTGTTCACGTCGGGCGCGACGGAGGCGAACAATCTGGCGATCTTCGGCACCGTCGGGCGGGGAGAGCACGTCGTGACGACGGCGGTGGAGCACCCGTCGGTGCTGGAGGCGTGCGCGGCGCTGGAAGGGTGCGAGACGACGCGCGTCGGGGTGGACGGTGAGGGCCGGGTGGATCCCTCGGACGTCGAGCGGGCGATCACGCCGCGCACGTCGCTGATCAGCGTCATGCTGGGCAACAACGAGGTGGGCACGATCCAGCCCGTCGAGGCGATCGAGCAGATCGCGCGGGCGAGGAGGATCGCATTTCATGTCGACGCCGCCCAGGCCTGCGGGAAGGTCCGCCTCCGTCGCGTGGGCGATCTCATGACGCTTTCGGCGCACAAGATGCACGGACCCAAGGCGGTGGGCGCTCTGGTGGTGCGGCGCGGGACGCGCCTGCGCGCGCGGCAGTTCGGCGGGGGTCAGGAGTTCGAGCGGCGTGCCGGCACGGAGAACGTGGCGGGCATCGTGGGTTTCGCCAAGGCCGTGGAGCTGGCGCAGCAGGGCGGGCCGTTCGAGCGATTGCGCGAGCGTCTTCGCGCGGGCTTGTCGCGCATCCCCGGGGTGCGTTTCAACGGCAGTGTGCGTCACGCGTTGCCTCACATCGTCAACGTGTCGTTTCGAGGGGTGGACGGGGAGGCCGTCGTGATGGCGTTGGACGCGGAGGGCGTGTGCGTCTCGAGCGGGTCGGCGTGCGCGTCGCAAAGTCTGAGGCCGTCGCACGTGCTTGAAGCCATGGGATTGCGTCCCGAAGAGGCGCGCGCCAGCGTGCGGTTCTCGTTGGGAGTCGATTCGACGGAGGAGGAGGTCGATGGGGCGTTGGCGGCGGTGGCGCGCGTGGTGGAACGGCTGAGAAGGATCTCGCCGGTGGCGTGAAGGGGGGACCACGGATTCCACGGATTCTACGGATTGCGCGGATTGTGCGACGGCCGCCGCGCTGGGAGTTTGGATCTTGGATTATACAGTGTCGCTGGTGACGGTGGGCAAGGCGTCCGACGCGAAGCGGATCGCGCGGGCGCTGGTTGAGGAGAGGCTGGCGGCATGCGTCAACCTCGTGCCGGGCGTGCGGTCGGTTTACCGATGGCGGGGCAAACGCTGTGAGGATCGAGAGATCCTGCTCATCGTCAAGTCGCGAGCGGACCGGCTCAAGATGTTGGCCCGGCGCGTGAAGGAGTTGCATTCGTATGAGGTGCCGGAGATCATTCACCTCTCGATAGCCTCCGGTCACGCGCCTTATCTGCGGTGGATCGATGAATGCGTTGGGTAAGATCGCCGTCGGGGCGGTCGCCGTGGTGACGACCGCCACGGTCGTGATCCTGATGTGCGGGAGCGGCGAGAAAGCGGAGGTCGAGGCTCTGCTGCGGCAGGCGGTGAAGGACGGCGCCGCCGGAGACGCCGAGAAGTGCATCTCGTATGTGGCGTCGGACTACTCGTACGGAGGGCAGACGTACGCCGATGTCTGCGCGCTCATCCGGCGCACCGTGGGGCCCGATCGCCGGCGGAGCGTGGAAGTGCGATCGCTCGAGGTGGGCGTCGAGGGTGAGGTGGCGACCGCCGTGCTCGAGTTCGGAGTGGAGTCCGAAGAGGCCGTCATCGGCCGGCCGATTCCGGTGCGGTTGAATCTCCATCTGAAGAAGTCGAGGGACGGGTGGAAGGTCACGGGGTATGAGGTCCGGGAACGTTAGGACCACGCTGTGTGTCGTCCTTGGGACGACGCGCACGGCGACGTGAAACAGGGGGACTGGCTGATCGATCCGGCGCGCGCGTTCAAGACGCGCTTCAATCCGCCGAGCGACTTCTCGACGGACTACGTGGTCAATCCGTTTCTGGGAATCGGGGGCCGTTGAGCGAACCGCGTGTTCGATCTACCGACGGCTCGATACTCGGTACTGGGCACTTCGCGCGAGCGTCGCCTGGAGCTTCTCAAGATTGGCTTCGCTCATCTCGCACAGGGGCAGGCGCAGTTCGCCGTTGAGCTTCCCCATCAACTTGAGCGCGGTCTTGACGGGGACGGGATTGGTTTCCAGGAAGAGGGCTTTCGAGAGCGCGTAGGTGCGCTCGTGCAGTTCGAGCGCGAGTTTGAGGTCACCTCGGGCGACGGCTTCGCACAGGTCCGCGATCGCGCGCGGGATCACGTTGGCGGCCACGCTGATGACGCCCGAGCCGCCCAGGCACAGGATGGCGTAGGTCAGGGCGTCTTCGCCGGAGAGAATCTTGATCGGACAGAGGGTCCGGATCTGGGTGATTTGTTCCAGGCTGCCGCTGGCTTCCTTGATGGCGCGCACGTTGCGGAGTTTCGAGAGTCGCGCCACGGTCTCGGGCGCGAGGTTCACGGCCGTGCGGCCCGGCACGTTATAGAGACACAAAGGAAGGTCCACGGTCTTGGAGATCGCTTCGAAGTGGCGATAAAGCCCCTCTTGGCTGGGCTTGTTGTAATACGGAGTGACGACCAGGGCGCCGTCGGCGCCGAGTTCCTTGGCCATTCGGGTGTGTTCGACGGAGGCGCGGGTGTCGTTCGTGCCGGTGCCGGCGATCACGGGGACCCGGCCGCGCACGTGCTGAACGACCGTTCGGATGATGTCCGCCCGTTCTGTCGGGGACAGCGTAGGCGATTCGCCGGTCGTGCCGACGGGGACGATGCCGTGCGTGCCGCTCTGGAGGTGGAAGTCGATGAGCTCGCGCAGTTTTTCGAGGTCGACGGCGCCGTCGGCAAACGGCGTCACGATCGCGACGTAAGATCCCTCGAACATGGCTGAAGGATGCTAGGGCCCTGGAACGGCGGAGTCAAGGGCGCGTTATCCCAGATGTTGTTTGACCAGCTCCGCCAGGGACTGAGCCAGCCGCTGGACCTGCTGCGCGTCCGGACCTTCCACCATCACGCGGCACAGGGGTTCGGTGCCCGAATACCGCACGAGGATGCGTCCCGCCAAGCCGCGCTCCGCCTCCCGGATGGCGCGGGAGATCGGTTCGACGGTCTCCAGGGGCGGCTTCTCGCGGACCGGGACGTTGACCAGCGCCTGCGGAGACTTGACGAAGCCCGCGCAGAGCTGCGAGAGGGTCTTGTTCTTCTCGCGCATCAGCCGCAGGACGCGCATGGTCGTCAGCAAACCGTCGCCCGTCGGAGAGGCGTCCAGGAAGAGGATGTGGCCGCTCTGCTCTCCTCCGAGCGTGGCGCCGGTGCGCGACAGGACGTCCGCCACGAAGCGATCGCCCACGGGCGTGCGGCGCAGCGAAATGTTGCGCTCCTTCAGCCACGCCTCGAGCGCGTAGTTGGCCATGACGGTCGAGACGACGGTGCTGCCCGGGGGAAGGTCCTGCGCGCACGCGGCCAGGATGTGGTCGCCGTCGCGGATGGTCCCGGTTTCGTCGATCAGGATGCAGCGGTCGCCGTCGCCGTCGTAGGCGGCGGCCAGGTCGGCTTTCTCCTTGCGCACGTGTTCGACGAGCAGCTCCGGCTGGAGCACGGCGGCGTTCTTGTTGATGTTCTGGCCGTCCGGGCTGGCGTTGATGGCGACGACCTTGGCACCGAGCGATTGCAGGAGCGAAGGGGCGTAGGAAGACGTCGCCCCTTGCGCGCAGTCGACGATGATCTTCATCCCCGAGAGCGATCCGCCGAACTGGTCGCTGAGAAACCAGACGTATTCTTCCGTCCGGTTGCTCACGCGGCGGAAGATCGTCGTGGGCGATTGGTTCGGCACGTGGAGGTTGGGATCGTTATAGACCTTCTCGATTTCCGCTTCCGCGACGTCGGGGGCCTTGAATCCCTCGGGAGAGAGCAGCTTGATGCCGTTGTCTTCGGCGGGGTTGTGCGACGCGGACACGACGACGCCCAGGGCGCACGACCAGGCGCGCGCGAGATAGGCGACGCCGGGGGTGGGGATGACGCCGGCGGACCAGACTTCGTTGCCGAACGCCATGAGACCCGTCGTGAGTTGTGCTTCGATCGGTTCCCCCGACGCCCGCGTATCGCGTCCGAGCAGGACGGCGCCGCGCGGGACGTCTTCCTGGGGTTTGGTGCTGAAAAGAGTCGGCCGTTTGCGCAGCAGTTTGCCGATGGCCAGACCCAAGCGGTGAACGTTCTCGGACGAGAGCGGGCCTTCGCCCGCGCGGGCGCGGATGCCGTCAGTGCCGAAGAGTGTCATATCAGTTTCCCGGTAGAACGTCGACGGTCGCCTCGCGGTTGCGGGCGTCCTGGTCGGACATGATTTCCACCACCTTCACGGTATCACGAAACTTCTCGTTGATGATGTCGCAGCCGAAATCGCGCAGGTTCGTGGAGAACCCCGGGTTCTGGTCCGCGGACGAGCGCAGCTGGGCATACAAGTCCGCCTTCAGCCGCACGTACGCGTAGAGGTCTGCGGAGACGATCTGCTCTTGCGCCTCCGTAGGACCTTCCACCTTGACTTCGATCCGGTGCGGGTTGCGCAGCCTCACCCGAGACGCCGCCTCCGGCGGCAGGGCGATGTGCAGAGCGACGTCCTTGATCGTCCAGATCGCGGGCGCTCGTTCCAAGGCGACCTCAAGGTGAAAATCCTGCGCCTTCACGGGGATGTCCGTGCGCAGCCGGCCGGGGGCGATGAAGTTGCCGGTGCGGCCTTTGACGCTGATCCTCTCGATCGGCACCCGCGAGGGCAGATCCTGGACGCGATCCGCCGGCACGTTCACGTGGATCTCGGAGGGAAGCGCTCGGACGGACGCGACGCGCCAGCCGGACACCGGGTCGTCCTCGGTATCGGTGGTTTCGGCGACGATCCGGACGACGCGCGAGACGTACTTCACGTACCTCACGTCGATCTGGGGGATCTCCTTGATCTCGACCTTGGGAGGCAGCCGGAACTCTTCGCGCTGCAGGCTCAGGGGGATCTTGCCTTCGTCTTGGGTGAACAGTCCGCTGCCGATCACCGGGGCGCAGGGGAAGAGCGGGCGCAGGGTCTCCACGACGCCCCTGGGCCCGGTCACTTCGATGCGCAGGTTCCCGCCCTTCAAGGGGACGCCCCCGATTTCATATCGGATCGAGGCGAATTCGACGTCCACGCGCGGCTTGAACTCGAATTCGAGAGGCCGGGTGGCCGTGGATTCGGAGTAGAGCCAGACCCACGTGAAAATGGCCATGAGGAAAGCCATGATGATCGAGCCGATGTAGGCGCGCAGCCAGATCACGCGGTTTTCTTCTCCTTGTCCGTGATGTCCGTCTTCTTCGTCTTGCGGGTCTCGCGCTTCTCGGTCCCGTCGGGCTCCGGCGTGGGGAGCGGCGGTTCCAGCCGGACCGGCGCCGGCTCGGCGGGGGGCGCCGCGGCCGCTTCGCCGCGATTGCGGCGGAAGGAGAACGGCGAGCGCATGCCGCGAGTGTAAAGATCGCGCAGGACCTTCTCCAAGGACTCCCGGTTCAGATCGCCTTGGATCTTCCCGCCGACGCACACGCTGATGCGGCCCGTTTCTTCGGAGACGACGATGACGATCGCGTCGGTCTCCTCGGAGATGCCGATGGCGGCGCGATGCCGCGTGCCCATCGTGCGCGCGATGTTGGGATCTTCCGTCAGCGGAAAGAGGCACGCGGCCGCGGCGATGCGGTCGTGCTGAATGACGACGGCGCCGTCGTGCAGGGGATTGCCGGGATAGAAGATCGATTCGAGGAGCTCCGAGCTCAGCGACGCGTCGAGACGCTGCCCGTTCTCGATGTACTCGCCGAGCCCCACGTCGCGTTCGACGGCGATGAGGGCCCCGATGCGGTTCTTCGAGACCTTCACGGCGGCGTTGACGACCTCATCCACCATCTTCAGGGACGGTCCGTGCAGCAGGGGAGCCAGGAAGGGTGCTTGCGCCAGTCGCAGCAGTCCCCGGCGCATCTCCGGAGCGAAGATGATGATGAGGGCGATGAACGAGCCGGCCAGGACGCCCTGCAGGAGCAATTTGATCTGATCGAAACCGAGAAAATCCGCCAGCCGCATCAAGCCGAGGAACGCCACGACGACAAGGAAGACCGCGCCCTTGAGGATGCCCGCGCCGCGCGTGCCGCGGATCGACACGAGCAAGGCGAAGTAGGCGGCCGCCAGAATGAGGATCTGAACGATCGATCTCGGGTTTTGAAGGAGTTCCTGGAGCATCGACGCAAGTTATTCTAGCACCGCCGCCGGGAAGCCAGAAGCGAGAAAAGAGTCCTTGCGCAGGAGCGACGCCATTCGCACCACATCGACCATCGCTTCGACGTCGTGGACGCGCACGAGGCGGGCGCCGCGCAGGACGGCGGTCGCCACCGTGGCGGCGGTTCCCCAGAGACGCCGATCTACGGGACGGTCGAGGACGTGGCCGATGAACCGCTTGCGCGACGTGCCGATCGCGATCGGCGGGCCGAGCGAGACGAACTCGTCGAGGCGCTGGAGGATCTCGAGGTTATGCTCGGCCGTCTTGCCGAACCCGATGCCGGGATCGACGAGGAGGCGTTCGCGCGGGATGCCGGCCTTCCCGGCGCGCTTGATCGCGGCGCGCAGGAACGCCTTGATCTCGCGCACGACGTCGTCGTATCGGGGATCGTCTTGCATCGTGCGCGGCGTGCCTTTCATGTGCATGAGGATGACCGCCACGCCGGCGCGGGCGGCGAGCGGGCCCATTCGAGGGTCCGCCAGCGCCGTCACGTCGTTAAGGATCTTCGCGCCGGCCTCGAAAGCGACCTCGGCGACGGACGCCTTGGAGGTGTCGATCGAGACCATGATGCCCTTGGCGGCGAGCGCTCGCACGACGGGTTTGATGCGGCGAATTTCCTCGTCTGCAGGGACGGGCGCCGCATCGGGTCGGGTGGATTCTCCTCCCACGTCGATGATGTCGGCTCCGGCGCGCGCCATCCGAACGCCGTGTGCGATGGCCGCCGTCGAGCGGATCCAGCGGCCGCCGTCCGAGAAGGAATCCGGCGTGACGTTGAGCACGCCCATGACCCGGGGCCGCTTCCAGTAACGAGCGTCCAAGGGCCGACTTTTCCTCGATCTGTCCACGGCTGGGTACCGGTCCATCACGCCTGCTGCGGTCCGGCCAGCGGCTTGGGCTTCCAGCCGGGCTCGGCTTCGCGACGGCCTTCCTCCTCGCGGCGCTGCTCTTCCGCCTGCAGGGACGCGTGCTCGCGCTCCTTGGCCGCGTCGATGCTCTCGCCGGCGAGGATCTTCATGACCTCGGACCCGGTGAGGGTTTCGTACTTGAGCAACGCCTTGCCGATCGCGTCGAGCTGAGGCCGGTGCTGGGCGAGGATGTCGCGGGCCTGCTTCTCGGCGTCTTCCACCAGCCGGCGGATCTCGTCGTCGATCGCCCTCTGGGTCTCTTCGGAAACCCGTCCGGTGCGCGCGATCTCGCGGCCCAGGAACAGATGCTCCTCTTCGCCGGCGTAATTGACGGGGCCGAGTTTCTCGCTCATGCCCCACTCGCAGACCATGCGACGCGCCAGTTCCGTCGCCTTTTGGATGTCGTCCGCCGCGCCGGCGGAGAGCTCCGAGAACACCAGATGCTCCGCGACGCGCCCGCCGAAGGACATCGCCAGCTGCTTGAGGCACTGGTCTTTCGGGAGGTGATAGCGGTCCTTCTCGGGGAACGCCATGGTCATGCCCAGCGCGCGGCCGCGCGGGATGATCGTCACCTTGTGCACGGGGAAGATGTCCGAGAGAAGCTTGGCGGCGACGATCGTATGGCCCGCCTCATGATAGGCGGTGATCATCTTCTCCTTCTCGTCCATCACGCGCGACTTCTTTTGCCGGCCGAAGATGACCTTGTCGCGCGCCTCCGTGAGGTCCTTCATCGTCACGGCCTCGGCGCGCTTCATGGTGGCGAGGATGGCGGCCTCGTTGATGATGTTGGCCAGGTCGGCGCCCGAGAGCATCGGGGTCGCCTGGGCGAGTTGCGTGAGGTCGGCGTCGCGCGCCAGCTTGATCTTCTTGGCGTGGACCCTGAGGATCTGCTCGCGTCCCTTCACGTCCGGCAGATCGATGTAGACCTGGCGATCGAAGCGGCCCGGTCGCAGGAGCGCCGGATCCAGCACGTCGGGCCGGTTGGTGGCGGCGATGACGATGACGCCCTCGTCGGTGTCGAAGCCGTCCATCTCGACGAGGATCTGGTTGAGCGTCTGCTCGCGCTCGTCGTGTCCGCCGCCCAGGCCGGTGCCGCGGCGGCGTCCGACGGCGTCGATCTCGTCGATGAAAACGATGCACGGCGATTTTTCCTTGGCGGTGTTGAACAGATCGCGCACGCGGGCGGCACCTACGCCGACGAACATCTCGACGAAGTCGCTGCCGGTGATCGACAGGAACCGGACTCCCGCCTCGCCGGCGATGGCCTTGGCCAGGAGGGTCTTGCCGGTGCCGGGGGCGCCCACGAGGAGCACTCCGCGGGGGATGCGGCCGCCCAGGCGCTGGAACTTGGCGGGATCCTTCAGGAATTCGATGATCTCGCGGACCTCGTCCTTGGCCTCGTCGATGCCGGCGACTTCGTCGAACGTGACGCGGACCTTGTCGTGCGTGACGAACTTGGCGCGGCTGCGGCCGAAGGAGAGGACGTTGCCGGGGCCGCCGCTGGCCCGGATCTGGCGGATGAAGAACCACCAGGCCAACAGGATCAGGATGACCCACGGAACGAATTGCGCCAGCAACGGCAGCAACATGCTGGGAGGCGTGGAGTGGAACTTCGCGGAGTCGATCCCCTCGCTCAGTTTCGCGTAGCCCTCGCCTTCGGCGTAGTACGGCGGCAAGAAGATCGCGAAGCGCTTGTAGGAGCGGCCGTCCTTCTGGAACCCTCCTTGAAGCTCGGCCGTGAGCTCGCTTCCCTCGACCCAAACCTCCTTGATCCAGTGCTTCTCTTTGAGTTCCAGGTATTGCTCGACGGACGCGCCCCGCAGGGTGGATTCGCCGCCGGCCACCTTCGTGCCCGTGAAGATGGACAGCACGACCAGGACCGCGATCGCGAGCAGGACCAAAAGGCCTCGTGGACGCGGCTTGGGCCGGTTCTCCTCCTTCTTGGGTTCTTCTTCTTCGTCAAACATGAATCGGTAGTTCCTAACGCATCCCGTCGAGGAAATCCATCCTTATTAAACAGCCCTTACCAATCTTTCTCCAGCTTGGACGCCGCCCAGCGGGCCAGTCGGTCGAACACTTCCTGCCGTGCCGTATCCCGGCTCTCGCCTCGGGTCTGCGCGAAAGAAGCGGATTCGGCGTGTTCGCCGGTGACCAGGAGTTTTCCGGTGGCGACGTCCGTCAGCGTCAGCCGCACCCGGAAGGACACCGCGCCGACCTGCACGACATCCAGCCGGCCTTCGACCAGCGCGGGCTCGTCGATGCCGACGATCGTGAGATTGAGCCGCGCGGTCGCGTCCGGAGCGTTGACGCGCACGCCGCCGGCCTGGAGTTGACGGACGACGGCCTGGGTCAGGTCGAATTCGTGGGTGCGTCGCTCGTCGAGGTTGTCGGCGACCTGCACGCGCACGGAGCTGTGGGCATAGAGCGCGCCGGGGCCGATGGAGTACGCGCAGCCGGCGAAAGCCCAAAGGCATGCGAAGAGCCCGGCGGCTAATCTGGTCCAGGGTGGGCAGGGAGTCACGGCGTCGGCTCTAGCTCCTGGACGAGCTTCGCCGCCCGCGCCGCCCACGTCGTTTTGGGGTAGTTCTTCAGGAGCCCCGCCAGGTAGACGCGCGCGGCGGCGGGACGGCCGTGTCGTGCGTAGTATTCCGCGAGCATGAACTCCCGCTCCGCCAGGCGTTCGTTGACGAAGGCGATGCCCGCCCGCGCCGTGGCCATCAGCGCGGGAAGGTCCTGCAGTCCCAGCTCGGCGGCTTTCTGCGGGTCATCCAGATACCGCTTGTAGTCCAGCTCGAATTGCTCGTAGGCGCGCTTGGCGTCGGCGAGCGTCTTGTGATCGTAATCCACGCCGTCGTATCGCTCCAATCCGATGCGACCCAGGAGCAACAGGGCGCGCGGGGCAGAATTCGACCGCTTGTACGTCGGATCGAAGAGGATGAAGTTCAGTTCCAGCTCCGCTTCGCTCAAGTCGCCGCGTTCGTAATAGAACTCGGCCAACCGATAATAATGATCGTCGGAGAAATCCTCGCGCGGGAAGCGCTGCAGCGTATGGCGGAGCAATTCGATGCCGGTCTTGGAGGTGGTGATGACGGGCAGACCGAGGATCGTGTCCGTGGTGCCCACCTTGGCCATCACCATCGCGCATTCCATCATGCGCGCCTTGGCGCGGGTCGAAAACTCGCCGTCGGGATATCGTGTCTGGTAGTTTTCGAAGGCATGATAGGCGTCCAGGGTGGCGCCGGCTTTCATCAGCGTTTCGCCTCGCCAGTACGAGGCGTTCGAGCGCAGCGAGGCGTCCGGCGCGCTGTCGCCCAGGGCTTCGAACGCGGCGGCCGCTTCCGGGCTTTTTCCCGCCTCGTGCAGCGCCAAACCGTGCGCGAAGAGCTCCTCCGGAGACTTGAGTTCCATCGTCTGGAGGTTGACATATCCGCCGGAAGGACGGTACTGCCAAGCGCCTTCCGGCGCGCCGACCTCCAGCCCGTCGGCGCAGCCCGCGGCCAGGCCCGAGAAGGCGAGGAGGCCCAGGAGATACCGGTGCATAAGCGCGCCATTGTACTGAGAGCGTGCCGCGGTTACACGCTTCATCCACGCCATCCCGTTCGCTCGTTCATCCGTTGATGGGGTCTATCGTTCGGTGCGGCGGAATCTCCCCCTGGGCGATTCGTAAGCTACAATTCAGGGAAAGGACTCGATCAGAAGGACCGCATGGAGAACAAGCTATCCCTCCTCATCGCGGGGACCCACGGGGGTGCCGGCAAGACGACCGTCGCGTGCGCCATCGTGGCCGGGCTGCACCAGCGCGGAATCACGGTGCAGCCGTTCAAGATCGGGCCGGACTACTTGGATCCCGATTACCTCTCGCGCATGGCCGGGCGGCCGTGCATCAACCTGGACCTCTGGATGATGCCGCGGAGCGCCATCGAAGCCTCGTTTCGCGCTCGAGCCGGCAGCGTCGGCGTGAGCGTCATCGACGGCATGATGGGGCTTTTCGACGGGATGGGCACGGACGGCGCGGGCGTGAGCACGGCGGAACTGGCGTCGCAGCTGGGCGTGCCGGTCGTGCTGGTGGTGGACGCCGGCGGGATGGGCGAGTCGGCCGCGGCAATCGTCCACGGGTTCGCCGGCTTCGGGGGCGCCGAGATCGCCGGCGTCATCTTCAACCGCGTCGCCGGTCCGGGTCACTTCGGGATCTTGAAGCGGGCCATCGAGAAGATCGCGGAGAAGATCAAGGTGTTCGGCTGGCTTCCTCCGGACGCGGATTTGGAGATTCCGCAGCGTCGGCTCGGGTGGGTCAGCGCGGACGCCCGGCACGCCGACGAGCTGATGCCCCGGCTGGTCGAGATGGCGCAGAAGACCCTCGATCTCGATGCGCTTCTGGAGGCGGCGGGCCCGCTGGACCGCGTCACCGGCAGGCGGGCGAAAGCGGCCAAGATGCGGGCGAAGATCGGGGTCGCGCGGGACGCGGCCTTCCACTTCTATTATGAGGACAACCTGGAGGCGCTTCGCGCGGCCGGCGCGGAACTGGTTCCGTTCAGTCCCATATCCGACGCGACGTTGCCGAAGGGGATCGGGGGGCTTTACCTGGGCGGCGGGTTTCCTGAGAACTACGCGTCGCGTCTCGAGGAGAACCGCTCGATGCGGGAGGCCGTCCGCAAGGCGATCGAACAGGGCATGCCGACCTACGCGGAGTGCGGCGGGCTGATGTACCTGACATCCAATCTCGTCGGCACCGGGGTGCGTGCCTGGGAGATGGTCGGGGCGCTGCCCGGCGAGGTTCGGATGGAGCGGTCCCGTCCTCATTTGGGATACGTGACGGCCGTGGCCGAGCGCTCGACGTTCTTGATCGAGGAGGGCGAGACCCTGCGGGGCCACGCGTTTCAACCTTCGGTCTGGACCGGCGAGGGGGCCGGCCCGGCGCTCTACCGCGTCACGCGACCGGGTCAGGAAGATGCGCGTCGCGAGGGCTTCGGCTCGCCCACGTTGCACGCCTCGTATGTGCACGTACATTTCGCCGGCGCGCCGGAGATGCCCGAGCGCTTCATCAAAGCGGCGGAGGAGTTCGCGAAGCCGGGCAAGAAGAAGCGCGCGTGAGGGTATAATCATCGCACGAACGGAATGATGCAGCCGGAACCCGCGGGAGTACCCATGTCGCCGTCCGACTTGGAATTGCTCGGCCGGTTCAGCGGGACGGTGGGTCTCCATGTCGACGACGTCGTGGAAGCGGTCGCGCAGGGATTGAACCTGCCCGTGTCGGTGCCTCGTCGGGTGGTCGCGGAACGCGTGCGCGCCATCGCGCGGGGGCAAGGCGGGGACGAAGGGGCGGCGGAGGCCGCGGTCCAGCTCGAGATGGCCGGCATGACGGCGCCCCAGGTCGTGCTCCTCTGGAATCGACTTCTGGACCGGGCCTGGGGCGAGCTGCAGGCGGATTGGTCCGGGACGCCGGAGGAGCTGGCCGCCTATCAGCGGGCGCTGGCCTGCTCGGCGACGAATGAGGCCGCGGCGGGAGTGGAGCGCCTGCGCCGCTTGGCGATGGAGCGTTTCGCGGCCGGATATCAGGCGACGCTGGCCATGCGCGTGGGGATGGAGCGCCTCCTGAAACTGGTGCGGGAGGTCGGGAGCGAGACGGATGTCTCGGCCATGCTGGCGCGAATCGCGCGCGGCACGCAGGAGATGACGCGTTCCGAGGTCGCCGTGATATGGGGGCTGGACCGCGAAGAGGGGGTGCTGCGTCCGGTGGCGACGGAGGGGTTGTCGGCGCAAGCGGGCGAGGATCTGCACTTCGCGCTGGGCGAAGGTCTGCCGGGGCGGGCCGCGGTGCAGTGTGGGTTGGTGGAGACCGATCTGCAGGACGACGGCCGGGCGATTCGGGCGGAGCTCGCGCAGAGGGAACGGCTGCGCTCGGCGGCGGCCGTCCCGCTCATGGTCAAGGGAACCCTGGTGGGAGTCCTGGGCGTAATGCGGCGCCGGCCGGTGTCTTTGGACGAGGATGACCAAAAATTTCTCCTGACGACGGCGGCCTATGCGGCGTCTCTGCTGGAGGTGAAGCGCCTGTACGGCGAAGAGGGGGCGGCGCGAACGACGTGGGAGGCCACGTTCGACGGCCTGGAGGATCTGGCGATCGTCACGTCGGCCGACGGCGTGGTTCGGCGGGTGAATCGGACGCTCTGCGAGCGGTTGGCGACGACGCCGCCGGCGTTGATCGGAAAGCCGGTAGGACAGGTGCTCGGGTGGTGCGAGGGTACGGACGACGTGACGCGGATGGTGCTGTCGAACTACGCCGCCACGTCGTACGAGGGAGAGATCCCGCGGCTGCCCGGCTGCACGTTTCGGATCCAGGCGTCGCCGGTGCAGAAGGATTCCGGCGTCCTTGAGGGCGTCATCGTGATCCTGCGCGACGTGACCGGCCGCAAGCGGTTGGAGCAGCAGCTGCTGCAGGCGGAGAAGCTCTCCGCGATCGGCGGGCTCGTCAGCGGCGTTGCGCACGAGCTGAACAACCCGTTGTCGTCGGTGCTGGGATTCGCGGAATTGGCGGCCGGCGCCGAGGGCGTCCCTGCGGAGGTGAAGCAGCAATTGACGATCATTCGGGACGAGGCCAAGCGCGCGGCCAAGATCGTCAAGAACCTGCTCGCGTTCGCCCGGCAGCACAAGCCCGAGCGGAAGATGACCCAGATCAACGATCTGGTCCAACGCGTGACGGAGTTGATGACCTACGATCTGCGCACGAGCCGCGTGTCGCTGACGCTCGATCTCGACGAAGCGCTGCCCGTGGCCTTGGTCGATCCGAACCAGATCCAGCAGGTCTTGTTCAATCTCCTGCAGAATGCGCGTCACGCCTGCGAGGAGAAGAGCGCTCCCGGGGTGATCCGGGTGTCTACGAGGACCCTGTGTTCGCACGTGGTGCTGTCGGTTTCGGACAGCGGATCGGGCGTCAAGCCCGAGCACGTGTCGAAGATCTTCGAGCCGTTTTTCACGACGAAGTCTCCTGGGAAGGGGACGGGACTGGGGCTGTCCGTGTGTTACGGCATCGTGCAGGAGCACGGCGGCCAGATTCGTTTCGACAATCGACCGGGCGAAGGCGTGACC
>JACPRB010000187.1 GCA_016190155.1 Planctomycetota bacterium
CCGTCACCCGCACCGGCTCCACCGCCGCCCCCCTCACCGTCGACTTCTCCGTCGCCGGCACCGCCACCGAAGGCACTGACTTCTCCGCCATCGGCACATCCGTCGTCATCCCCATCGGCTCACCTTCCGCGACCATCACCCTCACGCCACTCGACGACGCCCTCGCCGAAGCCGCCGAAACCATCATCCTCACCCTCGCCGCAGGCCCCTACACCATCACCGTCCCAAACACCGGCACCGCCACAATTACCGACGACGACGTTTCCGACGTCACCCCACCCCTCCCCGGCACCGTCAACGACGGCGCCGCCTCCGACATCTCCTTCCAAGCCTCCACCACGACCCTCGCCGCCAATTGGTCCGGCTTCAGCGACCCGGAAAGCGGCATCTCCGCCTACGAATGGGCCATCGGCTCCTCCCCAGGCGCCACCGACGTACAACCCCTCACCTCCGTCGGACTCGCGACGAACGCCTCCAACTCCTCACTGACCCTCGCCGGCGGCACCACCTACTACGTAACCGTCCGCGCCCTCAACGGCACCGGCCTCGCGACGACCGCCGCCTCCAACGGCGTCATCGTCGACACCACGCCCCCGGTCGCCGGATCCGTCAACGACGGCCCCACCTCCGACATCGACGCGCAGAACTTCACCTGGCAAATCAGCGCCAACTGGTCCGGCTTCACCGATCCGCAAAGCGGCATCGCCGTCTATGAATGGGCCATCGGCTCCTCCCCGGGCGCCACGGACGTGCAGCCCTTCACCTCCCTCGGCACAACCTCCGCGGCCAACGGCTCCCTCTCCCTCGCCGACGCAACCACCTACTTCGTCACCGTCCGCGCCACCAACGGCGTCGGCCTCACCACCACCGCCTCGTCCGACGGCGTCACCATCGACATCATCCCGCCTGCGTTCCCG
This sequence comes from Planctomycetota bacterium, assembly GCA_016190155.1. GTDB lineage: Bacteria > Planctomycetota > MHYJ01 > MHYJ01 > JACPRB01 > JACPRB01. Next base: position 918 of record JACPRB010000187.1, read on the forward strand.
ATCATCCTGACGCCCGACGACGGCACGACCACCGACTCCGCCAACGGCGTCCAGTTCAGCTGGACCTCCGTCAGCGGAGCCTCCGGCTATCGATTCCAGCTCGCCGACGACGCGTCCTTCTCGACGGGAATGATCCTGGATGTCGTCGCCGATTCACTGGACTTCACCTCCGGACCCCTCCCGCCCGCGACCTACTACGCTCGCGTCGTCGCGATCGACGCCGCTGGTAATGAAGGCGCACCCAGCCCGACCATTTCCTTCATCGCCGCAGGTTCCAGCATGGGTAGCCTTACCGTCCAGCTCGGCCCCAACTCGCCGACCCCTTCCAACCAACTCAACAACGCCCCGAACGTCTCGATGGCGCAGATCCGAATGACCGCCTCGGCGGTCGAGCACATCCAGCTCTCCTCCCTGCGCGTCACGGCCGTCGGCACCGGAAATGACGCGCTCCATATCGCCGGCGTCCGCCTCTTCCACGACGTCGACAACGACGGGCTTCTGGATCCCGACACGGATCAACTCCTGGCCGATCCCCTCACGTTCCCCACCGATGACGGATCGATGGCCTTCCAGAACCTCGATCAGATCGTACCCGCAAGCGAATCCCGCCACTGGATCGTCGTCGCTTCCTTCGCCGGCAACGCCCCCGTCGGCAGCACCTTCGCCCTCCGCATCGCCTTGCCTCAGGACCTCGCCATTCAAGGCCTCTCCTCGGGCAAACCGCTCCTCCCGTCCGGAAGCTTCCCGATCAACGCCTCCGCCGTCACCATCGCCGCCGGCGGTTCGCCCGGCAGCATCTCCGTACTCCGTGGCAACAGGAGCCCGGCAAGCAGCTTCATGGCCGCCGGCGAACAAACCGTCGAGATGCTCCAGCTGCGTATGATCACCTCCAGCGTCGAGGACGTCGCAGTCACCGGCCTTACCGTACACGCCTCGGGATCCGGCGACGACGCCCTCCACATCGGCAACGTCTTCCTGGCTTACGATGCCAACGACAACGGCATCTTCAACGCCGGCGATGATCCCGTCCTCGGCGCCGGTACGTACCCGGCGGACAACAACAGCATCGTCTTCGCTCCCAACACCACCATCCCGGCGGGAACGTCGCAGGCATGGCTGGTCGTCTACGATCTCAACGGAACCAGCGCGGCCGGAACCACCTTCACGGCCCAAGTGCAACCGCTCACCCCGGGCGACATCACCGCCATCGGCGCCACCAGCAGCGCCGTCCTCACCCCTTCCGGCGACACCTTCTCCGGCGCTACCAAAACCGTCGGTACGCCCGGCGTCGATGAAGGCGAATTGACCATCACTTCCATAACCATGGCCGCGCCCGGCCTCGTGCCCCCCTTCGCCCACACCGTCCCCATGGCGGCGTTCGAGCTCACCGCCGGCGGACTCGAAGACGTCGTCGTCCAGCAGGTCCGCCTTACCGGAACGGGCACCGGTAACGAAGCCGTCGATATCTCGCGTGCCTCGCTGTGGGAAGATGCCGACGGCGACGCGGCCCTCACGCCCGCCGACACGTTGATTGCCGCGCTTCCGTCCCCGTTCGCCGCCGACAACGGAGACGCCGTCTTCGCCCTCGCCCGCGCGATTCCCGCCGGCGAGTCCCGCGTCTGGTTCGTAAGCTACGACATGGCCGGCTGGGGCGCCGCCGGCCACACCTTCCAGGTCTCCTTCTACGTCGCGGCCAATCCCCCTCCCGTCCTGGCCAGCGGCGTCGCCTCGAGCAAGTCGATTCGACCCGCCGGCGCGCTGATCGCCGGTCCCCTCGTGACCCTCAGTCCGCTCGTCGGTTCGTCGGGGCGCAAAACCAAAGCCCTCTGCAGCGCCGCCGCGACCGGACCCGCCGCCGGCGTCTTCCTCCTCGCCCTGCTTACCCTCGCCGTCCTCGCCCTCGCAACGCCACATACAGCGTCGGCAGCACGAAGAGCGTCAGGATCGTTGAGGACATGAGCCCTCCGATCACCACCGTCGCCAGCGGCCGCTGAACCTCCGCGCCGATGCCCGTGTTGAACGCCATCGGCACGAACCCCAAGCTCGCCACCAACGCCGTCATCAACACCGGCCGCAGCCGCAGCTCCGCCGCCTTCAGCGTCGCCGCCTTCACCTCCATGCCCGCGTCGATCAACTGCCGGATCGTCGACACCATCACCATGTCCGCCAGCACCGACACCCCCGACAGCGCCACGAAACCGATCCCCGCCGACACGCTGAACGGCATGCCGCGCAGCGCCAGCGCCAAGACCCCGCCCACCATCGCGAACGGCACCCCCGTGAACACCCGCAACGAGTCGGGCAAATTTCCGTACGTCGAATACACCAGGAACAGGATCAAGAGCATCGCCAGCGGAACCACATACGACAGCGTCGTCGACGCCCGCACCAGATTCTCGTACTGCCCGCCGAACTCGATGCGATCCTCCGGGAATTCCGCCCGGATCCGCCGCTCCGCCTCCGCCACGAAACTCCCCAGATCGCGATCCTTCACGTTCGCCGTCACCAGCGCCCGGCGCCGCCCCCACTCACGGTTGATCACCATGGGACCGCTGGCCCGCTCGATGCGCGCGAGCTTCGCCAGCGACAGACGCTGCCCTTCCGGCGCGGCCACCAGGAGCGTCCCCAGCAGATCCGGATTCTCCACCACGCGCTCCGGAAGCCTCACCATCAGCGGGAAACGCCTCTGGTCGACCCGCACCTCGCCCACCTCCTTGCCCCCCATCGCCTCGACGAGATCGAGGACGTCCCGCGCCCGAAGCCCGTATCGCGAGAGCGCCTCCGAATCGAGCCGTATTTGTAGAACGGGCTGCCCCACCATCGGCTCCGCCGCCACCCCCTCCGCGCCGCGCACGTCGCCGAGGATCGACTCGATGCGCGCCGCCTTCGCGCGCAGCTCCTCGAAGTCGTCGCCGAAGATCTTCACCCCGACGTCGGTGCGGATGCCGGCGATCATCTCGTTGAAACGCATCTCGATCGGCTGCGTGAAGGCATAGCTCATCCCCGGCAGCGGCTTGAGCGCCCGATCGATCTCCCGCGTCAGCTCCTCCTTCGTCCGCGCCTTCGTCCAGCGCTCCCGCGGATGCAGCATGATGAAGACGTCGCTCACCTCGATCCCCATCGGATCCGTCGCGACCTCCGGCGTGCCCGTGCGCGTCCAGATCGACCGGATCTCGTCCGGAAATCGCTCCCGCAACAGCCCCTCGATCCGCGCCGACATCCGCCCCGACTCCTCGACGGACACCCCCGGCAGGCGCACGGTGTTGATGACGATCGATCCCTCGTCCAGCTCCGGCACGAAAATCGCGCCGAGCTTCAGCGCCTGCGGCACCGTCCCCAGGACGATGATGAGCGCGCTCCCCAGCACCAGCGCGCGATGCTCGACCGCGAACGCCACCGCCGGCCGGTAGAGACCCTTGAGCCACGCGATCACCCACGGCTCCCCGTGCGAGACGGCGCGGCGCGACAGGAACAGACTGGCCAGCACGGGCATCAGCGTGAGAGAAAAGACGAGCGACCCAAGGAGCGCGAACATCACCGTCAGCGCCATCGGCTTGAAGAGCTTCCCCTCGACGCCCTGCAACGCCAGCACCGGCACGTAGACGATCATGATGATCAGCTCGCCGAACATCGTCGGCTTACGCACCTCCTTGGCCGCCTCCGCCACCACCTCGGCCGTCGGCCGGCCCGATCGATCCTCCTGCAGGCGGCGCACCGCGTTCTCCACCATGATCACGGAGCTGTCGACGATGAGCCCGAAGTCGATCGCCCCCAGGCTCATGAGCGTCCCCGCGATACCCGCCTGGAGCATCAGGTTGAACGCGAAGAGCATCGACAGCGGGATCGCCGCCGCGACGATCAGCGCCGCGCGGAAGTGCCCCAAGAAGAGGAAGAGCACCGCGACGACGAGGAGCGCCCCCTCGAAGAGGTTCTTCTTCACCGTCTTGATGACGAAGTCGACCAACTCCGTCCGGTCGTAGACGACCCGCACGTGCGCCCCCTTCATCTCCGCGAGGCGCTTCACCTCCTCCATCTTCTTCTTCAGGCCGTCCGCCACGACGTGGCTGTTCTGCCCCATCAGCATGAAGCCCAGCCCCAGCACCGCCTCGCCCTGGCCCTCCGCCGTGACGACGCCGCGGCGGATCTCGTGCCCCGCCGTCACGTCCGCCACGTCACGGATACGGATGGGCCGGCCGTCGTGCGCTTGGATCGTGATCCCCCCGATCTCCGCCTCCGTCGAGACCGATCCGATCCCACGCACCAGAAGGATCTCGCCCGAGGCCTTCGCCACGCCGCCGCCCACGTTCGCGTTCGATCGCTCCAGCGCCTCGATCACGTCTTGGACCGTCACGGCGTGCTTCGCCAGCCGCGCGGGATCGACCACTACGTGGAACTGCTTCTCGAATCCTCCCCACGAGTTCACCTCCGCCACGCCGGGCACCGACAGCAGCTGCGGCTTCACGATCCAATCCTGCAGGACGCGCGCGTCCGTCAGATCCCCGCCCGGAGCGGTGACGATGTAGTGGTAGATCTCGCCGAGCCCTGTCGCCACCGGCCCCAGCGTCGGCCGCTCCGGCCCTTCGGGCAATTCCACCGACTGCAACCGCTCCAGCGCCTGCGCCCTGGCGAAGTACAGATCGGTGCCGTCCTCGAAGACGAGCGTGACCTGCGACAGGCCGAACTTCGACAGCGAACGCACCAGCTTCAGGTTCGGCAGCCCCGCCATGGCCTGTTCGATCTTCGCGCTGATCTGCTGCTCGATCTCCAGCGGACTCAGTGCCGGCGCGACCGTGTTGATCTGAACCATCACGTCCGTGACGTCGGGCAGCGCGTCGATGGAGAGCCGGCCGAGCGAGAACACGCCGGCCCCGGCCAGGACGATCGTCAGCACCAGGACCAACGTCCGGTGCTTGAGCGAAACATCGATGATCCAGTTCAGCATGGCAAACAGCCGCGACGCGGCTCATTTCTCCGGACATCAGCCCGCGCCCATCTGGCCGCGCAGGACCTCGGACTTCAGCAGGAAGCTCCCCGTCGTGACCACCTTCTCTCCCGCGGCCAAACCACCGACGACCTCGTAGCCGCTTTCGTAGATCGCGCCGATCTCGATCTTGCGCGCCTTGAACGTATGGTCCGCCGGCGATACGAAGACCAGATGACAATCCCCGTCGCTCTGCACCGCCTCCTTCGGCACGAGCAGTTTGGCCTCCGGAGGCTTGACCGTGATCTCCCCGCGGCCGAACATGTGCGCCCTCACGGCTCCCTGCGCGTTCTTCACCTCCGCATAGACCGGCACGGTCCGGGTCCGCTCGTCCACCGCTCCCCCGATCGCCATGACGCGGCCCGAAAAACGGCCCGGCAACCCCTCGATCTTGAACACCACACGTTGCTCCTTCTCGACCTTCGGGAGATCCGTCTCCAGGACATCGACGGATACCCACATCCGATCCAAGGCCGCGATCGCGAACAGGCTCTTCTCCGGCCCGACCTTCTCGCCGATCACAGCCGCCGCCTCCACGATCGTCCCGGCAAACGGAGCGAACACCGGCAGCAACGAGTCCGCCTTCTCGATCGTCTCCGCCGAAAGGCCCAACGCCGTGAGCCTCTTCTCCGCGCGCTGCAGCGCCAGCCTCGCCTCCTCCGCTTCGGTCTTCGCCCGCAGGAGCTCGCGGCCGGCCGTGATCTTCTTGTCGTACAACGCCTTCTCCTGCTCGTACGTCTGTCGCCGGAGCTCCAATACGGCCGCCGCCTGCAGGGCGTCGGACTTCGCTTCTCCCAGATCAGGCGATTCGATCACCGCCAACACGGCGCCCGCTTCCACGTCCTGTCCCAGCGTGACGCGGACTTCGCGGATCACTCCCCCGACCCGCGGAGCGATGCCGGCGTATCTCGAAGGCGGATACATCGTCTCCGCATTTCCGCGCACGGTTTCCGAAACCTGCCGGGCCGCCACCGTGTGGAATTGGATGTCCGCTTCGCGGACCGCCTCCGGGGCCAGCGTGATGCGCGCCAGCGTGTTCGGACACTCCCCCTCCTCGGGTTCGCGCTCCCGAACGACGATCGTGCCGCCGCGCGCCAACTTCGGGTTGCACTTCTCGCACGTCGATTCCGGAACTTGGTGCTCCTCGCACCAGTCCGAACCATGATCGACGCGTCCTCCCCAGGGCGCCTTCCAATCGTTCGCCGCCCACGCGAACAATCCGATGAGCGCGACGAAGACGACGATCGTCAGGATGTTCTTGCGCATGTTCAGTCCTGTCGACAATCCTCGCAGACGTCCCGGTCTGCGTTATCCCCGGGCTCGAACCCTCAGGTCTTGCAGAAGTCGTACGGCACCCACCGCTCGCCTTCTTTGATCTGATACTTCGAGACCTCGATGTACTGCGCCTTGGGAAACCGCCATCCGAGGATCTTGATCTCCTTCTCGCGCAGCTTCGCGTTGGTGATGACGGCATGGCCGCGGGCGTTGTCCACGAACGTCCAGAGCGTGCCGTCTACCCTCAGCAGCCCCTGCGCGTGCTTCGCGTGGAGCGTGCACTGCGCCTCCGCGCCGCCCTCCTGCTTCTCGAGCGTGCAGCCGACGCAGACGATCCTCCCCGCGAACTCCTGCCGGTCCTTGTTGTCGCGCTTGCGGAATTCCTGCCCGACAAGCGCGATCCCCATGACGATGACCAACAGCGATCTCATTCGAACCTCCTATCGAATCCGTTCCAGCGGCACCCCGCTCAGCTTCTCCACCTCGGCGGCGGCGAGATTCAAGTCCGACAGCGCCGTCACGGCGGCGAAGCGCGCCTCCGAGAGCGTGCGTTGCGCGTCCAGCACGTCGAGATGCGCGAACTTGCCGGCACGATAGCCCTCCTCCGTCTGTCGCAACGCCTGCTCGGCCTTCGGCAGGATCTCCTCGACATACAACGCGACCCGTTCCTGCGCCGAGACGAACGTGCGGATGGCCTCCGTCAACTGCAGGAGCAGATCGTTCCGGATGCCGACCGCCTCGAGCTCGGCTTGCCGCTTGCGGATCTCCGCCTCCATGATCGCCGCCTGGTTTCGATTGAAAATCGGCAGCGGAACTTCCACTCCCCCTTCAACGATCGTCGCTTCTTCGCTGTCCTTGCCCACCGTCACCGTCACCGTGATGTCGGGAATGCGTTGCGCCTCCGCCAGGGATATCCTCGTCTCCGCCGCTTCCCGCGCCAGGCGCGCCGCCTCCAGAAGCGGATGGCCCGCCATCACCAGGCCGCGAAGCGCCTCCGCACCGGGCACGACGAAGCGCGAGGCCAACTCGCCGGAGAACCTGTCCTTGGGAAAGTCGGCGTCCCCCATGAGCGCCTGAAGCGCCTTCGTGGACACCTGCAGGTCCCGCTCCGCCAGCTTCACGTCCGCCTCCGCCTTCGCGAGGTTGACGGCCGCCTTCAACACCTCCATCTCGGGCACGGCTTGCGCCTTGAATCTCTCCTCGGCGATCTCGCGGACGGTTTGCGCGATCCGCCGGCCATCCCGTGCCAGCTCGACCGCGCGCCCCGCGGCCAGCACGTTCACGAACGCGCGCTTGACGTCGGTCAGGATCTCTCGGCGCCTCCAGACGTACCGGAGCGCCGCGACTTCGCGCTCCTTCGCCGCCAAGTCCGTCGCGGCGCCCAAGCGCCCCCCGATCGCCACCGGCACGCTGAGGCCGGCGGTCCGTTCGGCGCGGCCCGCGCGCGCATCCTCCACATCGAGGATCGCCGACGGATTCGGATAGAGCGATGCCTCCCACATCGCGGCCGTCGCCAGATCGACGTTGCGCCGTTCCACTTCCAGGCGCGGGTTGAGCGCGTCGGCGATTTCAAGCGCGTCCGCCAACGTCAGCTCGTCTTTGGCCAGGATCTCCTCGATCTTCGAGCGCTCGCGCGGGGGAACGACGAAACGATGTTCCGACTCCTCGAGCTCGCCGATCGCGTACGGGCTCGGCGCCGCGCAGCCTGCGAGAACCCACGACAACAGAGTGCTTACGATCAGGATCTTCGCGCCGCGCGAGAATGTTCTTGGGGTCCCTGCAACGCGTGACCGTTCACCCGTTCTCCCGTTCATCCGTTCACCGGTCCGTCCGACCGACGCAGCTGCATCCGCGATAAACCGCAGCTCCCACTTGCAATCGTTCGAGAGCCCCGTTCCAGCGACCATCTTCCGCAACGAATGAACGGACGAACCGATGAACGGCCGAACGGTTACCGCAATGCTTTGGCATTCAAGAGGCTCGGTACCGCAGTCAAAACCCAACAATGAATAATCGCCGATGAACCTTGCGCGGCAGCCCGCCGCAACAACCCCGTTGGGTTGCGGCACCCGCCGCGCTGCGACGCTTCTCACGCGCGCTCCTCGTACCGAGCGCACTCCGCGATATGATCGCCCACTTCCTTCAGGACCTCCGCCGCCGCCCGCAGGACCCGCCGCGTGCGGTCCGACATCATCCGGTAGTACGTGAACCGCCCGCGCTCGAAGCGATCGACCAGACCGCAGCACCAGAGGCAGTTCAGGTGCATCGACGCGTTCGGCTGCCGCAGGCCGGTTTGCCGGACGATCTGGGAGACGTTCTTCGGTCCCCGTCGCAGGGCTTCCAGGATGGCCAGCCGCGACACGTCCGCCAGGCCCCGGAAGAGCTTCGCCTTCACTTGAAGGGCGTTCGATCGGCTGCGCATGCGCGGATCCTCGTATCAACATTCACTGATTTAATCAACGGACGGCGCGCCGTCAATATTCATGACCCTATGATCTTCCGCATTTCGGGGAATCTCCGTGCTGCCGCCGCACTGGAATTCCCCGAATGATGCCGCTGCAATTGCTTGAGGAGAATTTGCCGAAGGGAGGACCGGCCATGGCCCACACGAATCGATCGCGACCCTCGCGGGATGCGAACTCCGCGCCGTTCGACGCGCCGTTCTTCCGGTCGCTGCTGCCCGAACATGTCCGCGTGCTCCACGCCACATATCCGGGCAAGGTACCCGTCGTGCTCCTGCAGCTCGCGGACGACACCTGTCTGGATCTCTGCCACATCGAGACGCTCGATCCCCGATGGATGGCCGTGAGCGTCTACCGGGACCGCCGAACCTGCGCGGAGATGGACACGATCTTCGTTCCCTATCCTGCGATCACGCGCGTCATCCTGACGCCGGAAGATCCCGGCGCGCAACCGCAAGGCTTCCAGCTTGAGAAGTCGCTCGCGGCCTCGGCAGGGTAGGTTCGAAGACGCCCCGTCACCGGCGCGGAACGCGCAGCATGGCGACCGTCCCTCTCCCCGCGTCGCTCTGGATCGTGATCGCCCCGCCGTGCGCCTCCATGATCTTCCTGCAAATCGAGAGCCCCAAACCGGTCCCGGAGGGCTTCGTCGAGAAGAACGGTCGGAAGATCTTCGCCTGCACGTCCGCGGGCATCCCCGCCCCCGTATCCTCGACGCGAAGACGAATCTCGTCGGGCGTCGCGAAGAACGACACCCGCACGTCGCCTCCCTTGGGCATCGCCTGGACCGCGTTCAACAAGAGATTCCACAGCACCTGCTCGAAGAGCGCCGGATCCACCATCGCGTGCAGCGACTCCTCCTCTTCCACGGAGAAGCGCACACCCGAGAACAAGCTCTGCTCGCGCGCCATCGCGACGACGCGCTGGACCAGTTCGCCAAGGTGGCACGGCTCTTTCTTCGGCACCCACGGCCTGGCCAACAAGAGGAGCTGCCGCACGATGTCGTCCAGCCGTCTCACCTGCTCCAACATCGCCTGCAGCACCTCCCGGCGCGGATCGGCCGCCGATACTTCGTCCCGAAGCACCTGAATCGGCCCGCTCAAGGCGGCCAGCGGATTCTTGATCTCGTGCGCGATCACGGCGGCGGTCTCCCCGATCGCCGCCAAGCTCCGGCTCTGGATGACCTCTTCCTGCATCCCCTTCATCTCGGACAGATCGCGCAGGATCCCGGTGAACACCTTGCTCTCGCCGATCGTCGTCTCGCTGACGGCCAGATGCAGAGGAAACGTCGAGCCGTCCTTGCGACGCCCCATGACCTCGCGCCCGACCCCGATGATCTTCTTGATCCCCGACTTGAGATAGGCCGCGAGATAGTCGGCATGCCGATCGCTGTAGGGCGACGGGATCAGCACGGCCACGTCCCGACCCCGAAGCTCCTCGGGAGTGTAACCGAACATCTTGTGGACCGCCGAATTGGCCGACTCGATCCGCCCGGCCTCGTCGATCGTCAAGATCGCATCGACAGCCGTGTCCACGATCGCCCGCAGGCGCGACTCGCTGGACGCGAGGGCCTGCATGAATCGCGCGTCATCGGGCCCCCCATCCGCCGGAGAGGAATCCGCATTCACGAGGGCGGCCGTGTACCGGCGCCCGTCGATCCGCAACGCGTGCAGCCGACAGAGCACCTTGACGGCCGCGCCACCCTTGTCGCGCAGCAGCCCGCCGACGCGAAGCGACTCTCCGTCTCGCGGTTCCCCCAGGAAGCGCCGGGTCTCTTCCGCAGCCAAGCACCCGCACAAGCGATCCAATGAAGCGCCGATCAACTCCTGCCTCGGCCGCCCCAACAACCTGCAGGCGGCCTCGTTCACTTCGCAGACGCGCCCTCGTTCGTCGCACACGAAGAGCCCATCCGCTTCGCCCATCGCTTGGCGATGTTCCGACGTCGTACGCACGCCACCTGCCGTCTTCTGTGGACCGTTCGAAGGTAGCAGAGACCGAGTGAATCTCCAAGACGATTCTGGCCGCGCCGGCATCTTCGTGACCCGATCCCACGCGGGGCTCGTCACCTGATTCACGAAGGCCGCAGCCGTGTGAAATGTCGCGAAGAGCTCGCCTCCGACGACCGCAACACCACGTTCGCCGTGCGCAGACTCATCGTCCCCGCGTTGAAGTTGATAGAGCATCCGCCTCGTCATCAACAGGAACGGGAACTCCTGCGACGTGCCCTCAGAGAAACTGCCGTCTGGGTCACACGGGCCTTGGACTGGGCCTGTCGACGGTCAAGCGCCTGGCGGAAGCCCATGGAGGCAGGACCGGCGTTCAATCGACGCTTGGATCAGTAGATCCCACGATTCACTCCGAAAGACCGACCGCAGAGCGCGCAGAGGGTACGGAG
>JACPRB010000188.1 GCA_016190155.1 Planctomycetota bacterium
GAGGCCGAGCTCGGGGGCGGGTTCGTCCAAGAGGGTGGCGGCGAGCTTGTGTCGATCGAAGCGGCGGATCCACCGGTATCCGGCGGCGTATTGGGCGAGGAAGGAGGCGTAGGCCAGCACGAACGAGCGGGCGTTCTGCCGGCTGTCCATCTCGAAGCGCGCGAATCCGCCGTGGAAGTTCTTGATGGAGTCGAGCGCGACGAGGTAATCGAGGAACGCCGCCCAGCGGCGCCGGAGAGCGGCGCGATTCTCATGGCTGTCGAGGGGCCCCGCGTCGCTCGGGATTCTTTCGAGGCCGCCGATCCAGAGGCGGAGCGACTCGAGGTCTTCGTCGCAGCGGCGGGCGTGCTCTTCGGGGGACAGGGCGGCCAGGGCGTCGTGCTCGGGGCGATGCTTGAGGCGACGGTAGATCTTGCGGGCGGCTTTCCGGGCGAAGCGTTTGAGCACGAGGGCATTGTAGCACGGGCCGGCGGCCGACATAATTGTAATTTATAATTCGTAGTTTACATTAATCCCCCGCCGACGTATAATCCGCCCGGAGGGGGAAAACCATGCCGGCCCGTGCCGCCTTCGCGGCGTTCCTATCCGATCGAGTCGTCGATGCGCGCGTCGACGAGCCGCTGGCGTTGCACACGACCCTGAGGATCGGCGGCACCGCGGATTGGTTCGTGCGCCCCCGCGACGAGCGCGAATTGGCAGACATCCTGCGCGCGGCCCGCGAGTGCGACGTCCCCTGGCGGATCCTCGGCAGCGGCGCCAACATCCTGGTCGGGGACGCCGGCGTTTGCGGCGTGGTCCTCCATTTGGGACGGATGCGCCGCCGCGACGGAACGCAGGTGCAGGCCGGCTACAGCCTATCGCAGCTCGTCAAGGAGACCGTCGCGGAGGGCGTGTCCGGCCTGGAGTTCCTGGCCGGCGTGCCGGCCTCGATCGGCGGCGCGATCGTCATGAATGCGGGCGGGCGGTATGGCGAGATCGCGCAGAGTGTGCGCGCGGTCGATGTCGTGACGCCGGAGGGCGACGTCCGTCGCCTCTCGCGCGGCGAGGTCCCCTTCCGCTATCGGTCCTGGGGTCTCGCCCCGGGCCACATCGCGCTGGCGGCCGGTTTCCAGTGGACGCCGGATCCTGGGACGCGCGCGCGCTACGACGCCGTTCTCGCGCAGAAGAAGGCGACGCAGCCGCTGGGAAGCCCCAACGCCGGATGCGTCTTCAAGAATCCGCCGGGCCGGCATGCCGGCCGTTTGATCGACGAAGCGGGGCTCAAAGGGGCCCGATCCGGCCGCGCGCACGTTTCGCGCAAGCACGCGAATTTCATCATCAACGAAGGCAAGGCGATCGCGGCCGACGTTCACCGCCTGATCGATCTGGTGCGGGCGCGCGTGAACGAACGGTTCGAGGTCGATCTGGAACTGGAGATACTCACATGGTGAAGTCCCTGGACATAGCGGTGCTCTTCGGAGGCGTTTCGAGCGAGCGAGAAGTTTCCCTGCGCAGCGGCAACGCCGCGGCGCGCGCGTTGTCGCGCCGCGGACATCGAGTCAACACCGTCGACATCACGACGGACACCGGCCGCGAGCTGGACTCGCTGCGCTGCGACGTCGCGTTCATCGCGCTGCACGGCCGTTTCGGCGAGGACGGGGGGATCCAGAAGCTCCTCGAGAAGCGCGGCATCGTCTACACCGGCTCCGGTCCCGGGGCCAGCCGCGCCGCGATGGACAAGATCGAATCCAAGCGCCTCTTCGCCTCCCGGGGAATAGAGACGCCGCCGTACCGCGTCATCACGCGCCAGGATCCGATCGATCTTCTCGAGCAGGCCGCCCGGTCGCTGGGATACCCCGTCGTCGTCAAGCCGCAGGCGGAAGGCTCCAGCGTGGGCGTCACGGTTCATCGCGATTGCGGCACGCTGCTGGAAGGAGCCGCGGAGGCGTTCCGGTGCGGGCCGTTCGCTCTGATGGAGAAGTTCGTGGCGGGCCGTGAGATGACGGTGGGCATCCTCGACCGGGATCCGCTGCCGATCGTTGAAGTGCGGCCGCCCGGAGAGTATTTCGACTTCCGGGCCAAGTACGAGGATGCCCGGACGAAGTACGGGGTCGATCCCATCCTGGAGTCCCGGGATGCGCGCGCGATCCAGAGTGCCGCGTTGGCCGCACACAAGGCGCTGGGGTGCGAAGGGGTTTCCCGCGTCGATCTGATCTTCACGCCGCTGCACACGGCCTACGTGCTGGAGGTGAACACGATCCCGGGGATGACGGAGCGCAGCCTCTTGCCCAAGGCCGCGTGGGCGATGGGGATCGAGTACGCGGACTTGTGCGAACGGATCGTGGGGTGCGCCCTCAAGAAGAAGACACGAGGACGCTGGGCCGCGGCGCTGTAGCCCGCGCAACGCGCGTTCACGGGTTCACCCGTTCTCGAGTTCTTCCGTTCAGGAGACGCGCTTGCCGGAGCCGAGCTGAACGGATGAACTATTTCACGCCCTCCAGCGCCACTTCCGCCACGCCGGCGGCCGACGCGTCGCCGTTCCACGCGAACGCCCGGATAAAATACGGTCCGGCGGCCGTCCCCGCGGGTACGTCGAATTCGATTTCGAAGATCCCGTCGCGCACCTCGACTTCGGCGCGCGCGATCGTCTTGTCGTTGGCGGCCTGGTAGCGCTCCAGGAATCGGCGCGCCAGGTCCGGATCGCTCGCCGGGATTCTGACCGGAGGACGCAGGAACGCCTCGCGGGGGCAGCTCACGGAGACGAGCGCCCGGCCTTGCTTCATGGGCGATCGCCCTTTCGCGGCGAGCTTGCGGCCGGAGAGGGTCGTCTCGATCGTCAGTCCGTTCGGAGGGCGTCGCAAGATGAGGGCGGGATCGCCCAGCAAGTTGTAGTGCATCACGACGTCCTTGCGCATCGGCTCGAGGGCGTCGCTGCCCTGGATGAGGCCCGCGAGGCGGTCCGCGACCTTGCGCAGATTGCTCGCGTTGTCGAGAACGCCCCGCTTGCCGGCGAAGAGCGCCTCGCCGGCCGTCGGTTGATCGCGCAGGAAGCCGGCGATCAGCTCCCGGCCCAGCAGCGTGTTGGCGTACGGCTGCGTGATTCGAGAGCCTCCGATGAACGCGACGGGCCCCGAGGGGCTCTTGAGGAGCGCTTCGCCGAGACAGTCTCCGGTCTTGGCGTCGAATTCGCCGGTGCTGCAGGCGAGCACGATCATGATCGGCGGGCCCTCCCGGATGCGAATGTCCGGAACGTGCGCTTCCTCGAGGATGGGGTAGAACTTGCCCTTGAATTCGATCAGGTCGCAGCCGGTCCTCTTGCCGTGGCCGACGTAGACGTAGAAGAGCGCCCCCTCGTTGAGCAGGCGGAGGGCGTTGTCGTTGAAGCGAGCGGGGTAGGGACAGTAGGGCGACGTGGGCTTGGCGTAGGCCAGCTCGATGTCGTACTCGGCCGGGATCGTATCGGTCACGATCTTGGTGAATTGGGATTCGATGAAGGAATCGATGAGGCTGCCGAAATCGGCTTGGCCGGTGATGAAGGAGATGCGACGCTGCCACGGGCCCGGCCGGACGTTTGTTTCGTAGTCGATCGTCTTTCTGATCATGGCGTGCAGCTCTTCGCGGGTATCGGCGGGGAAGCGGCCCACGCAGAGGCCAGGCTCCGAGTAGAGATGGTCCGTTCCGAGTTCCTCCTCGTTGGCGAAGCGCGTCGTCTGGTACTCCGAACGCCGGATGTGGGCGGGGATCCGGTCGGCGTCGCCCGCCAGGAGGAGGAAGCGGGTCTTCCAGCGATCGGCGGCGTGTTTGGTGAAGGACAAGAGGGCGTCGGCCGTGAGGGCGCCGTTTCCGAAGGCGCCGGCGATGTCCGAGGCGCGCACCAACGCGACGGTGTGGCCTGTCGCCTGCCGGTGAGCGAGCAGCCGGTCGCAGTCTTCGGCAAATTCGTCCGGCGCGACGACGACGTAGGACGCGGTGTGGTCGGACTTGAGGTCGGTGACGAGATACTTCGAGTCGGGCGCCGGGGCGAAGGCCCACGCCAGGAGCAGCCAGAAAGCAGACATGGCCTTTGGGGTCACTGCAGTAATTATACGGCTGCGGTCGATATGTTCTTAGGGCGCTCGGCGCGAGGACGCAGAGGGGGACAGAGGACCCGGAGAAGAAGTCGACACCAGAGGACCCGGAGAAAGCCTGACCAAATGAAGCGCAAACTATCGACCGCGTGGAAGGTCGCGAAGACGTTCGTCGTGTCGCATCGAACGGGGCTGATGCGGGCGGGGTTGGGAGTGGGCGCGGCGTTCATCGTGCTGCTCATCCACCGCCATACCTACAATCTGCTCTGCGCTCAGCCCGAGTACAAAGTGAAGGCCATGGCGAGCGTGCGGGTAGCCCCCGCCTGGAGCGGCGAGGATTCGATCGTCGAGATGCCCGCGGATCTCAACCTCTTCGACGAAGGACTCGTGAGCCGGATCGGCCGGGTGTTCGAGGGAAACCCGTGGGTGAAGCGCGTCACGGCGATCGAGCGCATCTTTCCGGATCGGGTTCGCGTGAGGCTTCAGGTACGTCGTCCGCATGTGGCGGTGCGTCGGGCGGAGGGCCTGTTCCTGTTGGACGACGATGGCGTCGTGTTGCCGGGGACGTATCCGAGCGCTTCGGCGTGCGCCCGCTCCGTCGAGATCGTGGGCAGCGCCAGTGTGCCTCCCCGACCCGGCGAGCGCTGGGAGTCGGCGGACATCCGGGCGGGCGTCGAGCTGGTGGAAATGATCGCCCGTTCCGCGTCGCTGCGGGCGCTGGATGTTCGTGCCGTGGACGTTTCCAACGTTGGAGGGCGGGTGGATCGGCGCCGCCCGGAAACGGCCTTGCTGACGGCGGTGGGGTGCACCATTTACTGGGGGCGCGCCCCGTCGTCGGGTAGATTCGGCGAGCCGGCGCCCGAGGAGAAGCTGGAGTTGCTGGCCGCCGTGGTGCGGGAATATCCGGGCCTGCAAGGGTTGAGCTACGTGAAGATCTACGCGGGGGAGAAGGCGGCCGTCAGTCCGGCGGGCGCCGGCGAAATCCGCATGGGTAAGCGAACCCGGCGATGAGTCGCGCGCTGGGATTGAGGAGTCGGAAAGAGGTGGGCCGATGACGATACACATTCCGAGAGCCATCGTGCTGTATCTGCTGTGGCTGGGTTTCATCAGCGCGGCGTTGTTGTGCGCGACGGGGAACGTGCTGCCGTTCGGTCTGGGATTCATCAGTCCCGAGGACGCCTTCACGTGCCTCATCGAGGCCGAGCTGTTCTTCGTGCTGGTGATTTGGCCTTTCTTCATCCCCGGCCTGCTCGTGCGCAAGGTGAGCATTCCCAGTGGAGTGAGCGGTCATGCCCATCTGCTGGTGCTGCAGGTGTGCGTCCTTTTCGTGGTGGCGTTGCCGGTGGCGTTCCTCTGCCAGAACCTCGCGGACGTCGGCGCGCGCGTCTTCTTCAGCGGACACTTGCTGGTGGCCACGGCGGCGTGTTTCGTCGCGGCGCTTTTCGGCGTGGGGGCGGAACGGAAGAACCGCGTGGCGCCGTGGTATTTCCTCGGGTTCTTCGTCGCGTCCGCTTTCGTGCCCTTCGTGCATTACGTGGCGGTCGAGTTTGCCGGACAGTCGCTGCGGTTCCTGGCGGCGGTGTCGCCCTTCTGGGGCGCCGCCGAGCTGGACGGAGGGGCGCCGCTGGTGGGGTCGACGCTTTTCGCGCTGGCGGCCCTGGGGCTGTTCGCGGCGGCGCCGTTCTGGGGGAGACCTTCTGCGGGATGACCCGGATTGTTATCGCTCAGCCAGCCGCTGGATCATGTCTTGGACGCCGTCGCGATCCATGGCCCGTCTCCGTGGCAGCAACCCTCGCAGCAAGGCGTCGAGTTTCTCGCCCCCATAGAGCGTGAGCGCCATCTTGATGACGGAGTACGGGATTCTTAGCCAGCCGGCCGGGCCGGCGCGCAGGGCGAGATGCACGAGCGTGCCCGTCGTAAGGAAGGCGGCCGTTCCCGTGGCGGCGTCGGACCATGAGAGGCGCCCCGAGAGCGCCTGGACGGCGAGCATGCCGGCGGTCAGAGGAACGGCGGCCTTCGACAGCCCCTTGACCGTGCCCGTGCCTGGCAGCTTGTCCAGGCCCCAGGTGACTCCTCCCGCGGCGGCCGTGAAGGTCCCGACATCCAGCCAGAAGCGGGGCTGCTTGAGCTGAAGCGCCGCTTTCCCCATGCGATGTCGGTCGCGCGTTTCGAGGGCGTTGAGCCCTTCCTTGAGGAGATAGGCGGCGCCGAATGCGCCCATTCCGCCGATCCCTCGGACGATGGCGCGGCTCCGGTTCGTCGCGTTGGGTCTGTAGAGATCGGGCATCATGCCTTCGAGATGACGCTGAAGCTCCGGGTCGCTCATCCTGCGGATCTTCTCGAGTGTCGGCTTCTGTTCGGGAGGGATGCGTCCGATGCGCTCAGCGAAATCCAGCTGCGCCCGATAGGCGCGGGCTTCGTGGAGCCCGTCCGAACGCGGATCCCGTGCGTGGTGCCCCTCGTGCACCAGCGCCTCGGCCAGGTCGGTCCCGCGCAGCCTTTCTCTGACCAAAATGAGCCGGCTGCCGCGAAGCCACTGTCCGAGTGCGCCGCCCATCTTCTCCGCGGGCACGCGCAGCACGTGCAGTTCGCCCTTCCGGATGATGTCGGCGGTCTTGCGGGCGGCGCGGTCTTGACTCATCAGGGTGAGCGCTTCCGACAGGACGGCGTCTGCCTGCGGGTCGACCCAACGGGCGGCCCTGAACGTATCCAAGGCGGACCGAGTTCTCGCCATCATGCCGTCGTCGACCGTTACTTGGCCTTTGCCCTTGGGCCACCAGTGGAGATCGATGTAACGCTGCGCCAGCGGTTCGTTGGCCTGGATCACCTCTCCTTTCCGCTGGAGGACTTCGTTCATCAAGGCTTCGTAAGGTTTGACGAGATCGCGAGCGACGATCACCGGCTTCAGCGACGCGTGGATCTCGCCCATCGGCCGGGGCGTCGTCCCGTTCCGCGCCGTCTCATAGAACTCCGGTTGCATGAGGAGCAGGTAATCCCGCACGTTGCGCGTGATCAGGAAATTCTCCTTTACGTGTCGGCGCGCCGCCGCTCCCATTTGCGCCCGTTCCCGGGGATTCTCCAGGAGGTACCGGATCCGCTCGGCGGCCTCCTCGGGCGTGTTCACCAGGAACCCCGTTTCCCCGTCGATCACCTGGGCCTTAAGGCCGCCCGACGGACGAGCGACGACGGGCGTCCCCTTCCACATCGCCTCGGTCGCGGTCAGTCCGAATCCTTCCTTCGTGGAGAGCTGAAGAATGACGGCGGACTTGCGCTGGATGGCGTTGACCAGCAGCGGATCGTACGGCGTCATCATGATCTTCATGTCGCGCGCGATCTCGGGCTGGGCGCGGCGGATCTGCTCGAATCGCTCTTGCACCTCCTCGTAGACGCGCAGGCCTTCGGGGTCGTCCACGGATCCGGAACCGACGTAGACCAGACGCGCGTCGGTGCCGCCTTGGCGCAGCCGGACGAAGGCGTCCATCACTCCCAGCGGGTCCTTCCACTTGTCGAAGCGCGAGACCTGCGTCACCAGCGGCTTGTCCGTCTCGATGCCGTACTTCCGGAGCACCGATTCCACTTCCGCCTCGCTCATGGCGCGATTCTTCGCGCTGAGCGGGTCGATGGATGGCTGCATCACGACAGGAGCGGCGCCGGATTCCTTGACGAACTCCGGCATGTGATAAAGCGCGACCTGCGCCCCCGCCGCGCGGCTCGCCACGAAGCCCCAGATCTCGGGATTGGCGTTGCTGGTGTCGATGTGGACTCGCCAGGCGATGTTGGCGCCCGGGCGAATGTATCGAATGAGGCCTGCGGGCTGCGGATCGTGGATGAGATAGACGTCGTCGGTCAGCGGGATGCGGCTCGCGTTGCGGGCCAGGACGTCGTCGTAGGTTCGCCGCTCCTGGTCGGAGAGCGTCAGGGGCGCGCCTTGGATGCCGTTATGGAATTTCTTGGTGACCTCGAAGAACTCCGGCGTGCCTTCCAGGACGCTCCAGCGGGCATCCACGCCGAGGGCGTTGAGGAACGGGACCACTCGATGCAGGATCTCCGCGACGCCGCCGCCCTCGGGGGTCGCGTTCACGTGGCGAAAGGTCTTCCCTTGGACGCGCGCCGCCAGCTCGCGCAGTTCGCGCATGACCTCGGGTCCGACGAGCTCCTCATACTTCGATAGGTCCGGCGGATCGGCGACTTTGACGAGGCTCGGATCGGGGGGTTCTTGCGCGAACGCGGCCAGGAGAAGGACAACGCCGTGCTTCAATCCCATATCGTCTCAACTGACCCCTTCCGGTGACGACGGGTCTCGATCTCAATGCGTGTTGAAGTGCTCTTCCCTGGTTCGACTTTTCGCGTGAATCCTTCGGAGGGTTCGAAAGAACGGGGCGGTTTCGCAAGACATGGCGGGGCGCCGACGGGCGAAGTAGAATCGCGTCGTGAACTGGGCGGTCGTCGCGGCGATCCTCTGGGGCGTCCAGGACGTCGACATTGAACGGGCGCTCACCCTGACGGGTGGATCGGCGCGCGTCGGGTGCTGGCTTCCGGTGGAGATCGGGCTCGCTTCCCGCGGGGGTTTCGACGGTCGAGTCGCCGTCGTGTCGGGTCCGATGACCGTGAGCCGCGCCGTGCGCTTGGCTCCGGGGGAGCGCGTTTCTATCGTGGTGCCTGGGCTGCCCGCGGTGGCCGATCCCGTCGTGGAGATTCAGGCGTCGGTTCGCGGCGAGGTGCGGGTCCGGCGGCGGCTCGAGGAGGCGGTTCGTTTCTTGGGCGATGAAGAGCGCTTGGTCATCGCGCCTCCCCATGGGTGGCGCGAAGTGGATCCGCGTACCTTCGAGGCGGTGGACGTCATGGAGGGAGAGTCGTGGACGCCGCCGACGCGGTTCGGCGTGGTCGAGCCCGGCTTGGCCGCGCTGGCGCCGGACGGCCCCTGGGTGGAGGCGAAGCGCCGCTCGACGATCCTCTTTCTGGTCGTCTATGTGTCCGCCTTGTTCGGGGTGCTCGTGGGGTGGCCGCGTCCATGGCGCGCGGGAGTGCTCCTCCTCTGCGTCGCGGGGATGTCCGTCTTGTTCAGTGTCGTGTTCTTCGTGCTGTTCCCCCGCGGTCGCGTGGCGGTGGAGGCGTGGGCGGCCGTGGCGGGCGACACGGAGTATCGGCTGCATTTCGTTCGGGGCGGGCCGGTGACGTACGCGCATTTGGCGAAGCCGCTGTTCGATTCCCATCGCGCGCTGGTTCCCGTGGAAGTGGCTCTCGACGGCGGATGCACCCTCACGGGGGCTTCGGTGGTCTTGACGACGGAGTCGGCGCGACCGGCTACGGCGGTGCGGCGCGCGGATCCGGACGACTCCGACGTGCGCTTCTTCCTGTCGCGCTTGGGGCCGGGCGAGGTCCTGAGGGAGGAGGGAGGGCCGCATCCTTTGTCGGATGTGTGCGCGGTGGGGCTGGTCGAGGCTCGCGTGCGATCACGATTGATCATTCGGAGGAAGTGACGATGGAATGGGCCGATTTCACGACGCCCTGGGGAAGGGGATGGGTGGCCTGCCGGGGTGGCGCGGTCGTCGATCTGCGCCTGGGTGGATGTCCTCCGAAAGGGGCACCGCGAGCGGATCTACCCATCGCGCGCAAGGTGGAGCGTTACTTCGCGGGCGAGGCCGTCGTGTTCAACGAGCCGTTCGCGTGGCCGGAGACCGGCGAGTTCGGGCGGCGGGTGTACGAGGCGGTTCGACGGATTCCCAGGGGTCGGACGCGCACGTATGGGGAGATTGCTCGCGAGGCCGGCCGTCCGAAGGCGGCGCGGGCGGTGGGGCAGTTCATGCGCCGGAATCCGCTCTGTCTGATCATCCCCTGACACCGGGTCGTGGCGTCCGGCGGACGCCTCGGAGGCTTCACCGGGGGGCTGAGCCGAAAGCGGCGCCTTCTGGCCCTGGAAAGTCGCGCGCGCGGATGAACGGGATTATGCTGCATTTTCCCTTTGACATTATGGGTTCATGCGGTATATTTTATGCCCTTGGTTCCCAGGGCTCGGAACGGAGAATACCCCGATGGCGGTCCCCAAAGACCTGATCGAGATCATGGCGTGCCCCTTGTGCAAGGCGGACGTTCGGCACCGCCCTGAGCCGGAGGCGATCCTGTGCACTCGACCGGAGTGTGGCCTGGTATTCCGGGTCCAGGACGATATCCCCGTCATGCTCATCGAGGAAGCGCAGCGGCCGTGCCCTGGGTGCGGGGCGCAGCGCGAATGGGATGAGAAGAACGAAGCGGTTCGGTGCGCCAAGTGCGGGACCGCGTATCGATACGAAAGGAAGTAGGAGTTCGTGGAAAAGCGCGTCGTGCTCGTCGCGGTCCTGTCGTTCCTCGTGTTCATGGGGTGGGCGTTCGTGGCGCAGTGGCTCTTTCCCCCGCCCAAGCCCCGACCGAAGCCCAAGCCGGTCGCTCGCGACGAAGAGCCGCGATGGGCGGAAGTGAAGAAGGCCCCGCCGGCGGAGATCGCGCCGGTCGAAGAGACGGTTCATCCCCTGCGCGAGGACATCGTGCTGGAGAACGGCTTCTTTCGCGCGACGTTCACCAACCGCGGCGCGGGCTTGCGCAGGCTTGAGTTGTTGAAGTACCTCGACCGCGACGGCGTGGTGCCGCTCCTGGAGCCGTTCGATCCCGCCGAACCGCATCTGTCGATCCATTTTCCGGACGAACCCGGCCTGCATCAGGCGACGTGGGAAGTGAAGGAGGAACCGGCGGCCGGACGGGTGATCTTCCGTCGCACGTTGCGCAACGGCTTGAGGGTCGAGAAGGAGTTCGCGTTCGGCGAGAAGCCGTATGAGATCGCGCTGATGATCTCGCTGCAGAACCCGAGCGGCGAGGCCAGGTCGGTGCGGATGCAGGTGCACGCGTTCAACGGCATGCCTCACGACAGCGACTATCGCTACGAGGCGTTCGCGATGGGCTACGCGGGCGTGAAGGACGGCGGCTATTCGTTGCGGATGACCGGCGTGGGAGAGGTGGCGGAGAAGGAGAAGGTCGTCGGCCGCAAGGACGTCGGCCCGGAGGCCGCGCTCGACTCCGTGGGGCTTCGCAACCGTTACTTCACCGTCGCGCTGCTGCCGGCGGACGATTTCACGCGGGAGCGGGCGGCCGCCGTGGAGTTTGCCGGTTTTGCCAAGGAGGCGCTCGCCGGGGCCGGAGGGAAGAAGAACATTCATGCGCGAGTGACGCTCGCCGATCCGAAGGGCGGCGAACTGACGGTCCGGGAACGGGCGGATCTGCGGTACACCCTCTTCGGGGGGCCCTTGCAGAACCCGGTGCTTGAGAGCGCGGGACACGGATTGTCGGGGTTGCACAGCTACGGGTCGGGGTGCTTCATCTTCGCGCCGTTGGTCAATTTGGTGGCGCCGCTGTT
Source organism: Planctomycetota bacterium (assembly GCA_016190155.1). Classification (GTDB taxonomy): domain Bacteria; phylum Planctomycetota; class MHYJ01; order MHYJ01; family JACPRB01; genus JACPRB01. Next base: position 11,431 of record JACPRB010000188.1, read on the forward strand.
GCTGTTCATCATGACCACGCTGTTCAAGATCGTGGGCAACTACGGCGTGGCGATCATCCTGACGACGCTGGTCGTGCGGTTGTGCCTCTTTCCGCTCTCGCGCAAGACCACGATCTCGATGTCGAGGATGTCGGAGCTGTCGCCGAAGGTGCAGCTCCTGCGGGAGCGCTATGCGGACAACCCGCAGAAGATGAACCAGGAGATGATGAAGCTCTGGAAGGAGCACGGCGTCAACCCGCTGTCCGGGTGCCTGCCGATGCTGCTGCAGCTGCCCATCTGGATCGGCATGTTCAGCGTCATCGACCTGTCGATCGAGTTGCGCCACGCGCCGTTCATGCTGTGGATTCACGATCTCTCGCAGCCGGACAAGCTCGTGGATTTCTCGCGCGAGATCCCGCTGCTCTTCACCAGCATCTCCGCGATCAACGTCCTGCCGATCGTGATGACGATCACGTGGTTCTTGCAGGCGTATTTCGCGCCGCGTTCGCCCGATCCGCAGGCGGCGGCGCAGCAGAAGATGATGCTGTTCATGCCCATCATGTTCGGCCTCTTCACGTATTCGTACGGAAGCGGCCTGGCGCTGTACTTCATCGTGAACTCGCTGCTGGCGATGGCCGAGCAGAAGATCATCAAGAAGGTCTGGTTGAAGCCGCCGCCGAAGCCGGCGTAGGAGAACTGGAGGCCATTTATGAACGACAAGCTTGCCGTGCGCACGGGTTCGAAGGTGACCCAGGAGGACATCGCGCGCATCTGTAAGATCGACCAAGGATCCGTTTCGCGCATTCTCAACAAAGATACGCGGGATTCCTTCGCGGACGATACGGTCCAGAAGGTCTTCAAGGTCGCGCGGGAACTGGGCTACCTCCATCCGGCGTTGGTCACGTCCAACCGGCGTTCGTCCCAGCGACGCAAGGCGGGCATGCCCGCGAAGGTCGCGATCGTCATCGGAACGAACACCGTCTACGACGAGGGGACGTGCGAGGTCGACGAGATCTCGATGTCGGGCATGATGCTCAGGGCCTTCAAGACCAGGAAGCAGTCGCTGCCGCTCGACGTCGTGCGGTTCGACCTGGATGTCCTGGCGCCGAGGCTCAGGGGGTTCAAGTGCCGCTGCCGGATCGTGCGCTTCTCCGACGACGACAGCCAATTCGGTCTCGCGGTGCGATTCGAGCAGCTCGACGAGGCGAACACGGACAAGCTGAAGCAGTTCCTGAAGTGAGGGCGCAGAGGGGACCAGAGGACTCAGAGAACCCGAACGCTGACACCAGAGGACGCAGAGGACCCAGAGGCTGCAGGATTCCGATACGATCGTCGCCGTGGCCACTCCGCCGGGATCCGGCGATCGGGCGGTCATCCGACTGAGCGGGCCTCGCGCACGAACGGTCGCGTCCAAGGTGGCCGGCTGCAGGCTTCCTCGCGCCCGACGAGTGGTCGTCGTGCGGCTCCTGGGGGTGCGCGCGGCGGCGTGGGTCATGCCCGCGCCGCATTCGTACACGCGCGAGGAAGTCGTCGAACTGCATCTGCCCGGGGCGGAACCGCTGGTTCGCGGGGTGATGGAGCGGTGCTTGGCGGCGGGGGCGCGGGCGGCGGAGCCCGGGGAGTTCACGCGGCGGGCGTTCTTGAACGGGCGGATGGATTTGGCGCAGGCGGAGGCGGTCCTCAACGTCATTGCGTCGCGGTCGGCGGATGAGTTGCGCGCGGCGGTGGGCTTGCTGCGCGGCGAGTTTTCGCGACACGTTCGGGCGATCGAGGAGGATGTGCTCACGTTGTGCGCGGATGTGGAGGCGGCCATCGATTTCGAGGATCAGGACGTTCAGATCGTGACGCCGGGTGAGGCTGCGACGCGGGCGGAGACGCTGCGGCGGAGGTTGGATCGGCTGCTGGCGCGAACGGCGGCTGTGCGGGTCGCGGAAGGGCGGCCGACGGCGTTTCTTTATGGCCGGCCCAACGCGGGGAAGTCGTCGCTCTTCAATCGGCTGACGGCCGGGGATGCGATCGTGTCGGCCGTTGCGGGGACGACGCGGGACTTGTTGGCGGGCGAGTGCGAGGGGGTTCGGTTGCTGGATGCGCCGGGCGTTTTTCAAGCGGAGGGGGCGGATGCCGAGGCGGCGCGGC
>JACPRB010000176.1 GCA_016190155.1 Planctomycetota bacterium
ATCCGTTGTCGGAATAGAAAACGCGCGCGAGTCCCTTGGGCGCGATCCGGACGAGCTCCTCCGCCAATTCGATCGCGGGCGGATTCGAGAGCCCCAGGAACGTCGCGTGCGCGATCTTCCCGAGCTGCCGGCGCAACGCGCGATCGATCTCGGGATGGCGATGGCCGTGCACGTTGCACCAGAGCGATGAGACGCCGTCGAGGTACCGGCGGCCGTCCACGTCGATGAGCCAGCAGCCGCGCCCGCGATCGATCACCGGGAACGACTCGTCTTCCCACAGCTTCTGGGGCGTGAACGGATGCCACAGCACCGCCCGATCTCGCCGCCGCCACGATTCGGATTGGGGCATGGTCTAACCCGGTCTATTCACGAACAGAGGCAACGCTTCAACGGTGTGTCATCAATCTCGCCTGGGAGGTGAATAATCCCGGCTAAGGACTCAGAGGGGAACAGAGGACCCTGAGGAAGAAGAACCGACACCAGAGGACGCAGCGGACCCAGAGAAAGAGAGCGCAAGAACATCCCTGAAGAAAGCGCCCCTATCGGAGAAGCCCCCGACAGGATCTTCAAGCGCGATCATTTGCATACCCTCCCTTTTGTAGTGCCGACGATCAAGATCTTTCCACGGCGCGAAGACGTTTCGTGCGCGCCGAGAGCGCAAGAACCGCGATGATGAAACGCGTGGATCCTCTTCTCGACACTTTGGGTTTTGCGAAATATAATCGCCCAAGCGAATATGACTGCCGACGATACCAGGGTTCGGGCCGGCCTCCTCTTTCGGGCATTCTCGGATCCCACCCGACTCCGGATCCTTCAGTTTCTCCAAGGCGGCGAACTCTGCGTCGGCGATCTCGCGACGCTCCTGCGCGTGCCTCAGGCGAAAACCTCGCGCCATCTCGGATATCTGCGCCGGGCGGGAGTGGTTCGGGCGCGCGAGGACGGGCTGTGGTCGTTCTACTCGCTGGCCCGACCGCGCAAGCCCCTCCACCGCCTGCTCGTAAGATGTCTCGATGAGATTCCCCGGCCCACCTCCGACGCCCGACGCGAGATCGCGCTGCGCATGACCGGCGGGTGCTGTCCGTGAATGCCTTCGAGCGCCACCTGAGCGCCTGGGTCGCCTGCTGCATGCTCGCGGGGGTGGCGCTCGGCAAGCTCGCCCCGAGCGCCGTGGAGACGCTGCGCTCGCTGGAGTTCGGACGAGGGAGCCAGGTGAACGTCGCGATCGCCGTCCTCATTTGGCTCATGATCGTCCCGATGATGATGAAGGTGGATTTCGGCTCGGTGCGCGATGTCGGCCGCCGGCCGAAGGGGCTCGCCGTCACGCTCTTCGTCAACTGGGTCGTGAAGCCGTTCTCGATGGCCCTCATCGCGTGGCTCTTCTTCCGGAACATCTTCTCCCGATGGATCTCCACCGCGGACGCGGACCAGTATATCGCGGGAACGATCATCCTCGCGGCCGCCCCGTGCACCGCGATGGTCTTCGTTTGGAGCCACCTGACGAAAGGGGATCCGGCCTACACGCTCGTCCAGGTGTCCGTCAACGACCTCATCATGCTCGTCCTTTTCGCGCCCACGGTCCGCTTCCTCGTGAGCGGGGCTTCGACCCTGAGCGTCCCGTTCACGGTGCTCCTCATCTCCGTCGTCGTCTTCATCGTGATCCCGCTCTCGGCCGGTTCGACGCTCCGGTGGCGGCTTCGAAGCCGGTATGGAGCGGAGTGGTTCGAGAAGGTCCTGCTCCCGCGCCTCGCTCCCGTCACGATCGCGGCGCTCCTCATCACCCTCGTCCTCATCTTCGCGTTCCAGGCCGAGAACATCACCGGCAAGCCGCTCCACGTGGCGCTCATCGCGGTGCCGATCCTGATTCAGGTCTACTTCAACTCCTCGCTCACGTACGGTCTCATGAAGCTCTTCCGCGTGCCGCACTCCATTGCCGCGCCCGGCGCCCTCATCGGCGCGAGCAACTTCTTCGAGCTCGCCGTCGCGACCGCGATCGTGCTCTTCGGCCCCGACTCCGGTGCCGCGCTGGCGACCGTCGTCGGCGTTCTCGTGGAAGTCCCGGTGATGCTGTCCGTGTGCGCAGCCTGCAACCGTACGCGTCACTGGTTCCCTGGGGAGTTCGACGCGCCATGATCACGGTGCTCTTCGCTTGCGTGCACAATGCCGGGCGTTCGCAAATGGCGGCGGCGTTCTTCAATGCCATGGTCGATCCGACGAAGGCTCGGGCGATCTCCGCGGGGACCGAGCCGGGCCCGCGCATTCATGCCGAAGTCCTGATCGCCATGAAGGAGATCGGGATCGATCTCTCCCGCGCCAAGCCGCGGAAGCTCACGAAGAAGGTGGCATCGGGCGCGCACCTCCTGATGACCATGGGTTGCGGAGAGGCGTGCCCGGTGGTGCCGGGGGCTCGAAGGGAGGATTGGCCCTTGCCGGACCCCAAGAGCCGGCCGCTCGAACGAGTGCGCGAGATCCGATCGGAAATAGAAAAGCGCGTGCGCACACTTCTTACCACCGAGGGTTGGATGAAGAAATCCACCAGGTTGTAGATCGATGTGCCTTCGCCGTCTCCCGTCAACCACCCAAGGACTTCCCGGGGTCCTCTGCGCCACTCGCGATCCACATCTTCTCGCGACGCGAAGATCATCCGGAATCCTCAGGCAACCAACCCGGCCTCAAGCGGTCGCGTCCGTTTTCGAAAGGAATCTCTGCTGTGCTAATCGGGCAAATCTTTGTGCTACGACAAGATTTTTCATGAACCTCCAGGCCAGTCGCCTGAGTATCTCTGAGGAAGGCAGGAAACCAGGAAAGGAAGTCGGTCGTCCTATCCTTCGGTCGTCCTCCTGGCTTCCTGGCTACCTCATAGTAC
>JACPRB010000200.1 GCA_016190155.1 Planctomycetota bacterium
CCTGAAGGGTCCCTCCCTTTTTCCGTCCGGAGAATACTATGAGGAAGCCATGAAGCCAGGAGGGAGACTCAAGCTCGAAGGAATCCCCTCCAGCACTTCCTTTCCTGGTTTCCTGCCTTCCTCATGGGTACTCCGGCAACTGGCCGAGGCCTATGGGAGATGTTCTCGGCGCAACCACGGATTTCGCGGATTACAGATGCAGAAGGTGCAAGACGTGGTTTCTTTCTTGGAAGCCCGCCCCTTCGCTTACCAAAGAGTTGCGAATGGCCTTGAAAGGGGAGAGTAGAAAGCAGACCGCAGGAAAGGATTCTGCGCGTACAGGTTCCTCCCGCTCACGCGAAGCTCTCCACCTTTGCTCACCTTTCTGCTCCCACTCTCTTCTGCTCTAGCGCGGCGGCTTTGACTGCGACCGCCGCGCTGGGGCTTGGTCTTGGGAGTTACCTCACGCGCGGGCTGTCTCGCGCGTCTATTGTATTCGGATGGACGCACTGCTTGAGCGGCTCCGCCGGCGAGACCCCGCGGCGTTCCAGGAGGCGCTGCACCGCCACGGCGGGCCGCTCCAACGCGCGCTCGAACACCTGCTGCACGATCATGCGGCCGCGGAAGACCTCTCGCAGGAGGCCTTCGCGCGGCTCTTCATGAACATCGACTCCGTGCGTTCTCTGCGCGCATGGCTCTTCCGCGTGGCGCTGAACTTGGCCCGATCCCACCTGCGGCGCCGCCGCGTCGAGGAACGCATCGAGCGCGTGGAAAGGGCACCGATCGCCGCGGATGGCGCGCTCAGGGAGGCCATCGAGGCCGCCATCCAGGAGCTCCCCGAGGCCACGCGCGCCGCCTTCGTCCTCCGCGAGGTGGCCGGACTGACCACGGACGAGGTGGCGCAGGCCGAGGAATGCTCCGCCGAGGCCGTGCGCCAGCGGCTGGTCGAGGCCCGCCGGCGATTGCGCGACACGTTGGGGCCGCTTCTTCGTTCACCCGACTTTCAAGGGGTATGACATGCTGTGCGTCGAAGTGCAGGACAAGCTCTGGGAGCTTGCGGATGCCGGCGACGAGATCCGCTGCCACGTCCGCGAGTGCGCCGCCTGCTCGGCGGCGGAGGGCGAGATCGCGAGGATCCGGGAGGCGCTGCGCCGGCCGGCGAGCACGGAACGCCTGGCGGCGGGCGTGATCGCGCGACTCTCGCGGCCTCGCCGCCCCGCGTGGACGGGCGTGATGCGCTACGCCGCGGGATTCCTGATCGGCGCGCTGGCGATGGGCGTGACGGCGCTCCGGCCGGCCCCGGAGCCCCCGGCGGTTCAGGCGCTGCCGCGACCGCCCCTGGAGCGGCTGCTCGCGAACTTCGCGGCAAGCGATCCCCACTTCGAAGAGACATTCGTCGTGGCGCTGAACGATACTTTGCGGCGGCGGTCGATCTTGGCGTCGGCCCCCGCGAATCACTCGATGGAGGACCGGCCATGAAGACCCTGATTATTCTCGCGATGCTCCTGCAAGTCGACGATCGCAAGGTCGAACGCGATCGGATGGAGATGTTGAAACGCGTGGGGGGTGGGGTGGGGACGGTAGAGACGGAGCGAGAAGATGTCTACGGCTTGCGTAATCTGGCAAGGGGTGGCTATTCTTTCACTGCTCGTGCGGACTTCGATCAAGTCATCCCCTTTCAGATTGAAGACGCAAAGTCAGCCGCGGTGATGGCGAGGGCGATGGCGCGGTTTTTGAAATCGCCAGCCCCCTCGCGTCCCCTCCCCGGTTTCTTCCTCGACGACAAAGGGACGTTCCTCACGACGACAGAGGGACTTAGCGGCTCCAAGCACAACATCCGCCTCCCCGACGGCCGAACGCTGAAGGCGGACGTGATCACGAACGAATCGAAGGTCGGACTGGCCGTCCTGCAGGTGAAGGACGCAAAATCCGTCAAACCGCTCTCACTGGGCGATTCATCCAAGCTGGAGCCCGGCCGCACGGTCCTCGTCGCCACCTTCGCGGGAACCTCGCCTGTCCTGCGCCAAGCCGTCGTCATCGACCGTGACCCCACAGCCCTCGACACTTACAGCGTGGAGGATTTCCTTCACATCGATTACCCCGCAACGCCCGACGAAGTCGGCTCCCCCGTACTCGACCTCGACGGCAACGTCATCGGAATCCTGGCCAAACCGGTCTTTGAAAAGGTGGAGGAGGTCGATCTCCCACGCCGCGCTTACGTCATCCCCGCCGCCACCATCGCCGCCTTCCTCGCCAAGCGCGACGCCCAGGGCAAGTTCGAGATCGGATTCGTGGGTGTGGCGCTCGAAAAGTCTCCATACGGAGGCGAGATCACCTACGTCGCCTCCGGCAGTGCCGCCGAAAAGGCCGGCCTCCAGGTGGGCGACGTCATCACGACCCTGGAAGGTAAGACCGTCCAAGACTTCGACGACCTCAGACGACTCGTCTGCTTCCGCGCCCGCGAGACGGTCGACTTCACGATCCGCCGCAAAGAGGAAACGCTCACCGTCAAGGTCACCGTCGGCGTCCGCGAGGAACCCAAGCCCACCCCCTCTCCAGCGGAGGTGCTCCGCGAAAAGACCGGGCTCACCCTCATGGACCTCTCCGAGGACCTGCGGAAATTCCTCGGGGTCGAGAAGGACAAGGGCGTCGTCGTCGCCGAGGTCGCGTCCGGCAGCGCGGCCGAGCAGGCCGGCCTGCAGAAAGGCGACGTCATCGCGTCCGTGGACAATGGCGCCGTGGACTCATCCGAGCAAATGACAGAGAAGATCGCCAAGATTCAGAAAGACGCCTACGTCGTGCTTGAGACCTATCGCAGCGGGAAGCGCGTGCCCGTCGTCATCAAGGTCCGCTGATCGCGCGATTTCCGGTAAGACGGCGAATCATGGGCCACCCAACCACGGATTCCGCGGATGTTGCGGATTGCGCGGATTCATGCTGCGCAAAGGAAGCCCTTGCCCTCGCGCCCCCTCGCGCGCATGATGAGCGCACCGATGCACGCGCTCGACGACCTCCTGGCCCGCCTCCGCGCGTTCCCGTACGAGAACGCGTCGAAGATCGTCGCCGCCCGCCGCCGTACCCCACAGGAGATGCTGCGCGACCACAAACTCCAAGGCGCCGGCGGCACGTGCTTCGATCTCGTCAACCTCTTCCATCAGACGGCGCGCAACGCCGGCTTCGAGGCCCGCCTCGCGCTGGCGGACCGAACCTACGGCCCCAATACCCACTGCGCCGTGATCGTCGGGGACACGCTCTGCGACCCCGGGTACATGCAATTTCAACCTCTACCGCTGCGCGACACGCCCGTCGAACTCGACACGCCGTACAACCGCCTCCGGATCGAGCCGCACGGCCGCGGCTGGAACGTCTCGACGATCGAGAATGGGCGCGCGCGATTCCGGTACCATCTCAAGGACAACCGTGTCGGCGAGGACGAGTTCATCGACGCCTGGGAGCGCTCCTTCGAGTTCGAGATGATGAACCATCTGGTCACGGTCGTCGCGCGCGACGACCGGCTCATCTACCTTCGCGACGGCCATTACCATGAATTCTCGCGCGCCGGCTGCGTGCGGCGCGAGGTGGCGCCTGAGAGCGCCCGCGAGCTCGGCCTGTCGCGGGAGCTGGTCGGACGCGCGCTGGCGTGTCTGCGATGAAGCCCGTCGCGCCGGAACCGGTCAAGCTCTTCATCGGCCTGCTGGCCGCCGGCGAGGAAGCCGTCGACGAAGCTCGCCGACGGTGCGTGGAGCGTTTCGGTCCGCTCGATTACGAGAGCCCGCCGATCCCGTTCACGTTCACGAACTACTACGAAGCCGAGATGGGCTCCGACCTGCGGCGGTTCTTCTGGTCGTTCGAGCGGCTCATCGACCCTTCCGAGATCGTGGACGCGAAGCAGCGCACGAACGAAATCGAGGACGCGTCGGCGCGCGACGGCCGGCGCGCCGTCAATCTCGATCCGGGCTACGTCGACACGTACAAGGTCATCCTGGCGACCGCCAAGGGCGCGGGGCAGAAGGTATATTTGCGCGAGGGGATCTGGGCGGACTGCGTGCTGCACTTCGTGAAGGGGCGCGTGAAGTTCTTCGACTGGGGATTCCCGGACTACAAGAGCGGCGCGTACGACAAGGTCCTTCTTCGAATCCGCGAGCTCTACAAGATCCAGCGCCGCGGCGGACTTCATCGCACGTGAACGGCATCAAACGGCGACGGCGGCGGCTTGAGGGGCCACCCCCATGGCTTGCGCCACGCCGAACGCATCACCCCGCCGCAGATAGATCGGGCCCCGAATCATGTCTCGATCCGGAACGTGCGTTACGATCGTCTTGACCCAATAGCGGACAAGGTTGCGGTACACCCACGACGCCATCCGCTCGGACCACTCCATATCCACGATGACGGCGTCCGGCCAGAAGATGGTCAGGTAGTCGGACGCCTGCTCCAGCGAGGAGGCCACTTTCAGGTCGATCCTGAACGAGGTCAGACCGGCACGGAGCCGTTCCTCCGAATCCCCTGAAGCCGCGATCAAGAGTACTCTCATGGGCTGCTTCCCCCGAATCAGGCGGCGGCCTCCGCCGGCACTTCCTCATGAACGGCCTCGAGGACGTCCTCGAGCTCGAAATCATGACGCAAGAACGCCGCCTCCTTCACCAGGAACGCGGCGTAGAGATCACGGGCCAGCGGGGTTTCCGCGCTCAGTACCACACGGATCCCGGCGATCGTCAAGTTGCGCCGCACCCACGCGGCCAACGAGTATGACCATGACAGCGACCAGCGAAGATCGATGACGACGGCCGATGGCCGGCGCCGTCGGAGTTCGAGAGCGGCATCCCCCAGCGTCGTCACGACGCGGACGGGTACTCCCCGCTCCCGCAACCCGAGTCTCAGTTTCGCATCGAAGGAAGGCGTCTGGGTCACCACGATTATGCTCATGCCCCCCGCAGCGCAACCCGCGTGCCAGCGAAAAACCTCGAAATTCGGCGGTTTCTCACGAAACCGTGGCCTGATCGGCCAACAAAAGGGTGGCCTTGCGGGGCGCCTTGCGATAGGCTGCGGGCAGGGAGCTTGGACCTGCGCATGAAAGCGATCTGTCCCGCTTGCTGCCAACAAGTGTCGTGGCCCGACACCTTGCCGCGCGATCAGGTCGTTTGTCCCATGTGCAAGCGACCCATGTCGGAAGCCACCCCCTTCGACCTGCGCGTGCTGCTGCCGTCGCAGATCGCGGGGTACAAGGTAGTCAACCCGATCGCCCGCGGCGCGTACGGTTCCATTTACCGCGCCGTCAGCCCCGACGGCCGCATCGTCGCCTTGAAGGTGTTGAGCGCGGACGGGACGCAGTCCAGCGAGGCCGTGGCTCGCTTCCAGCGGGAGGCGCAGGCCGCCATGGACCTGCAGCACCCCAACATCGTGCGGGTGTTCGATGCCGGATACGCCGGCCGACGCCACTTCCTGGCCATGGAGTTCGTGGAGGGGCGGTCGCTGCGCGAGATCTTCGATCAGGGCACGGCGGATCTGCGGAACGTCGTGCGGATCCTGCGAGACATCGCCCACGCGCTGCACTACGCGCATGCCAAGGGCATCATCCATCGCGATCTGAAGCCGGAGAACGTGCTGATCACCGCCGACGGCGTGCCGAAGCTGAGCGACTTCGGCATCGCCAAGTTCCAGCGGGCCGCGGCTTCGCGCCTGACCTCCGCCGGCATCGCCTTGGGCACCCCGGAGTACATGAGTCCCGAACAGGCCTCGGGCCGCAGCCACGACGCCGATCAGCGCAGCGACATCTACACCTTGGGCGTCATCCTATATGAAGCCGTGACGAAGCGGTTGCCCTTCCAAGGGCGCTCGGTCGTCGAGATGCTTCGCAAGATCGAGCGCGAAGATCCAGCCCCGCCCTCCAAGCTCGTCCCCGGAATGGACGCGGAATTGGAGGCCGTCATCGTGCGGGCAATGGCAAAATTGCCGCCCCTGCGCTATCCCAGCGCCGCCGAGTTGGCCGCGGATCTCGATCGCTGGCTGGAGGGAAAGCCCGTCGTGGCCGGCCGCCGGCCCGTAGTCGCGCCGTCGCTCGATCCGCGGGAAGCAACCGAACAGCCGTTCAAGAGTTCGACCGTTCACCTGTTCGAAAACAACGACCCGCGATGAAGCTAACCAACCGCGGATTTCACGGATTGATCGAACAGGAGGAATCCGCGTAATCCGTGGTTACTTCCGTTGAATCCGTCATCGGTTCTAGCTCCCTCGCGGGTCGTTGTTCGGAAACCCCCTTCCGGCGTCCAGCTTCCGGAACAAATGAACGTGCGAACCGATGAACGGGTGAACGCTTACCGCGGGAATAAGGTCCCCTACAACCCATGGGCCCGTACGAACCGATCGACGAGATCGGACGAAGCGCCACGAGCGTCGTCTTTCGAGCCCGCAACATCGAGACCGGCATCGAGGTGGCGCTGAAGGTCATCCCTTTGGAATTGGCCCCGCCCGAGGCCGTCCTGCGGAGATTGCGGGACATCGCTCATCCGAACGTCGTCCGGGTGCTCGGAACCGGACAAGCGAACCGCCGTGCCTACATCGCCATGGAGCTCGTCGACGGCCCTTCCTTGGAACGCGCCATTCGACGCCGCGCGTTCGGGCCGCTCGAATACGCCCTCATCACGGCGGCGGTCGCCCGCGGCCTGCAGTCGGTCCATGAGGCCGGGCTGGTGCACCGCGACATCAAGCCGGGGAACATCCTGCTGACGTCGAACGGCACGCCGAAGCTGTCGGACCTCGGGTTGGCCGAACTGGCGGCGGGAGACCGCGAGCCCCGGCCAGGCCTTACCGCCGGCACTCCGGCGTACATGAGCCCCGAGCAGGCCGCCGGAATCAACGAAGCCGTAGGTCCATCCAGCGACATCTACTCGCTCGGGGTGGTGCTCTACGAGGCCGTGACCGGACGGCTGCCCTTCTTCGGCGGCGACACGCTGGCGATCCTGCGGCGCGTGCAGCACGAGGCACCGTCGCCTCCGCGCTCGATCGTGCCGGACCTCGACGAGGCGCTCGAAGCCCTCATCTTGAAGGCCCTGTCCAAGGACCCGTCGCGACGCCCCCCGACGGCTCTCGCTTTCGCGGAGGCGTTGGATGGGATCTCACGCGCGTAGGCGTGTCCTCGGATGACACACTCCTCCTCTATAGTCACGGGTAGAGGAATTGGACGAACAATTCCCTCTCTCCATCGGCCGGATGGACTTCCCCCATCCGGCCATTTTTTTTCTTGGCCGCCGGACGCGGAGCGATGGTCTCTTCCCCTTCTACTCGGTACCGGGTAACGGCTTCACGCATGCACGAACCGCGCCGGCTCCCGAAGCCCCGTCTTCAGGAAATTCTCCAGCCCGATCCGCATGTCTCGCGTCCCGCAGACCTCGCCGAAGAGCTTCGACTCGTTGGCCAACCCCTTCGCCAGCGGCAGCTTCGCCCCTTCCAGGATCGCCCGCCGCAGGATCTCGTCCACCTTGCGCGACAAGCCGTCGGGCTCCACCTCCGGCAGCGTCGCCGGCACCTCGATCGGCCCCTGCGCGATCGGCTTTATTTGTAAATCCCCCGCCGCGATCTCCCGCGCCACCTCGCACGCCCGCGCCGTCAGATCGCCCTCCACCTCCTCCAGGATGAGCCCCAGCTTGAGCGCCTCCTCGCCGGAGATCGACCCGCCCGTGCGCAGGATCTTCCAGGCCGTGGCGAAATCGATGAGCCGCGGCAGCCGCACCGAGCCGCCGGCGCCGGGAATGATGCCGAGCTTCACCTCCGGCTGGCCGAAGAGCTGCCTGACGCCCTTGCGGGCGATGCGCGCCGTGCACGCGTAGGCCAGCTCGCTGCCCCCACCCAACGACAACCCGTTGAGCGCGCAGACGACCGGCTTGCCCAGCTTCTCGATGAAGTTCTGGACCTCGTGCGACTTCTTCGACGTCGCGGCGCCTTCCTTGGCGCCCTTGACCGCCGCGAGCATCCCGATGTCGGCCCCGGAGACGAACGCCTTCGTCCCGAACCCCGTCAGGACGGCCCCGACGAGCTTCTTCGACTTGCGGATGGCCGTGAACTCCTCGAAGAGCTGCCGGTACACCTCCAGGTTGAGCGCGTTGAGGACGCGCGGACGCTTGATGACCACGACGGCGACGTCGCCCTGGTCCTCACGGAAGACGACCGGAATCCTCCATGGCCCCTTCTTGGCCTGTCGAACCAGAACGGGCGCGACCTTGAATCCCTTATTCGCCTTCGCGTAGTCCTGGACGAGCTTGAGCGCCTTCTTCACGCCGATCTCGTTCATGAGCGTGAACGGCGGCTTGATCACCAGCGCCGTCTCGACCGCCATATCCAAATCGCCGAGGTTCGTGATCCCGCTGTTGAGGATCTCGCTCGCCAAGCCGAAGAACGCGCCGAGCAGGCGGTTCGCGATCTTCCTCTCGAGTTCCGGCGGCACTTCGACGCGTTCCTCTCGTCCGGGCACCTCCCACGCCGCCTTCGCGGCCACCCTCTCGTCCAGCCGCTTCGGCGAACGGAACCACTTCATGATCTTCGTCTGATAATGCGTCAGCCCCACCTGGGTGATGGGATTGCCGCCCGTCAGATTCATCGCGGTGAACGGTCCCACGCCCAATCCGAGCGCCTTGCGCGCGACCGTGTCCACCTGCTTCGTGGTTCCCACCCCCTCCTCGACGCACAGCAGCGCCGCCTGGAAAAGCCCCTCGAAGATCGGATCGACGGCGTAGCCGTAGCGGCTGCGCACGCGGATCGGCACCTTGCCGATCGCCTCGTAGAACTTCATGCAGAAATCCGCGACCGCCGGCGCCGTCTTCTTGCCGGGCACGACCTCCACCACGAGATTGCGCTCCGCGGGAAAGAAATAGTGGATCACGAGCGCGCGTTCCGGCCTCTTCGCCTTGGCGAAGATCACCTCCGGCTCGAGGTGGGAGGAATTCGACGCGATGATCGCGTCCGCGGACAGAATCCCCTCCAGCTCCTCCATGATGGCGTGCTTGATCTCCAGCCGTTCCGTGGCGGCCTCGACGACAAGATCGCATCCGGACAGCGCCTGCTTGTCCGCGGTCCACGTGATGTTCTGCGCCATCCGCTGCGCCTCTTCCGCCTTGAAGGCGCCCGTCTCGACGCCTTTGTCGATCTTCTTCTTCGTCCGCGCGGCGCCCGCCTCCAGCGCCGCCGCGATGACGTCGTTCACCACGACCGGAACGCCGTGCGGCGCGAGCACCTTCGAAAAGAACAACGCGATGTCCGGCCCGATCTGGCCGCTGCCGACCACGCCGACCTTGTGAAGGGTCCGACCGAAGAGAGAGTATGTCATAGTTGTGAGCTCCGTTTGTGGCTTATGGCTTAAGGCTTAAGGCTGAGGAAGTCAATCACTTCGCGATTGAACTTCTCCGGCTCGTCCAGAAACGGGAAGTGGTTGGAGCGCTCGTAGATCGACAGTCGCGATCCCCGGATGTTCTCCTGCACGATCGGAGCGACCGCCGCCGGGAACACGCGGTCGTGCCGGCCCCACACGACGAGCGTCGGCGCCTCGATCTTGCGCATCTCCTCCAGGAGCCCACGCTCCGCGTACCCCGGCGGCAGCGACCGACGCCGCTTCGCCATGTACGGCATCGCGCGCCTCTGAAGGGCCGTGATGAGACGGAACCGCTCCCGCGTGACCAGACTCTTGTCCTCGTACGAGGCGCGGAAGATCCGCCACGGGCTTTCTTCCTTCCCGCTTCGCTTCACATGCTTGAGGATCTCCCCCAACGGCACTCCGCCCGGGCCGACCAGGACGAGCTTTCGAACGCGACGCGGCCGCAGAGCGGCCAGCTGCAGCGCGATCGTGGCGCCCCAGCTCGCGCCGACCCAATGCGCGGACTCCAACCCGAGCGCGTCGAGCAGCCCTTCGCAGAACCCCACGACGTCCTGTGTCTCGCCTTGCGTGTCGCCGTGCCCCGGCAGATCGGGCGCGAACACCGCGAAGCGCGCGGCCAGCGCCTCCAGATTGCGCTCCCACACCATACGCGAGAGCGTCGCCGGATGTGCCAAAACCACCGGCTCCCCCGCGCCCCGAGCGTCCAGCGCGACGTCCAGGTCTCCGAGCCTCATTTGGCGGGTTTCGTCGCTTCGGTCGACTCGTCCGGGACCAGACGATGGGCGCGGATCTTCTGCGCCAGCGCCGTCTGGGTCAGGCCCAGAAGGTCCGCCGCGGAGGCCTTGTTGCCGCCGACCCGCCGGAGCGCCTCCTCGAGCACGGCCTTCTCCAAATCCCCGACCATCGCCTTCGGCGTCCCCTCTCCCTTCACCACCCGCCGCAGCCGCGCCAGGAGATCGCCGGCCGTCAGATCGAACGGGATGTGCTCCGATCCGACCTTTTTCACCCCCGCCGCCAGGAGCATCCGCTCGACGGCGTTCCTGAGCTCTCCGACGTTGCCCGGCCAGGAGTAACGTTCCAGGAACTCCAGCACGTCCGGAGAGACGCAGTCCTGCGCGAGCTCGACGTCGCGGCCGCCGATCGCCCGCACGAAATGCGCGACGAGGAGCGGGATGTCGCCCTTGCGCGTGCGAAGGGGCGGAAGCTGAAGGGTGGCGGCGAACCTCGACAGGAGCTCCGGGCGCAGCTTTCCATCCAGAGGTTGCGACGATCCCGCCAGGATGCGCGCCTCGATGCGCGCCGCCGCCGTCTGCTCCTCGAGCAGGCCCGCGAGCTTCATCTGCAGCTCATCGCTCAGCGCACCGACCTCCGCCAGATACACCGTCCCGCCGCGCGTCGCCTCCACCACTCCCGTTCCCTTCTCGCCGCCGAACAGCGCGTCCGACACCGTCGCCGGAGGCAGAGCCGCGCAATGCAGGGCCGTGAACGCCGCCGCCCCCCGCGGGCCGCGCAGATGAAGCGCGCGCGCGGTGAGCTCCTTTCCCGTCCCGAGTTCCCCGACGATGAGCACCGGCGCGTCGGCCGCCGCCAGCGCGTCGATCCGATCGACCGCTTCCTTCATCGGACCCTCGCCGGCGATGATCGGCGTCTCCGCCTCGAGCCGCTTGAGGATCGCGCGCATCGTTTGCCGCGCTCGAGCGGTCCGGCGCGCCCCCGCCAGGACGGGCGCCGCCCACGCGCACACCCCGGCCGCGAAGACCAGATGGGCCCGGGAAAAGCACGCCGCCGGAGGAGTCCCCTCCGCCGGCCCGTCCAAGTAGACGAACCCCGTGTACTGCTCGCCCAGCAACAAGGGGGCGCACAAGATCGAGCGAGCCTTGCCCGCCTGCGAGCCGCCGCGCACGACGTCGATCGCGATGATCGCCCGACGTTCCCGGCTGACTTGATGGTGAACGACGTTGGAGACGTAGAATTCCGCGTCGTCGCCGGAAATCGACTTGGCGAGCGGTTTCATGCGTCCGCGGTCGTCTCCCAGCATGACGAAGCCGCGCTTGGCGCCCGTGGCGCCCATGAGCCGATCGAGGAGCGCCCTGCCCATCTCCTTCTCATCCTCGATCGCCACGGTCGGTCGAGCCGCCTGAATCACGGCCTTGAAGTTCTCGAGCGTGGACTCCGCGAACGGATCCACCACGGAATCCAGGATCGCCGTCCCGGGGCGCCCCCGCGCCTTCTTGTCCGCCGCAGCCTCCGCCTTGGGGGGCGCGGAGGGGGACACGTCGATGTCGAAGCTCGGCTCGAAGACGAGGATGTGTTCGCCGATCTCGATCTCGTCGTCCTTCTTGAGCACGTGTTCCTTGATCTTCTGGCCGTTGACGAAGACGCCGTTGCGGCTGTCGTCGTCGATGATCACGAAGCCGGCTCCGCGCGCCTCGATGCGGGCGTGGACGCGCGAGATGTGCCGTCCTTGCAGTCGCACGGCGCAGGTGCGGCTGCGACCGATGGCGGCCCCCGATTGGACGTCGAACGAGGCGCCGCGTTGGGGTCCTTCCACCACCACGAGACGGGTCATCCGAAGTTCATCCTTTTCCTTACCCGTGCAGAAGTATAAGGCGCGGGAGCGCGGCCGGGAAGGACGGAGCCGGTATTCCCTCGAGTGACGGATTGCGCCAAACCATCGCGTCTCCAATGCGGTATGGGTAGACGGAGGGCACGCCATGCGCCGCGAAACGCTTGCCGCGCTGTTCCTGGCGGCCGCCGCCGGCATCGTCATCGCCCAAGCGAGCCTGACCCAAGGACCCGTGGTGGGTGGCGTGACCGAAGCGGGGGCCGTCGTTTGGATTCGAACGAGCGCTTCCGCATCCGTTTCGGTCGCGTTCTCGATCACGCCGGATCTGGCGGGGGCTCAAGTCGTCGTGGGCGTCACGGACGCCGCCAAAGACTCCACGGCCCTGATACCGCTGACCGGACTGAGCCCGAGCACCACCTATTACTACAATGTCCTCGTCGAGGGCGCGCCGGTCTTCAGCGCGGACTTCCCCCGGTTCAGGACCTTTCCGGCGCCCGGATCCGACACGGAGGTCTCCTTCGCCTTCGGATCGTGTCAGAGCGACGGGAACCACCCGATCTTCTCCTCGATCGCCGCGAAGGACCCCCTGTTCTTCCTTCAAAACGGAGACTTCGGCTATCCGGATGCCATGGATCCGTCCACCAAGCTGGAGCGCCAGAGGCAGAACTTCCGCGCCCAATACGATCCCGCCCATCCGCTCGCCGGCGTCCTCCTGCGGACAGCCCCGCTGGTGTACGTCTGGGACGATCACGATTATGGTGGGAACAACTCGGATAAGAACCAGCCCGGGAAGGAATACTCGCTGCAGGCCTATCGCGACTACGTCCCCGGCTATCCGCTCGCTCAAGACGCGATCGGCGTCTGGCATTCCTTCCGCGCGGGCAACGCCGAATTCTTCGCGCTGGACTGCAGGTCCCAGCGGGATCCTGAGCTGACGAGCTGGAATGACCGGTTGAACCCCGATCGGTCGATGCTGAACGGCACGGATCTGCCCGCGACACAAAGCCAGTGGGACTGGCTCCTCGGCGCTCTTTTGGGGAGCACGGCACGGTGGAAGTTCATCGTGCAGAGCGTGGTCTGGAATCCGACGTTCAGCAGCGGAGGAGGCGACAGCTGGGCCGGATACTTGATCGAGCAGCAGGCGCTGATCGAC
>JACPRB010000201.1 GCA_016190155.1 Planctomycetota bacterium
GGCGCCCATGATGATGGTGAACGTGAGCCACAGCAAGGTCGCGCTCAGCAGAAGCACGAGGGTGGTGCCGACGACGTCGCCGCCGATGCCGAACGCGGCCGCGGTCTTGTAGTGCTCTTCGAAGAAGGAGGCGCCTTCCTTCGTGCCTGCTGGGGAGGCGTTCTTCCGGACTTCTTCGAGGATGAGTTTCTTGCCGGTGGGATGAAGGTATACGGCCGCGGCGGACGTGACGGACAAGATCAGGCAAACAAGCAGTGCGCCGAGCCATCGCGGTTGGGATGCCAGCGAGCGGCCGACGGCGCCGGGAGCGGCGAAGACGCCGGTCAGACGGCTCGGGAACGACAGGAACAAGAGCGCGTCCATGGGAGAAATTGGTGGGCCATCCTATTGGACGAGCGTGAGCCGGTCACGTTACTTCGTTCGCTTCACTCGAAAGCCCCCGGGTACGCTTCGCGCAGCGGCTCCGGAACGAGGATCTCCTGTCCGAGCAGTCGTTTGAGCTGCAGCGCGTTCACGACGCCCTTGCCGCGAAAGTGGTTGTTGAGGATCACGAACACGCGGTCCGCCTTCATGGCGGCGATCTTGTTCGCCCAACCCTTGAGCTCGTCGATGGAATACAGGTAGTCGTATTTCTCGTCCCGTCCGGCGTCCTTGCTGAACCACGCCTTGGCATTACGGCCGTGGAACCGGACATACCCCAGCGGACCGGTGACGGCGTCGGTCCCCGTGATCGCGCCGGCCGATTGCGGCTGGTCGATGTTGCAGAAAGAGAGGCGGTGTTCGCGCAGGAAGTCGAGGGCGTCCAGCCAAGAGCGGTGCCGGAGCTCGATCACCAACGGGGCCCGGCCTTGGAACGCGTCGGCGATCTTGCGGATGCGATCGCGAGACGAAGGCGCGTCCTGGAAGAACCACGGGAATTGCATCAGGAGCGCCGCGAGCTTGCCCGACGCCGCCAGGGGCTCGAGGCCGGTGCGGAAGAGGCGGACGTCGTCCTGCGTGAACCCTTGCTTGTCATGCGTGAACTTTTCCCACAGCTTGGCCGTGAAGATGAAGTCGTCCGGCGTCTTTCGCGCCCAGGTCTCGCTCATCCGTGCCGTGGGAGGCCGGTAGAACGTGTTGTTCAACTCCACGCAATCGAAATGCTGCGCGATGGTGACGAGCGGATCCCAGCCGCGCGGTGCGGGGTTCGGATATACGATGCCCTTCCAATCGTCGTAGGACCAGCCGGCCGGGCCGATCAACAAACGGTTCATAGGGGCACTATAGCGATTCGTCCAGGCGCGGCAAGCCTCGAGGAAATGCGATCGAGACCCGCAACGAACTCTCCTGGATTGGCGACGCTCAATGGAAAACAGGAGGTGGGCGATGCCTCGATCGATCTTGGCGGCGCTGATTGTTGCGGTCCTGTCGGGGTGTGCTGACCGAGAGTACACCGTCGTCGTTTGGAACGAGGGGTGGGAGAGCATTCATGTCACCGTCACATACTTGGACCCGGATTGGTTTACGTTCGAGACCGACGAAGAGAACGTCTCGTCCCACTCGCTTTCCGTTACGTCGATCTATGAGCCATGGGCCCATGTCAAAGTGGAGCGGCTGTCGGATCGTGGGGTCTGGGTCGATCGATACCTGGAAGACACGGACTTTATCGACGGAAGGGCGACGTTGCGCGTGACCCCATAGTCACGCGTGCATCAACAAGTCCTGCAGCGCGTCCTCGACCGCGCTCGTGCCGTTCAGGGTGATGATCTTCATCGCCGGGTGGTCCCGCGCCAGAGCGGCGACGACGCTCCGATAGCCCCGGCTCAGGAGCTCCAGCATCGCGGCGCCTTCATGCAGCTCGGTGCCCCGGCGCTGTGCCAGACGCGCGATCGCCGTCTCGACCGGAACATCGAGAAACATCAAAGTGTCCGGAAGCGCGGTCCGGAAGCGAGTCATGAGGGTCGACACCTGCGCCGCCGGCGGGAGCCGGAACAGATCCGCCATGTGGGCGGCCAGGTCCCAGAACGAGACCTTCAGGCCCAGCCGTCCGACCTCCAGGAGGTGCCACCACAGGATGGACTCGAACGCGGGGCCCAGGGACGCGCGCAGCTTCGGCTCCAACTCCGCGCACGGAAAGGGCGCGCTCATCGCTTGCACATACACGGGGGCATACGCGAGGCTGTCCACGATCGGGTGATGCTCGCTGACGAAGATGCGCGGGCGATGCTTGACCGTCAGGTACTCCTCGACGGGACCGAAGAGCGTCATCTGCAGGACCATCGCGGTCGCTTTCAGCGGGAAGCTGCCCAACTGATCCGCGGCTTCCGACAACGCGTGAAGGTGTCGCGACAGCTCGCTCAAAGGCGCGTCGGCCGTTTCGTGGTACAAGGGACAATGCAAGACGAACACTTCTCCACGCGCGGCCTCCTGCAAGCGGCGCACGACCGTGCTCTTTCCGGATCCATCGATTCCTACGACGGCGATGCGATGCATGACGCTACCCGCAAATCTTCAGCGCCCTGGGAACGACCAGCAGCTCCGCGGCCGCGATCGTGGACACCTCGCCGTCCATCTCCAGATGCAGCGGCCGCTCCGGCAAGATCCGGATTCGTCGGGCTCGCCAGCAGTGGGCGCCCGGCAAGCCCCGAAACCGTCCCCTGTAGAGGTTGACGAGCGTGCGCGCAAGGGCGGATCGAGCGGTCCGCGCGCAAAGATTCACATCGAACAACCCGTCGTCGGGTCGCACCGGCGTGTCGTATCGCAAGCCGCCCGCAAAGTGGACCTTCTTGAGGATGCCGAGGGCGGCGAAGGACATTACGCGCTCAGGACCCTCGTCGAGTCGAAGCGCGGCGCGGACGGGACGGAACCGCGCGAGGTTGACGAGCGCCGCATACAGGATGGCGGCCTCGACGTTGCGGCGCTTGAGCCACAGCAACATCCGATCGTCGCCGTTGAAGAAGGCGTTGCTCTCGGCCACGAGCCCGACGCTGGCGTTGAGGCAGAAGTACCGGATATGACGCCGTCCGACCGGATCCGTCAGCACCGCCTTGCCCACATCCACGGTGGAGTGCCGCGCGGGGTCCATCCGGACCGGCGCCTCGGCGATCATGCACTCCGGCGAGAACGGCTTGTGAAAGTCGTTGCTGCTGCCCAGTCCGATGGCGCCGAGGACGGCCGTCGGATGCCGTCGCATCAGGGCGTTGAGAACTCCGTGGACGGTGCCGTCGCCTCCCGCGGCCACGACCACATCATGGTCCTCGATCAGCCCCGGCACGTCCTGGAGACTCGACGTGTATCGAACGTCGAAGCGGAGCCGGCGGGCGCGCAACTCGGCCTCCACGCGGGTCCATCGTTCTTTCGCGCGTCCTCCGTTGGCGTTCCGATTGACGAGGATGATCACGTCGCGGCTTCCGAGACGGCCGGCAGTTCCTCGCGGAGCTCACGGCAAGCGATCGGGCGCGTCTGAAGGAACCAGAAGATGCCGTCCCGTTCCGCCCATTCGATCTCCTGAGGGCCTCCGAGGGCACGCTCGATGCGCAGTCCGATCTTCAGCAGTCGGTCGGGGGTCCGACGGTCCAAGCGGAGGGTCGCCCGTCCTCTCGGGTCGGTGGTGATGTCGACCACGGCCGCGTCGGAGTCCGGCCGCGAGGGATCCTGCGTGAAGAGGACGCCGGAACGTTGCGCGCTCACCATCTCCTGGACGAGCAGGGCCAAGCTGATCTTCATCGGATTCACGTCGTGGCGCAGCGCGTGCGAGATGGCGGTATAGCTGAAGGCGTGCGACCAGCACTCCAGCACGGCCTGCATGATGCGGGCGGCGCGGATCTGCAGCTCCGTGCGGTACACTCCCGCGACGGCCCCGGCGCGCCCGTTCTCGATCGTCGTGGAGGAACGTACGACCACGGGATCGGCCAGATCCGCGTAGCTCGGCAGCAGCTCTTTCTTCACTTCGGGCGGGAAATCGCCCCAACGCGCGCCGAACTGCGCCTTCAAGCATTCTCCGAGGAGCTCCTCTTCGTTGGACTTCGAGAGGAACTGGTCGAGGAGATGCCGGCGCACGGCGTCGAAACTGTTGTACAGCAGGAACACCTCGAAGGCCTTCGTGGTGAGGACGAAGCCGCGCGGCACGGGGACTCCGATGCGCATGAGCGCCGCGCAACCCGCCGCCTTTGCGCCGGCCAGCGCGCGGTCCGAAGCGTGCCGCAAGGGCAGGATGTAGGTCATGTGTGCGCCTCCTTTGAGGGTTCGATCGTGACGCACTCCCGATCCCCATCCACCGTCACCCACGTCCCATCCAAGATACGTTCCGTCGCGCCCGGCACGCCCAGCACGGCGGGGATGCCGTACTCGCGGCAGATGATCGCCGCGTGCGAGAGCAGCCCTCCGGTTTCCGTCACGACGCCCGCGACGCGATCCAGAATCGGCGTCCACCCCGGATCCGTGAACGGACAGACCAAGATGGCGCCTTTCTCGACGCCTGCGGCCTCCTCGACGGAGCGCGCGATCCGTGCGGGCCCCTTCGCCATGCCGCGGCTGGCGCCGATGCCCGTCAATGCCCCCGTGGGGGCGGCACGGGAGAACGCGAAGCGCGAGCCGATCTCGTTCGGCGCCTTGAAATTGCGGGTGCTCTCGTAGATCTCGCGGCGGCGATCGACGGCCGGGCGCTCGTTCCGGAGGATCTCGTCCAGAGTCATGAAGAAGATGTCGTCGCCCAGATTCCTCCGCCGCGCGAGCTCCAAGACGTATCTCCGGATGAGGTAGTACATCCGGCTGGAGCAGTCCCGCATCTCCTCGCGCAGCCAGATGAACAAGCGAAGCCGCTGGAGCTTGCGCGTGAATCGGCCGCGCTTGCGGCGAGGAAGCCGAGCGAGAGCCTGCGCCAGAGCCCGCTCGTAGGCGGGTCGCGGATCGTCGCCGCCCGAGCCCGTGCATTGACGCAGGAGGTCTTCCACGAAGGTCCGGTCCTCGTCCCAGCGAGGGGCACGGATGTCGAGCTCTCGGCGGCCATGATGCCGGAAGTGCCGCAGGAGCGGCGTGACGTCCGTCTCGCCGCGTTCCGCCATCTGCTGCATCGCGCGCGCCGGCGCCAGGTGTCGCATCGGGGGCAGCCCCGCGACGAGCGCCGGGTAGTCCGCGTCCGGGAACGAATCCTTGAAATCGAGCTTCGCCAGCGACGCGCAGAAGATGGTCCGGAAATAGTTCGTCTCGGTGAGCCGGTAGGCGCGCTCGATCAACTGCCGGAAGCCGGCGTCGAGATCGTGCGGGAGTTGTTCGTACCAGCGCTCCAGCAGATCGAAGCCGCCGGCCAGGAAATCCCGATCGAAGCGTTCCTGTTCTCTCCAGCGGCGTTCGACCGCCCGCATCGTCGGGATCGCCCTCAGGATCTTCCAGGGTGTGAACGGCGTTCGGATGCCGTCGCCCTCGTAGGTGACCCGAACGCTCAGGTCCTTGTCGAACTCGCGCTCGACGAATCCCGGGAGCTTGGCGAGGCAGCGCTTCACGGCGCCCAGGTTCCAGTAGGGTCGACCGAAGAACATCCGTCCCGCCCGGAAGTCCGAATCGAGGAGCTTGATCTCCCGGAGGAAGCCCTTGAGGGCGTCTTCCCAGATGGTGTCGTATAGAGACCACATGAGAGGCGTGCACGGGCCGCTGGAGACGCCGCCGTCGCGGAAGTCGGCGTTCGTCCATTCGCCGATCTCGGGCGCGAAGTCGATGCGCGTGATCGGGCGGGCCTGGAGCACGTAGAGGGTTTCGTTCTCGATCGCGAACTCGACATCCTGGGGCGCGCCGAAGTGACGTTGGATGCGTCGGGCGACGGATTCGATTTCGGGAGCGAAGCGCTTCAGCAGAGGGTGTCGGGGGAAGAGCGGCTGCTGAACGCCCGCCAGGAGCTTGTCGGCGAGGCCCTCGACCGCCTCGATGACGACTTCCTCGGCGCCTGTTCGGGGGTTGACCGTGAAGACGACGCCGGCGAGTTGGGGCCGGATCATGCGCTGCACGATCACGTTCATCCGGACGGACGCGGGATCGATGCCGTTCTTCCGGCAGTACTCGCCAACGGAGTGCGAATGGACGGACGCCCGCACGCGCCCGACGGCGCGTTCGACGTCTTCGAGGGTGCGCAGGTCGAGGAAGCTCTCGAACTGGCCGGCGAACGACGTGACGCGGCCGTCTTCGACGGTGGCGCTGGATCGTACCGCGATGGGGAATCCGACGCGCTCGACGGCCTCTCGGAGGTTCGCAGGCGAGACGACGAAGGGAGGCACCCTGAAGCCGGCTTCCTGCAGCGCGAGCAGGTTCGTGGCTTTCCCCCCGAGGGCGGGAGGGGTGGTTGAGAGGGGCCTAGTGGATATGAGCATGAGATTCTTCGGGGCTCTCCGAGCCCAGCACACAGGACCGCTTGAAATCCGCCAGCGCGAAACCGTGCTTCTCCGCCATGGCCTCCATGCGGCGGACGTGGTCGGCGTTGAGCGCCCCCGTAAAGACCCTATCTCGAATGCCTTCGAGACCCAGCAGCAGTCCCTCGGCCATGCAGCCGTACGTTTGTCCTTTCGGCAAGTTCCATCCGAGGATTTCCAGATCCTCGCCGTGCGGGAGTTGCACGAGGCCGCCCTTGAAGATGGAGAGGTCCGGTCGGATGTTCCAGACGTTGCTCTTGATCGCGGCGGGTACGGAGAGGTCGCAGACGATGGCGTTCGGCGCGAAGGAGGCGGCCCCCAGGGGCGCGTCCGTGGCGTTAACCGCGGCGACCACGACGTCGGCCTCGCGCACGTCCGCCGGGTCGACGGACATCCGGGCGTTCGGGAGGCGCGAGGCGAGCTCTTCCAGGCGCAGGCGCACGCCCGGCCTGCCGCTGCCCACGAGGACGGTTTCCCGATAGCGGGGCGCCAGCAGTTCCGCGATGGCCCGTCCGATGTTGCCCAAGGCGCCCACGACGGCGAGCGTGCACTCGGCAGGCTTGGTTTCGCGATCGGCGTGAGCCCGCTCGACGGCCTGGAGCGCCAAGGCGATCGGATAGCTGTTGCCCGTGGTGACGGCCATTCCGGGCGCCTTCACCGTCACGCCGTTCATGGTGACGATGGAGGTGTACTGTCCGAGGGCCACGACGGCGCATCCGAGATCCTTGGCGACGTCGATCGTCCGTTGCACCGCCGCTTGGACCGTGCGCAGGCATCGGGCATCCATCAGGTCCTTGATGTGCCGAGAGGTATAGGACAGGCCGATGGCGTGAAGTCGCACGATCGCGCCGGTCTTCGACCGGATGTCCGTCGCGTTCATGATCACGGGGGCGCATTCCGGGCCCATACGTTGCAGGAAGGCCTCGCGTCGGGCCACCGGTATTCGTTGAAAGCCCGGCTCCGCGGAGACGATCCACTCCGCGTCGATCATGTGGCAGATCCATGCGACGCGCACCGGCGGGACGTCGGCTTGGCGTCTACGGAAGAGGGGCTCATCCATGAGGAAGACGTCGGTGCTCGAGCAAACAGGGGCATGCGGTTCAGAGAGGTTGTCCGTCGTGCAAAGATAATCGACCAAACCGGGGGCGTCGTGTTGGGTCAGGCGCAGACAGACGTCTTCGATCGCCCGGACGGCGCGTTCCAAGTCCGCATCGCTGATCAAGGCGGAGGGTTGCAGGCGGAGCGTGAAGGGGTCACTCAGGGTGGGAGCCATACGGATCCGGTGCACATTGAAGAGATAGCCGGAGACGATGAGACCGAGATCCTCCTGCAAAGAGAACATGCGTAGGAAGTAACTCGGTGAATCCGACAATCGTCTGAGCTCGAGGCCGATCATCAACCCGCGTCCTCGCACCTCGGCGATGACGTTCGGATAGCTCTTCTGGAGCGAGCGAAGCATCGCGAGGAGGCAGTCGCCTTTCCGGCGGATGTCCGCGAGGAGGGGGTCGTCGACGAGCTCCAGCGTCTTCAGCGCGATGGCGCTGGAGAAGTCGTCCTCCGCGTACGTGCTCGTATGTTTGAGATCGAAATCGGAAACGTAGCGATTGCGGCGGATCAGCAGAGCTGCGATCTTGGCCAGCCCGCCTCCGAGCGCTTTGGAGAGGAGTACGTAATCGGGCTGCACGCCGAGGGCTTCGCAGGCCAGGAGCGTCCCCGTGCGTCCCAGGCCGGTTTGGATTTCGTCCGCGATGAGCGGCGCGTCGTGTTCCGAGCACAGCTGCGCGGCGCGTTGAGCGAAGGCCGGGTCGATGGGGCGGACGCCGCCTTCGCCCTGTATGGGTTCGAAGATGAACCCGGCGACGTGGCCGGCGCGGGCGAACGTCTCTTCGAGGTGGGCGACGTCGTTGGGACGGACCCGCAGGACGCGCAGTCCCTCCAGCTCGAAGCCCTCGCGATGCTCGGGATTGCCCGTCAGCTGCAGCGCGGCGAGCGTCTTGCCGTGGAAGGCTCCTTCGAGGGCCACGAACGTGCGCGAGCCTGTCTCGAGGAGGGCATGCTTGACGGCGGCTTCGACCGTCTCGGCTCCCGAATTCGTAAGGACGACCCTGAAATCGCCGCCGAGGCGGCGCGCGAGTTCCTCGGCGAGTCGGCCCGCGTACAGGCGGCGGGACCCTTGCGCATGAACGGGGCGGCCTTCCGCCAGGAGGCGTTGCGCTTCCGCGATCACGGCCGGGTGATGATGGCCAAGCAGGAGCGATCCATAACCGCCGACGAGGTCGAGGATCTCGATCTCGCGTTCGTCGGAGCGGTAGATGAGATAATCGCCGTGCGCGCGCTCATAGGTGACCCCGAGGCGGAGCAGATCGAGCAAGCGGCAGAGCCGGTCTTTGACTCGGCGATAACCGTCGATGGAAGCAGGCATTCCCAGAAAGCCCTTATATTTCAATTCGACGTAGAAGCGTTTTTCTTCGCGGTAGATGTGAAGCGAGGGGGAATTACTACGCGCTTGGGGGCGGGAGTTGCTCACCGGCCAGAAAAGAGAGTGCATCCCGATTGAAGTCGGACGGCCGCTCCACCGGCGGACAGTGGCCCGTGGAGGCGTAGATGCGCACCAAGATCCCCGGAACGTCCCGCAGCAGGTCTGCCTGGGACGGATTGACGATCTTGTCGCATTCGGCCGCGATCGCCAGGGTCGGTACGCGCAGCGCATGGATCTCGCGGGCCAATTCGAGACGGCGCATGGATCGTACGGTCTGCATGAAGGCCCGGTACGTGCAGCGGGCCATATCGCCGACGAGTTCCGGGTAGATGGGTACGCTCAGCGTGAAGTGTCGTGCCGCGATTCGGCGCACGAGACCGATCTTCGACAGGAGGAACGCGAGCCAACCGAGGATAGGCAGGGACAGGAGCACGATGCGCCAACGGAAGGCGTATCGCCCTTCGATGGGGGCGCATACGAGCATCAGCTTCTTGACCCGGTCCGGGTGTCGCAGGGCGAAGGTCAGCGCGACGGCGCCTCCCATCGAGTGGCCGATGACGGCGGCGGTTGGAATCCCGAGTGTGTCCATGATGCGGCCGAGGAGATCGGCGTAGCCCTCTACTGTGTACGGACTCGCGGAACACGCCGATCGGCCGAATCCTGGCCAATCGACGGCGATCACTCGGCCGCGGCTTTGGAGGGCGGGCATCGTTTCCCTCCAGAACGTCGTCGATGCGCCCCACCCGTGGACGAGCAACAGCGGGTCACCTTCGCCGGCTTCGACGATATGGATGCGCGTGCCGCCGACGTCGAGGTCACGACTGATCACATCGTGCGTTTTACTGTGTCGGATCGGGAGGGGCAAGGGAATCCCGGCGGATTTCCGTTCATCCGATCGTCCGTTCGTGCGTTCCGGACGCTGGAACGGATGAGCGGCTGAACGGTTGCGAAGAGAAGACATTGATGGTGACGGAGCTGGGAGAATTTGGTAACTAGATGGCGACAGCGGGTGACGTCTTCAAGCGCCGGCGGCGGCGTTTTCGAAGACAGGGGGGCTGTGAAGAGGATCTTGTTGTTTGCGTTGCTGTCGGCGGGAGCATGCGGGGGGGGCGAGGACTCCGTAGCGGCTCCGGGCGGGTTCGCCTTCGCGGTCTTGACGGACCTGCACATCGGCGAGGGCTTCCCATCCTACGAAGGGCAGGAAGACGAGAGGACGACGCGTGCCCGCCAAGCGGTCGCGAGGATCAACGCCTTGGTCGCGCGCGAGCGGATCGCGTTCGTGTTCGTCCTCGGTGACCTGACGGACAGCGCGGAGGAGTCGGAGCTCACGCGGGTTCGCGAGATCCTGGACGGTCTCACGGTGCCCTATTACCCGTTGATGGGCAATCATGATACGTGGCCCTATACGGCCACCAGCGAGGCCCCTTTGGCCACCGGCGACGAGCGGTTTCAGACGTACTTCGGGGATCGCCTGGCGGGGCTGACCAGGCCCGACAATCCGGTGTGGAATCCGGAGGTGGGAACGTGGTCGTATTTCCAGAACTTCGAGCTGCGCTATCAGAATTACCTTTTCCTGGGGCTTGATTGGGCTTCCCGCCAAGGCGCGCCTCTGGGCAACAAGGGCGGGCATGCCCAGGCGGATGTGCATGATTTTCCCGGGGGTACGTATCGTTGGTTGGTGGAGCGATTGGCGCAGCGGCCCGAATCCACCCGCAAGATTTTTTTCTTGCAGCACCATCCGTTCCGCGTGCCGCCGGGAATCACGGCGTTTGCGTTCGCCTTTTCGGCCGATGAGAAGACGAGGTTCAAGGACGCCCTTCTGGCCGCGGGTCCGCGGGAGCTCTACTGGGGGTGTTTCGCCGGCCACTTCCACTGGTTTCGAGACGTCTCGGCGTTCGACGATTGGACGGAGTTCCGCCAGTGGGAAACGGACGCATGCAAGGATTCGGCGGCGGTGACGCTCGTGCGCATCGGGTCCGATGGGAGCATCATCCCCAGCAAGCTATAGGGCACGCGACGGCGGGGAATGAAACGGACGCCTTGGCCCGCTAACGTGGTGATGTGGGGTCTTCCCTTCGCCGGCTGTCGTGGCCTCAAGAGGCCGACACCGAGCCCTCGCCGCTTCTGACGCGGGAATGGCTCGTGACGAACGGCCTGGGCGGGTATGCCTCCGGTTCCGTCGCCGGCATCTGCACGCGCCGTTTCCATGGCCTGCTCATCGCGGCGTTGCCGGCTCCGAAGGGGCGGACGATGATGTTCAACCATCTCACGGAACAGGTCCGCCTGCCCGACGGATCGCTCGTGCAGCTGGGAGGCGAGGAGCTGGCCGGCGGCGTCCTGGAGCTGTACAACGTCCGTTCGCTCATCGAGTTCAGGCTGGAGAGCGGCCTGCCGGTCTGGCGCTTCCAGGTCGGCGACGTGACCTTGGAGAAGCGGATCGTGCTGCCGCACATGCAGAATACGGTGCATGTCCTCTATCGGATGCTGGCCGGCCGCGGCCATGTCCGGCTGCGCCTGCGGCCTTCCATTCATTTCCGCCCTCACGAGGGGCGCGTCGATGAGCCGCTGCGCAAACCGTATACGGTGACCTCCGTCGGCGACCGGCATGAAGTTCAGGGGCAGGGGGAGATCCCGCCGTTGAAACTGGCGGGACGCGGAACGCAGGCGGCGTTCATCCTGGACGGCGGCCGCTTCCGGCAGATCCTGTACCGCGTGGAACAGGCGCGCGGATACGACTACTTGGGTTTCTTGTGGAGCCCGGGCTACGTGCGGGCCGATCTCGTGGAGGGACGGGACGTGACCTTGAGCGCCTCCACGGAGAGCTGGGACACGCTGGAGGCGCTCTCTCCGCAGGAGGCTCTCGAAGCGGAACTCGCCCGGCGCCGGCGCCTCATCGAAATGGCGCCCGAGCCGGCGCGTCGGGATCCCGCCGCGGAACTCGTCTTGGCGGCCGACCAGTTCATCATCACGCCGCACACCCGGTTGGCCGACATGGCCTGGGCGCGCGCGACCGGCGACGAGGTGCGCACCATCATCGCCGGATATCACGGGTTCACGGACTGGAGCCGCGACACGATGATCGCCTTGGAAGGCCTGACGCTGGCGACGGGGCGGCACGCGGACGCCGGCTATATCGTGCGCACC
>JACPRB010000178.1 GCA_016190155.1 Planctomycetota bacterium
CGCACCCTCTCCACGGAGCGGCTTGGAAAGAAGCTGGGCCGCCTGCCCGAGGAGGACATCGAGCGCATTCTGGAAGGACTGCTGGATATCATTGGCCCGTGAGGTCCGCGAGCTCATCTTCGTTCAAGCCCGGCAAGCGAAAGCGACCGCGTTCATTGTGCCCGGTCCATCCAGGACATCCTCGAAGAGCTCGCCCATTTGATACTTCCACCGAATGATCAGGCGCCCCGGGGCGCCGCTGGGGAGTCCTGGCATTGATCCGAACGGTGGTCCCTGTCATACTCCCCCCATGAGGCGCCCGCTCATCGCAGGCACCGCCGCGGCGCTGCTGCTTCTCTTGCTCGTGGGAGCGAGCCTGTGGCCCCACGCCCGGCCTTCGAATCCTGGCTCGTCTCCGCAACCGATGCCTCCGCCTGAGCCAAGACAAGCCGAAGGGCCGCCGGCCCACGAAAAGACCGCTCCGGAAGCCGCTGAGCTCCCGGATTCCGCCGAGGGCCAGGACGAAGTCCCACTCGAGGAGCAGTTCCGGCGACACGTCGAACACCTCCGGCGACTGGTGGACGAAGAAGGAGGACTCTCGCTCCTGTACGAAGAAGGCGAGGTGGCCATCGCGTTCATCAAACAACACGCATCCCGCTTCAGAGAGGACATTCGGAGGATTTGCCTGGAGCGAGGGAGCACCCGTGACCCGTTCGCGCAGCGGCTTTACTTCACGCTGCCCGAGGAAGAACAAGACGCCCTTATCCGTGAGGAAACAAATCGAATCGACTCACTCATGGAAGGGCTTGATCAGCATGGGCCTCAGGGCGCCCACGTGATGCTCGATCTCGCGTATGACTCGAAGCAGCCGATCGGCTTGCGCATCCGCGCGATCCTCGAGGTAGCTTCGCGCCGGGACCCCGCCCTGCAGGGAGTCGTGATCTCGCTCTTGGATTCCGTACGTGAGCCTGCGCTGCGAGCACACCTCTACTGGTTCCTCTTTGCAACAAGACACGAGGTCGTCAGGAAAGCGGTGGTCGAAAAAGCCATCCTTGCTCTGGAGCAATGGAACGAGCCTCGCGGCACGACGATCGAGATCCTGGAGAATCTCGATCGGCTCTACAACGATTCGAGATTCCAGTCCGCGAAGATCGCGTTTGCGACGCGAATGGACGCAGCGCTCGCAGCGCGCCTGCGCCAAGAGACTGCCAAAGAGAAGCCGGATGACACTATGCTGCTATATCTTGCCAAGGCGGCGAGCAGCCGCACGAGCATCCCTCAAGCCGACGAAACGCGGTGGGCGCGCGAGACACTCACCTCAACTTCCTCCGCGGCGGCGCGTCGCGCCGCTGCATATCTCCTGCTGCCGCATCGGGCAGAGCAACCCCAGGACAGCGCCGC
This sequence comes from Planctomycetota bacterium, assembly GCA_016190155.1. GTDB lineage: Bacteria > Planctomycetota > MHYJ01 > MHYJ01 > JACPRB01 > JACPRB01. Next base: position 1,381 of record JACPRB010000178.1, read on the forward strand.
CAAAGCGTTCATGCTCCAATCGAAGGAGATCCTCCTGCCGGCGCTCAGGATCGAGAAAGATACGAACGTCGTCGAGACCATTCTCCAAGGGCTCGCGCGCTTTCCCGACCCCGACATGAAGCGCGCCTTCACGGAACTGGCCGCGCAGCGTCCTGAACTTCAACCGCTCATCGAGAAATACCCGCCCTGGGAACCTGCGCACGATCTGGACGAGGAAGCGGAGTAGGAACGGATGAACCGCTGAACTCATGAACCGGCGAACGTCCGAACCATTGAACCCCGCCCCGGTTTCCAGTATCCTCCCCCACCGCTATGCGCATCGGCATCGACGTGGGCGGCACCTTCACCGATCTCATCGGCATCGACGACCGCGGCCGCCTTACCGTGCGCAAAACCACCACCACGCCCCAAGACCCCTCCGAAGGCGTCCTCACCGGCGTCGATAAACTCCTGCGCGCCGCCGGCGGCCGGCCCCGCCTCATCGTCCACGGCACCACCATCGGCACCAACGCCCTCCTCGAACGAAAGGGCGTCAAGACCGGCCTCCTGACCACCGCCGGCTTCCGCGATGTCCTCGAGATCGGCCGCGTCCAACGCCCCGCCGCCGGCCTCTACGACTTCAACGTCGACAACCCCGAACCGCTCGTCCCGCGCGCCCTCCGCCTCGAAGCCGTCGAACGCGTCGGCAGCGACGGCGCCGTCGTGACGCCCCTCGACGAAGACTCCGTCCGCCGCGCCGCCGCCGTGTTCCGACAAGAGGACGTCCGATCCGTGGCCGTCTCGTTCCTCTTCTCGTTCCTCAAACCCGACCACGAGCGCCGCGCCCGGGAAATCCTCCAGAGCGAACTGCCGGACCTCTTCGTCTCGCTCTCCTCGGACGTCTGCCCGGAGTTCCGCGAGTTCGAACGCACCTCCACCGTCGTCGTCAGCGCTTACCTCGCCCCGATCGTCGAAGGATACGTCGAACGCCTCTCGCAGCGCCTCGAGGAACGCTATCCCCAAACCGAACTCCGGCTCATCCAGGCCAACGGCGGCGCCATGCGCGCCTCCGCCGCGAAAGGCCGCGCGGTCAACCTCGTCAACTCCGGCCCCGCCGGCGGCGCCACCGCCGCCGCCTTCCTCGCGCGCCTCACCGGCGAATCCCACGTCGTCTCCGTCGACATGGGCGGCACCTCCTTCGACATCACCCCCATCGCCGAAGGACTCGCGCACGTCACCACCGAGTCGAAGTTCGACGGCTTCCCCATCAAGATCGCGATGGACGACGTCAACGTCATCGGCGCCGGCGGCGGCTCGATCGCGTGGATCGACCGCGGAGGCGCCCTCAACGTCGGCCCCCAAAGCGCCTCCGCGATGCCCGGCCCCGTCTGCTACGGCCGCGGCGGCGAGGAACCGACCGTCACCGACGCCAACGTCGTCCTCGGCCGCATCAGCCCCGACTACTTCCTCGGCGGCGAGATCAAGCTCCAGAAGGACCGCGCGGCCGAGGCCATCCGCAAGCGCCTCGGCGAGCCGCTGCGGCTCTCCCTGGAGCAGGCCGCGCACGGCATCCTGCGCGTCGTGAACGCCAACATGGCCCGCGGCATCTCCTGCTGCACCGTGCAGCGCGGCTATGACCTGCGCGAGTTCTCGCTCATGGCGTTCGGCGGCGCCGGCCCCTTGCACGCCGTCGACCTCGCCGAAGAGCTCGACATGAAACGCGTGATCGTGCCGCCCTTCCCCGGCGCGTTCTCCGCGTTCGGACTCCTCGTCGCGGACACCCGACACGACTTCGCCAAGACGATCATGCTCAAGGAGACGGACGTCGATCCCGCGCGCCTGACGAAGATCTTCCTCGAGCTGGAGCGCCGCGGCCAGGCGGAGCTCGACGAGGACGGCATCGGCGAGCGCGACCGCAAGATCCTCTGGAGCGCCGACCTGCGCTTCGAAGGCCAGTCGTACGAGCTCAACGTCCCCGTGACGCGCAAGACGCGGCTCACCGACCTCGACGTGAAGAGGATCCTCGACGAGTTCAACCGCCTGCACGAGCGCATCTACGCGTTCAAGGCCGTGGACGAGAAATCGGTCTTCGTAAACGTCCGCGTGACCGCCATCGGCCTCTCGCCGGAAATCCGGCCGCCCAAGCCCGCGCGCGGCGGCGCGCCCGCCAAAGACGCGCTCAAGGGCCTCCGCCGCGTCTGCTTCGACGGGACCGGGTTCGCCGAGTCGCGCATCTACGAACGAAACCGCCTCAAGGCCGGCAACGTCATTGAAGGGCCCGCTGTGGTCGAGGAGGAGATCTCATGCACGGTCGTGCCGCCGCGAACGTCGCTGCGCGTAGACGCGATCGGAAACCTGTTGATCGACGCGGGGGCGCGCCGCTGAAGGCCGACCCGGTCACCACGCAGGTCATCCGCTACCGACTGGAATCGATCGCCGACGAGATGGGCTACACGCTCGTGCGCACCTCCCGCTCCACCGTCATCAAGGAGATCATGGACATCACGTGCGCCGTCTTCGATCGCGACGGGCGCACCATCGCGCAGGGCCACCACGCCCCCATGCTCCTGACGGGATTCGAGATCACGATGCGCGAGCTCGTGCGGCGCTTCAACGACTGGGAGGAGGGCGACGTCGTCCTCTCCAACGACCCCTATCTCGGCGGGCAGCACCTGACGGACTTGCAGACCTTCTCGCCCGTCTTCTTCAAGGGGCGCCTCGAGGGCTTCGTCGGGAGCATCGCGCACCACTCCGACGTCGGCGGCTCCGCCCCCGGCACGGTGGCCGGCGGGCTCACCGAAATCTTCCAAGAGGGACTGCGGCTGCCGATGGTGAAGCTGTGCCGCGCGGGCCGCGAGGTGGACGATCTGTTCAATCTGCTGCGCGCGAACATCCGCGTGCCCGACAAGACCCTCGGCGATTTGCGCGCGCAGGTGGCCGCGGGCAACGTCGGTGTCCGGCGGCTCCAGGAAACGTTCACGCGGTACGGCGTCGAGACGGTCGAGGCCGCCACCGCGACGCTTATGGAGCAGTCGGAACGGCGCATTCGGGAGAGCCTCAAAGAAGTCCGCGACGGCACGTACACCGGCGAGGACTTCGTCGACGACGACGGCATCGAGGACAAGCCGATCCGCATCGTCGTGAACGTGCGCAAGAAGGGCGACTCCGCGACGATCGACTTCGAGGGGACGAGCCCGCAGGTGCGCGGCAACGTCAACTGCCCGATCGCGACGACGCACGCGGCGGTGTACTACGCGCTCATCACGGTGCTCGACCCGCACGTGCCGCCCAACTCCGGCTGCTACCGGCCGTTCCGCGTCGAGGCGGCTCCGGGCCTGGTGGTCAATCCCCTCCTCCCCGCGGCGGTGCAGGCGCGCACGAACACGTCGCAGAAGATCTCCGAGGCCACGTTCCGCGCGCTGGCGCGGGCGCTGCCGGGAAAGGTGACCGCGGGCTCGCACGGCAACATCATGACCAACGCGTTCAGCGGATACCTGCCGGGGACGCGGCGGCGCTTCGTCTGCATCGACATCCAGGGCGGCGGCTGTGGCGCGCGGCCGTCGAAGGACGGGCGCGACGGGCAGGACTCGCACCTGGCGCGCTTCATGAACACGCCCGTCGAGGCGGAGGAACTGGAGCACCCGATCCGCATCGAGCGCTACGAGTTCATCGCGGACTCCGGCGGCGCGGGCCGCACGCGCGGGGCGCTGGCGCTTCGGCGGGACATCCGCGCGCTCACGGAGATGACCTTCTCGCGGTACGCCGACCGGCAGAAATTCCCGCCGTTCGGGATCCTCGGCGGAAAGGACGGCGCGATGGGGGCGACGTACATCAACGGAGAACGCGCTAAGTCGAAGGGGATCGACACGCTCAAGGCGGGCGACGTCGTGACGCTGTGTACGCCGGGTGGCGGCGGGTACGGCGATCCGCGCGAGCGCGATCCGGAGCGGGTGCGCCGGGATGTGCGCGACGGAAAGGTATCGCAGGATGCCGCCAAGCGCAACTACAGCTTGGAGGTCTGACGTGAAGGTCTCGCTGGCGTTGGAGAAGCATGGATGGAAGCCGTCGCCGCTTCCCGGCCAGGTCGTGTTGGTGACGACGCAGGATCCGTCGGGGGCGGTCGACGTGGCGCCGAAGTCCTACTTCGCGATGGCCGCGCTCGGGCCGCCGCCGGTCGTCATGTTCGGCTGCAACTTGGGACACGTCACCGCACGCAATGCTCTCGAGACGCGCCAGTTCGTGATCAACATCCCCGGCGAAGACCTCGCGGCCCAGTGCTGGAAGATCGGCACGGGACAGGCGGGGACGGGTTCGGAACGGTTCGCCCGGACGGGCCTCACGCCGATCCCGGCCGCGCGAGTGCGCCCGCCGCGGATCGCCGAGTGCCGGGCGCATCTGGAGTGCGAGTTCGCCGGCGTCCAGGAGTTCGGACAGGAGATGTGCATCTTCGGCCGCGTCGTCGACGCCACGATCGACACGCGGGGCGTCGCGCCGTTCTTCTTTCTGGAGGACGGCGTGCTGGCGGGTCTCGGCGCGACGCGCTCACCCTCGGCACACGCACCCCCGAGACACGTGCTGACGATCCTGGCGGTCTCGGATCTCGAGCGTTCGACGCGATTCTACCGCGAGGTGTTCGGCTGGACCACGCGCGTGGAAGTGCCGGCGTACGTGGAGTTCGAGCTTCCCGACGGCAGTGGACTGGGTGTCTATGTCCGGCAGGGTTTCGCGCGCAACGTGGGTCACACGCCGGCGGCGGTCCCCGAAGGCGCGATCTCGGGCACGGAGATCTACTTGTACGTGGACGATTTCGAGCCGGCCATCGCGCGCATCGAGGCCACCGGCGCGCGCCTACTCTCCGCGCGGGCGC
>JACPRB010000180.1 GCA_016190155.1 Planctomycetota bacterium
GTCACGCGCCACGCCAACATCGCCTATGCCGCGGCCTTCAGCCCCGACAGCCGCCTCTTGGCCACCGCCGGCGCGGACGGAATCATCCGGGCCTTCGACACGCGAACCTGGAACGAGACAAAGACGCTGATGGGGCACAGTTCCTGCGTCTACAACGTGGCCTGGAGCCCGAACGGCCAACGCCTCGCCAGCGTCGGCGCCGACCAGGTAGTGCGCCTGTGGGATGTGCGGACGGAGACCGAAGTTCAGACATTCGCCGGCCACATGAACGTGGTGTCCGGCATCGCGTGGAGCCCGGACGGGCGCCGACTGGCCTCCTGCTCCCACGACGGAACGGTCAGGATCTGGAAAGTGGAGACCGGGCTCGAAGAACATTCCCTGCCGGTGCCCACCGTGGCGATGCTGACGGTCGCGTTCTCGCCCGACGGGCGGCGCATCGCCGCAGGAGGCGCGGACGGAATCGTCCGCCTGTGGGATGTCGCCACGGAAGCGGAACTCTGGACGGTCCGCGGACACAGCGCGGGCGTGTACGGGCTGTCTTTCGCGCCGGACCGCCGTCACCTCATCTCCGCGGGCGGACGCACGACGCTCATTCTCGAGGCCGCCACCGGCCGTCGGCTCGCCGAGCTGAAACATCACAGCTCCAGCATCTTCGGGCTCGCCCTCGGACCGGACGCCCGTTGGTTCGCGACCGCCGCCCATGACTATCAGGTGAAGATCTGGGGCCCCACCGCGGGCGGCATGGCGCGCGTGCGCAAGAAGGGGTTCTTCGGAGTCAACATCCAGACGGGCGACAAGGGCGTGGCCATCACCCAGGTGATCAAGGACACCGCGGCCGAGAAGGCGGGGATGCAGACGGGAGACGTCATCGTCGAAGTGGCCGGCGTCCCGATCGCAGCCATGGAGGAGGCGATCGGCCTCATCGGTTCCTACTTCGAAGGCGATGAAGTGGAGTTCCTGATCCGCCGCCGGGGGGAGGAACGTAAGGTCAAGGTACGCCTGGGACCGCGACCCGAGGATTGATTCCGGGCATCGCCGTCGCCGAGTCGCGATCGAACGACCCCCTTCCCTCGATCTCCTCCCAGTTCTGCCGCGCGTACATGTAGAGGTACTGTTGCGCGTAGCCCGCGTAACGCCCGAAGTACTGCTCGGCGAAGCGGCGGATCCGCAGATCCGTCGTCGGGCGGCCGCCGAAGTAGATCCGAATCATCGCCTTTCGGATCCACGTATCGACGGGGAAGGCCCCCAGATGGCCGTACGCGAAGAGCAGGACGCAATCGGCGACCTTCTCCGCGACCCCCGGGATCACCATCAGCGTCTCGCGCGCCTCATGAGACGGCAGGCCGGCGATTTCGTCGAGGAGCCCCGCTTGCGCCAATCGAGCGGCGTCATGGAGGTAGCGCGCCCGGAAGCCCAGCCGCAATCGGCGCAGTTCCCGTTCGCCGCCCATCTGGACCGGACGCGGAAACTGCCGGGCCACTTGGCCGCCGCACGGCACCTCCCTGCCGAACGCCCGCGCCATATCCTCGACATTGCGGGTGATCCGCGGGATGTTCGAGGCGATGGACGTGACGAACGCGGCGGTGCACTCCCACGGATCCTGCCTCAGCAGCCGAAGACCCCAGTAACGCCGCAGGACCTCGCGCATGAAGGGATCGCGATCGATCGAGCAAGCGACGGCCGGCAGGTCGTGATCGAGGGAGAAGAAGTACCGGATGAACGCGGCGGGGACATCGGTGTAATAGAGGCGTTCCCCCTCCTGCCAGACGCGAAAGGTGAACTCGCCTCGGGTGACGCGATAGACGCCGTCGGCCTTGTCCCAGCGGAAGAACTGCCCGCTTTCCAGCGTGCAGCCGAGGTCGAAATCCCGAACCGTCAGATGCTGAGGCATTCCGCGATTCCCGCGACACCGACAGTATAAGGAACACCGTCCAAGTCGCAAGCAGTACCCAGTATCGAGGATCGTAACCGTTCAGCTTCCGGAACGAATGAACGCCCTCACCGGGTACTCGATACTCGGTACTGAGAATGCTAGAGTGCACGTCTCGCACCGAGGGAAGCTTAACGAGATGAAGAACCTCTTTCTCAGCGTGACAGGCCACCATCAAGGCAAGACGGTCATCGCGCTCGGCTTGGGGTTGTCGCTGTCGCGGCGCGGCCGGCGCGTTGCGTACATGAAGCCCATCGGGCACGGCAACGTCGAGATCGGCGAGAACCGGATGGACGCGGACGCGACGCTGATGCGGGAGGCGTGCGAACTGCATGCGCCGCTGACGGACATGGCCCCGGTCGTGCTGGAAGGATTCCCGACGGATCTGATGACCAAGGAGGGGCACGACCACGTCCTCGAGCGCATCAAGTGCGGTCTCCAGAAGGTCGGTTCGAACCGCGAGTTCGTCCTCATCGAGGGCAGCGGCAACGCCGCCACCGGGGCGGCCTTCGGGCTGTCGAACTCCTTCATCGCCAAGTTCCTCGACGCCCGCGTCATCATCATTTCCAGCGGAGGGGTCGGACAACCCACGGACGAGGTCATCCTCAACAAGTGCTACTACGATCAGGCCGGCGTGCCGGTCGTCGGCGTCATCGTCAACAAGGTCTACCCGCACGAATTCGACCGCATCAAATCCTTCATGAAGCCGGTCCTGGAATCGATGAATCTGAAGCTCCTGGGCGCGATCCCGTACGATCAAGACCTGGCCCGCCCGACGATGCGCGGCCTGCTGGAGGAGTTTCACGGAAAGGTGCTCAACGGCGGCGCTCAGCTCAACGGAAAGCTCGGGCGCTTCGTCCTGGGCGCGCACTCCGTGGCCACCACGCTGGATCTCCTGCAAGGGACCGTGACGCTGCTGTGTCCGTCGGACCGCGAGGATATCCTCCTCGCGTCGCTGGCCTCGGTCCTGGCGGAGATCAAGCAGGATTTCCGCCTGCAAGGCGTCATCTTTGCCGGCAAACATGCGCCGGATCCCAGGCTCGTAGCGCTGCTGAAACGGACCCGCGTGCCCGCCATCCAAGTGGAACTGGACGCTTACAGCCTCGCCTCCATGATCCACTCCACTCCCTACCGGCTCTCCTCGAGCGAAGGAGAACGGCTGCGCCGCGCGGAGGAACTCGTCACCAAGCACGTGGACGTCGACTTGGTCCTGGCGGAACTCGAGAAATGAGCCTCCAGATCGCGATCAACGGCGCGTGCGGGCGAATGGGTCTCGCCGTAGGCCGGTTGGCGATCGCGGATCCGACCTTCTCGGTCGTCGAACCGCTCGAGGCGCGCGACTTCCCCGGGCTCGACCGGGATTACGGGGAGTTCCTGGGACGGGCCCCCACGGGAGTCCGCGTGACGACCGGATGGGGCGGCCGCGCGGAAGTGCTCATCGATTTCTCGTCGCCCGACGCGGCGCTCGATCGGCTGGCGGAATGCGCGCGCCGGAAGATCCCCGCCGTGATCTGCACCACGGGCTTCACGGAGGCCCAGAAAGGGCGCATCGCCGAGACGGCCGAGACCCTCCCGATCGTCTTCTCCTCCAACATGAGCGTGGGCGTCAACGTCCTCTCCCGCATCGCGGCGGAGGTCGCGAAACTCCTCGGACCGGAATACGACCTGGACATCGTGGAGACGCATCACCGCTTCAAGAAAGACGCGCCCAGCGGAACCGCCAAGACGCTCGCGGAGGAAATCCGGCGGGCGACGGGGCGCGCGGCGAACATCTCGTCGGTGCGCTCCGGCGACGTGGTGGGCGAGCACCGCGTCCTCTTCGGCTCCCTCGGCGATTCGATCGAGATCATCCACCGGGCCAGTTCGCGCGACATCTTCGCCAAGGGGGCGTTGCGCGCGGCCTTGTGGGTCGCGAAAGCCAAGCCGGGGCTCTACTCGATGCGCGACGTAATGGGGGAGGCTTGAGGCCCGCTCGCGCAAGTGCTTGACCGCTCGGGAGTTGACTGTTGTAATGAGACACCTTATGGGCACGCTCACCAAAAACGACATCGTCCGCACCCTGGCCGAGAAGCACGAAGAAGAGATCGCGCAGACCCGCCGCATCGTGCAGGGGACGCTCGACCTGATCCTCGACGCCCTGCTGCGGGGCGACAAGATCGAGCTGCGCAACTTCGGCGTCTTCAAAGTGGTCGAGCAGCGCGAACGAAAGGCCCGCAACCCGCGGGCGCCGCAACAGGAGTACCTCATCCCCGTCCGCAAGGTCGTGAAGTTCGAGCAAGGCCGGATCATGGACGAGAAGATCACGCAGCCCAGCATGAAGGGCGGCATCCAACCTCTCAACCGAAAGCCTGCGGAATCGAAAAATGAACCTCCACGAGTACCAGGCCAAACAAATCCTTAGCCGCACCGCCGTTCCGGTCTTGCCGGGACGGCTCGCCGAGACCCCCGATCAAGCCGCCGAAGCCTACCGAGCACTTGCTTCCCCCGTCGTAGCCGTGAAGGTGCAAACGCACGCCGGCGGCCGGGGCAAGGGCGCGATCTACGAGAAGGACCTCAAGACGCTCCGCGTGCAAGGCGGCGTCAAGATTGCCAAGTCCGCCGACGAAGCGCGCTCGCTCGCCGCGAAGATGCTCGGCGGTATTCTGGTGAGCGTCCAGACCGGCCCTCAGGGGCGGCTCATCCGAAAGGTGTACGTCGAAGCCGGCTGCGACATCGCCCGCGAGCTCTATCTCGGCTGCGTCCTCGACCGCAAGCTCGGCAAGCCCGTCATGATCGCCAGCGCCGAGGGAGGCGTCGAGATCGAGGAGGTCGCCAAACGCAACCCGCAGGCGATCCTCCGCCAGGCCTACGACGTCGCGTACGGTCTGCGCCCGTTCCAGGCGCGCCTGCTCGGCTACGGGCTGGGGCTCAACGGCGACGCCTTCAAGCAATTCGCCGCGATGGCCACCGCGCTCTCGAAAATGTATGTCGAGCGCGACTGCAGCCTCCTCGAGATCAATCCGCTCGTGGTGACCCGGCAGGACAAGGTCATCGCGCTGGACGCGAAGATGTCGATCGACGACCGCGCGATCGAGCTCAAGAAGCAGCCCGAGATCGCGGAGATGCGCGACGTGGCGGAGGAAGATCCGCTGGAGCACGAGGCGCACGCCGCCGGGCTGTCGTACGTGTCGATGCCCGGCAACATCGGCTGCATGGTGAACGGCGCGGGGCTGGCCATGGCCACGATGGACA
>JACPRB010000182.1 GCA_016190155.1 Planctomycetota bacterium
CCCCCACGCCCCCCGCCATCGTCTCGTAGTACGCGAACCCCGCGCCGCCGAATGAGATGTTGTTCATCGTCCCCTGGCTCGCCGCCGGAATGCGCCCCGGAAGCGCCTTCGCCAGCGCCCCGAAGACCACGTCGACGATCCGCTGCGACGTCTCCACGTTCCCCGCCGCCACCGCCGCGGGAGGTCTCGCGTTCACCACCGTCCCTTCCGGCGCGATGATCCGGATCGGCCGCGCCGCGCCCGCGTTCAACGGAATCTCCTCCCGCACCAAACATCGGAAGCAATACAGCACCGCCGATACCGTCACCGCCTCCACCGCGTTCACGTTGCCGCGCGCCTGCGGCGCCGACCCCGTGAAGTCCACCACCGCCCTTCGGCCTCGCCGCTCGATCGACACGCGGATCGGCACGCGACCCGCGTCCACCCCGTCGTCGTCCAACGCGTCCTCGAACGTGACGCGCCCGGCGGGTATGCGACGGATCGCGTCCACCATCCACCGTTCCGCGTAATCCTGCAGCGCCCGACCGCGCCGCAAGAGCTCCGCCGTCCCGTACCGGCGCGCCAACCCCACCAACCGCCGCTCGCCGATCTCCGTGCACGCCTCCTGCGCCGCCAAGTCGCCTTCCACCTCCCGCGGCATGCGCAGATTCGCCAGCAGGATCGCCCGCACCTCCGGCGTCAGGGGCAACGGTGGGATCACCAGCCCCTCCTGGTGCAGATCCCGCGACAGCGGCATCGACCCCGGCGTCATGCCGCCGATGTCCGAGAAGTGCGCGCGACACGCCGTGAAGAATCGCAGGCGCCCTTCGATGAACACGGGCCGCACGAGCGTCACGTCGGGTAAGTGCGTACCGCCACGATAGGGATCGTTCAGGATGACGACCTCGCCCGGCCGAAACCGATGCGCGCGAATCGCCGCCGTCACCGACATCGGCATCGATCCCAGATGCACCGGGATGTGCGCCGCCTGCGCGATCATGCCCCCTTCGGCGTCGAAAACCGCGCACGAATAGTCCTTCCGCTCCTTGATGTTCACCGAGAGCGCGGACCGCCCCAACGTGGCCCCCATCTCATCCGCCACCGAGGCAAAGAGGTGCTTGAAGACTTCGAGTCGGAAGTCGTTCATCGCGTCAACCACAAACTCCCCACGGCATCCACACGCGCGCGCCATCCGCGCGCCACATACGTCGTCGCGTTGTCCTCCATCACGATCGTGGGACCGTCGATGCGATCGCCCGCGCGCAACCGCGTCCGCTCATAGCACCCGCGCCGCACCGGACGCGGCCGCCCCGTTCCGCGCGCAAGACGCTCGAACGCCGGTTTCCGCGTCCGCACCACCGACCGCACGATCGCGTTCACGATCTCGATCGGCGCCTCCGGTCGCGCATAACCGTATCGCCGCCGATGCGCCGCATGGAAATCCCCCATCGGCCACGGCACTCGAAGCTCGTACGACTGCCCCTCGTAGCGCGCATCGACGAATCGATCGAGCCTGCCCGGCAACCCCCTCTCGAGACGGCGAAATGCGGACTCCACATCCACACCGAGCACGCTCTGCGAACGCTCTATCACCTGATCCGCCAGCACCATGCCCAACGCGGAGAACAACCCCGGCCAGCGCGGGATGATCGCCCCCTTCAGGTTCATGCGCGCCGCCAGGTCGCACGCGTGCAGCGGCCCCGCGCCTCCGAACGCCACCAACCAAAAGTCCTCCGGATCGTGTCCACGCTCGACGCTCACCACGCGCATCGCCCGCTCCATCCCGGCATTCGCCACCTCGACGACCGCCTCCGCGGGGATGGCTCCCAGCGCGCGCCGCGCCGCTGAGACGTCCAACCGCAACCGGCCGCCGAAGAACAGATCGGGCGCGATGCGCCCCAACGCCACGTTCGCGTCCGTCACCGTCGGCCGTGCGCCGCCGCGCCCGTAACACGCCGGGCCGGGCTCCGCGCCGGCGCTCTCCGGCCCGACCCGCAGCGCCCCCGCCGTGTCCACTCGCGCGATGGACCCTCCGCCCGCGCCGACCGCATGGATTTCCAGAATGGGCACGCGGATCGGAAACCCACCGAGCGTCCCTTCCTTGGTTACCCCGACCCCGCCGTCGAACAACGACACGTCCGTAGACGTGCCGCCCATGTCCAGTCCGATCGCGCGCTCGACCCCCAATTCGCGACACAGCGCGTCCAACGCGACCGCTCCTCCCGCGGGACCCGAGAGCAACGTATGGACCGGCCTCTCCGCGGCGTCGCGCGCGCTCATCTGCCCGCCGGCGCTGCCCATGATGCAAACTCGCCGCGGCAACCCGTCGAGGTACTCCTCCATGATGGGCGCGACGTATGCGTTGAGCACGGTCGTGGCCAACCGTTCATATTCGCGATATTCCGGCACGATGCGCGACGACACCGACAACCGCCGCCCTTTCAACGCACGCGCGGCCCTCTCCTCGTGCGCGGGATTGCGATACGAATGGAGGAAGCAGATCGCGATCGCGTCGACATCGTGGGGCAACCGCTTCAACGCCCGCGCGTCGAGCGCGCGCACCACGCGTCCGTCCGGACCGATCCGTTCATCGACGCCGAAACGCCGCGCGCGAGGCACCAAAGGCGCCGGCTTCTCCCACTCCAGATCGAACAACGCCCCGCGCGTCTGCCGGCCGATCTCGATGAGGTCCTCGAACCCCCGCGTGGTCACGAGCGCCACGCGGGCACCCCGCCGCTCGAGGAACGCGTTCGTCGCGATCGTCGTACCGTGCACGAGCGTGGCGTCCTCGGGCAACTCCAGCTGCGCGATACCCGCCGCGACCGCGCCGGCCGGATCGCGCCGCGACGACAGCACCTTGTGCGTGCGCAGCGTCCGCCCGTCGAAGACGACGAAGTCGGTGAACGTCCCGCCCGCATCGATGCCGACCGTCATCATGGTGCGCGATCCGCCAACCACCATCCCCACACGAAGGCGACGATCGATCCGATGGGGATGTACCAGGGCCACGCGATCGGCACGAAATGGAGCTGCAGCGTCACGACCGTCCCGATGCCCAACAGGAAGATCGGCGTCTTCCAGCGATAGCGTCCGGGCGAACGCGCCACCGCCGTGATCCATAGCCCCAGGAGAACGGCGCAGGCGGCCCAGCACGCGAAGATCGCCCAAGGCTGCTTCCACGCGACCGCGAACACCGCCACGACGGAAAGCGGGGCCGACCACACGAGTCCGAGATCGTTCACGCGGATCTTCAGGAACGCGAGCATGAAGCCCGCCAGCATCGCCCCGCCCGTGTAGCCTGCCATCGCCAGCGCGAGGTTGAGGATGTCCGCGTAGGCCTTCTTCGCCTCGATCGCGACGTAGGCCATACCGCTCAACACCACTCCAAACACGACGATGAGCGCACGCGAGACCGCCATCGCGCGCCGCTCCGGCGTCTTGGGAGGCAGGAACGCGGAGACGAACGTCTGGCTCATCGCCGCGAGGACCGAATCGAGGCTCGAGATGGCGGCCGCGAAGATGGCGGCGACGATCAGCCCCGTCAGCCCCGGCGGGATCACGCGGACGATGAACTTCGGAAAGATGCGGCTGCCTTCTTGCGCGACGTCGGCCGCGTCGGCGGGCGACAGCGGAAAGTGCTTGTAGTAGCTGTAGAGTCCGATCCCGACCATCATGCACGTGACAGTGACGAGGAGGCCCGCGCTGCTGGCGATGATGGCCCGGCGCGCGGGGCGTTCGCCGCGGCAGCAGAACATCCGCTGCGCCAGGAGTTGGTCCGTGCCGTACGCGTTGAGGCTGCCCCAGGTGCTGGCGATCAGGCCGCACCAGAACGTGAACGCCAGCGTCGGCTCCGTCGAGAAATCCAGGAGCTTGAACTTGTCCACGCTCGCCGCGTTCGCGATGATCTCGCTCCACCCGCCCGGCACGTGGCCGGCGATGAAGAGCATCGAGACGATCGCGCCGCCGAAGAAGAGCAGGAAGAGCATCACGTCGGTCCAGATGACGGTGGCGATGCCGCCCATGAGCGTCCATCCGATCGACACGAGGCCGATGACCCAGATCGACACGTCCACACTCAGCCGTCCGTCGGTCACCACGTGCAGCACGATCGCCGTCAGGTACACGCGCACGCCCTGGCCGAGCAGCTGGCCGAGGAGAAACAGGCCCGTGACCACCTGCTTCACGCGCGGCCCCAGGCGCTGTCCCATGTAGTCGTACGGGCTGTAGATTTCGCGTTCGTAGAAGGCGGGCACGAACCAATAGCCGACGATGATGCGCGCGAGGATCGTCCCGAGGCCCAGCTGCAGGTACGTGAAGTTGCCCTTCTCGGCGTAGAGCATCGCGGGCACGGTCACGAACGTCACCGCGCTGATCTCGGTGGCGATGATCGAGCCGGCGACGGCGAACCACGGAAGGCGGCGTCCGCCGAGGAAGAAATCCCGCATCGTGGCTTGCCGGCCGCTCAGCTTCGCGCCGAGGATCGTCGTGAAGGCGAGGTAGCCGATGACGACGGCCCAGTCGATCCAGGTGAACGTGTAGTTGCCGGAAGCCGCCGGGGTCATGGAGAAAGGGTAGTCTCGCGGGCTGGGACGCGCTAGGAATAGTCTTTCCAACTATTCATCGCCTCATCTTGCCATAATCCGCGCATATCCGTCTAATCCGCGTAATCGGTGGTCACCGTTCCTTGACTTGATCGCAAACCCCGCTACAGTGGCGCTTGGCACCCTGGGTCTCGGCCCAGGTTTGACATCCGGAGGCGGACGGGCACCTGGTGGGCCCCCCGGGCTTCAAACCCGAGGTTCCGGTCACAAGCTGGAAGGTGGGTTCGATTCCCATGCGCCTCCGCCACACTACCTACTGCTTAAGGAAACGCCCATGAGCGAAGCGGCCAAACCGCAAACGGCGACCCAGAAGTTCAAGGAAGGCCTGGAAGACGTCGTCGCGACCACGTCCTCCGTCTGCTTCATCGACGGCGTCAAGGGACGCCTCATCTATCGCGGATATGACATCCTGGACCTGGCGGAACACTCCGAGTTCTCGGAGGTCGCCTACCTCCTCTGGTACGGACGCCTCCCCGGACCGCGCGAGTACGAGGCCTTCCGCTCTACGTTCGGCGCCTCCATCGAGCTGCCGGACGAAACAGTTCAGATCCTGCGCCTCCTCCCCAAACAGGCCACCCCGATGGAAGTCCTGCGCACCGCCATCTCGAGCCTCGGCCACTGGGATCCCGACAGCGGCAACACCTCCTTCGACGCCTGCCTGCGCAAGGCGATCCGGCTGACCACCCGCATCGGCTGCATCATCACCGCTCACCAGCGCATCCGCGGCGGACTCGAACCCATCAAGCCGAAGGCCGGCGAGTCCGTCGCTTACAATTTCTTCTACACCCTCCAAGGCAAGGAGCCGAGCCCGGACTTCGTCGACGCCCTGGACGTCGCGCTCATCCTGCACGCCGATCACGAGCTGAACGCCTCCACGTTCGCCGCTCGCGTGACCGCCGCCACGCTGTCGGACATGTACTCGTCCGTGACGTCGGCAATCGGCGCGCTCAAGGGCCCCCTCCACGGCGGCGCCAACGAGCAGGTCATGAAGATGCTGCAGGAAATCGGCGATCCGGGCAAGGTCGAGGCCTTCATCAAGGACAAACTCACGCGCAAAGAGAAGATCCCGGGATTCGGGCACCGCGTCTACCGCACGGAAGACCCGCGCGCCACGGTCCTGCGCCGCTGGTCCGAGAAACTCGGCAAGCTCACCGGCGAGATGCGCTGGTACGACATCTCCCGCGAGGTCGAACGCGTCGTGCGCAACAGCACGAAGGTCTACCCCAACGTCGATTTCTACTCGGCCTCGACCTACTACGTCATGGGCATCCCGCCGGAGGTCTTCACGCCGGTGTTCGCCATCAGCCGCATGGTCGGCTGGACCGCGCACATCCTCGAGCAGTGGAGCCAGAATCGGTTGATCCGCCCGCGGGCGGAGTACACGGGAGCGATCGACCTCAAGTGGGCGCCGATCGAGCAGCGGCAATAGCGATCATAAATGGTGGGCGACCCCGCGGGTTCGCCGCGGGGCCGCTCCCAGTTTTCATGAAGAAGTCGGGTTAAGGCCGTGTTCCTTCCCATCGGCGACGAGAATCCCCGCGAGAAGACCCCGGTCGTCAACTACGCCCTCCTGGCGGCCAACATCCTCACGTTCCTCGCCCTTTGTTTCCCCGAACCGTCCCCTCGCGTGATCGCGACGCTCGCCCTCGTCCCCGCGAGGCTCGAACTGTCCGATCTGATCACCAGCATGTTCCTGCACGCCAACCTCGCCCACCTCGCGGGTAACATGCTCTTTCTCTGGATCTTCGGAGATAACGTCGAGGACAAGCTCGGACACGTCCTGTATCTCCTCTTCTACGTGGCGGCGGGACTGGCCGCTTCCTTCCTTCACATCGCCACGCTCGCCGATTCCACCGTCCCGATGCTGGGCGCCTCCGGCGCGATCTCCGGCGTCGTCGGCGCCTACGTACTGTTCTTTCCACGCCACAACATCCGCATGCTCCTGTGGTTCGGATTCTTCATCGACATCCTCCTCGTCCAGGCGTTCTGGTGGGCGGGCATCTGGTTCCTGACGCAGCTCGCCTTCGGCCTGCTCGGCTTCGCCGGCGTGGCCTATTGGGCCCACATCGGCGGCTTCGTCGCCGGCGTCGGCGTGGCCGCGATCTGGAAGTATCTGCTCTTCCCGGCCCAGTTCGGCCTACACGGTCCCGACGAACCGTACCCAACAGATCTGCTGGCTTCCTCCCGCACCCGAGGCACTCGCCCGACCGTGGGACGCCCCCTCGTCACGATCGACCTCCCTCCCTCCGAATTCGCGCGCGAAGAACATACCCGCTTCGCGATCCTGCGCATGGAGGACGACGTGTCGCACGCCGGCCGGATCGCGGAATTGGCCGCCGACGCCGCGGGCATCGCCGAATCCACGACCCTCCGACGGCTGCGGACCAGCCGCGGTGTCGTGGCCCGCGACCTCGATCGCTCCTCCGCCGAACGCGTTCATGAGGCGCTTCATCGCGCGGGCATCCCGACCCTGCTCCTGCCGGACGACCGATCATCGCGTCCGCCCGCCCCTTCGACCCCGGAAGGACTCGCTTGGGACGCCTTCCAACTTCGCTTCAGGCACCGAAACGACCTGCTCTCCATCCCGTGGCCGACGCCCTTCCTGTACTTGGGGGCCTCCGTCGGACACAGGCCGTTCATCGACATCTTCGTCACCGCTCACGAGAGACAGCGCATCACGGACGAGATCCCGTTGAGATTCGTCGATGCCGACTCGAGAACCGAGCGCCCCGCTTCCCTGCGCGCATTCGCGACGCACCTCATCCGTCTTCGCCGCGGCGCGCTGATCAACGAGGGCGTGCGCGTCCTGGCCTCCCACGGAACCTGGGGCTGGCTCGCTTTTCAGAACGAGGAAGGATACGAGGACTACGCGTTCTGGGCCTACAACCTCATCCTCTCGAGCCGGCCTTACCCGAGGTTTTGACTCCATGGCCAGACGACTCCTCCGCGCCGCCCTGCGCCTCGCGATCGTCGCGCTGCTGATCGCGGCGATCGCCGACCTGCCGGTCCCGCTTGGCTCCGCCCGGCGATCGCGCGTCTACATCATCGACGCGTCCGGCTCCGTCGATTCCGCAAGCACGCGCGACGCCCTGCGCGCGTTCCAGCAGGATCGGAAACGATTCGCGCCGTCCGATCACGCGGCCTTCATCGCGACCGGAGCGCGTCCCATCCCCTTCACCGACTCCCTTCCCGAAGTCGGACGAGATCGCACCGATCTCGGCGCGGCCATCGAAGCGGCCGTCGCGCTGGCCGGCGAACACGGAGACGTCATCCTCGCCACCGACGGCCGCGATACCGAAGGCTCGCTCGACCGCGCGCTGCTGGCGGCGGCCGCGCGATCCGTGCCGGTCCACGTCCTGCCCGCGGGTCCGGTGAACGAGATCGACGCGCGCATCGCCGCCATCGACGTGCCCGCCGTCGTCCCGCCCGACTCGCGCTTCGACGCGCGCGTCACCCTCGAGTCCAACGGACCCGCAAGGGGCACGCTCAACGGCATTCCGTTCGAATTCGCCGGCGCGGCGCGGCAGGTGATCGTCTTGCGCGATTTGCCCTCCGTCTCGCGACTTCCGCTCACGCTCGACATCGCCGACGCCTGTGACGAGAACAACGCCGCCGAAGCCCTCCTCGTCGTCCGAACCTCCGCGCCGCGCGTCCGTACGCCCGCCCACATCGCGCCCGCCTTTCCCCGAGACTGGACGGTCGAGACCGAAGGACGCCCCGAGGCATTCGACGCCGTCGTCATCGATCGCCTCGACCGCGAGGCGGCCGCCGCCGCCCGAGACCGCGGAGTCGGCCTCATCGTCTTGGGAGGATCGCGTTCCTATGCGCTCGGCGGCTTCGCCGGAACGCCGCTCGAGGACGTCCTGCCCCTCTGGGCGTTCCCGGAGGAACGCTGCACGATCGTCTTCGCCCTCGACCGATCCGGCTCCATGGCCGGCGAGGTGCCCGAGCTCGGTCGCCGCAAGATCGACGTCGCGTCGACCGCGATCGCGTCCGCGCTCGACCTCGTTCATCCGGACGACCTGTGGGGCCTGGTCGCGTTCTCGGGATCCGCGGAAACGATGGTGGCGCTGCGGCGCGGAACGGCGGCCCTGCCCTCCATCGCCCCCGGCGGCAGCACGCTCCTCATCCCCGCCCTCAGCCATGCCCTCGAGACGGCCGAGATGGGACCTTCGGGCAGAAAGCGCATTGTGCTCGTGACCGACGGCGACACGGAGGAAACGGACGACCGGCTCGAAGCCCTGGGTCGGCGCCTCTCGGAGCGCGGCGCGCGGCTGACCGTCATCGCGACGGGCGAGTCCACCCGCAAACTGAAACTCCTCGGCGGCGCCTTGGTGCCGGCGAGCGATCTCGCTCGACTTCCGCAAGTCATGGAAGAGGCCCTCGCGCGGAGCAACGACCTCGTGCTGGAAAACGTCTCCGTCGAAACGAGCGACCATCCCCTCCTGAAAGGCCTGCCTCCTTGGCCCATCCTCCCGCGCATCAACCGCGCCAGCGCGAAGAAGCACGCGGCGCAGGTTCTGGCGGCGAGCGGTGATGCGCCCGTCGTGGCGGTGGGCCTCGGCGAACGCGGGCGCGTCGCCGCCGCGACGTTCGCGTTCGAGGAGGGTTGGGCCGCGGACTGGCCTGGATTCGCCCAGATCCTGACCCGCCTCGTGGAACACGTCTCGCCGCCCGCTGCGGGCATCACGTCCGCGTCCGCCCGCGTCGAAGACGGCGACATCGTCTTCTCCGTGCGCTGTCCCGGACGCTCGGACCATTCCATTCGCGCGGATCCCGCGCCCTTGCGACGTCGCGGAGAGGACCTCTACGAAGGACGGGTTCGTGCGGAGCCCGGGACGACCTTCCTCCGCGTCGACGGGCGCGTTCTCGCCGCGTGCACGATCCCGCACGCCCCCGAATACGCCGCGTTGGGTCCGGACCCCGCCGCCCTCGATCGGATCGCTCGCCTCACGGGAGGGCGGATCCTCTCGGGCCTGCAGGATCTCGCGGTGCTCCCCGCGCGCCGAGCCCCGGGAACCCGCCCGGGCCGCCCGATCTTCCTGCCGGTCGCGCTGGCGCTCTTCCTCATCGAAGCCGCCGCGGCGGTCTTCTGGCGAACGGGCGGAAGGCGCTGATACTTTTTTTGAACGCCCCCGTCGTGGTAGAATGGCGCCGAAGGTGGTGCAGTCATGGAACTCAGAAAGGTCCTCCTCTTCGTCGGCATTCCCGCGCTCATCCTCTTCGGCCCGTTCTTCATCCTGAGCACCGCGGCCATGGGTTGCTACCAGGCCCAGATCGACAAGAATCCCAACTCCGAATCGTCGAAAGCCTGGCAGCTGCGTCTGGCGGACATCAATCTGAACACCATGCGGCCCGAGTTGGCCGCGACGATGTACGAGAAGTTCGCCGATCGATACCCCGACGATCCGCGGCGCCCGGAAACCCTCTGGCTGCTGGCCTACGCCTGCGAGCGCGCCGACATGAAGAAGGAAGCGATCGACGCCCTCGTCAGACTCTGCCGGGAACACCCCGATCACGCGCGCGGCAAGGACGCGGACGACCGCCTCATGAAGCGCTACAACTACCAAGTCCGTTAGCCGGACCGCGCTGCTTTTCTTCGACAAGCCGCGACGTAAGCGTTCATCTGTTCTTCTGTTCGTCGGTTCATTCGTTCCGGAAGCTGGACGCTGGAACGGGACTCTCGAGCGACTGAACGGATGAACGGTCGAACTGTTGACAACGAACCGCCACAAAGCTGGGAATGTGGTGAAAAGGGGGGAGAGAGACAACCCTCTCGGAAGGAAGATTCAGAGAATCTTCTTGAGGTGTTTCGCGGTTCCTTCGGCGGTTTCTGCGATTTCGGCGGTAAGTTCTATCGCTACAGGCCTGGGATCGCCGCCCGACTTCAATTGATGCGTCCGCCCCCATTAGATAATCTGTGACAGTTCAGGGTGCGCTTCCAGAAAAAGGAACCACGGATTGCGCGGATTGTGTTCGGCGAAACAAAATCTCCGGCATGGATCAGAAGATGGGACTCGCAGGTAGCATCGACAAGACCGATGGGAGATGCGGCGATGGGGAGATTCGGAGATAGGATCCTCCTCGTGGTTCAAGACTTGCCGCTGAACGATAACCTCTCGCATCGAGATTGAGGGTCGAACATGGGCATCTTCAAAGCTTACGACGTCCGCGGACGCTACCCCACCGAGATCGACGAAGCCTTCGCCCGCCGCCTCGGACGCGCCGTCGCCGCCTTCCTCAACGCCAAGACCATGGCCGTCGGACGCGACGTGCGAAAGAGCGCCCCCGCGATCGCCAAAGCCGTCCTCGAGGGCCTTCAGGCCGGAGGCGTCGAGGTCCTCGACCTCGGCCTGTGCACCACGCCGATGCTCTACTACGCCGTCGGCAGCCTCGAGCTGGGCGGCGGCGTCATGATCACCGCCTCGCACAACCCGCCCGACGACATCGGCTTCAAGATCTGCCGCGAGCGCGCCTTCCCCATCGGCGAGCGCACGGGACTCAAGGATCTCGAGCGCCTCGTGAATCAGCCCGCGCCCGAGCGGCGCGGATCGGTCCGGCCCATCGACATCGTCCCCGCCTACCGCGCGCATCTGCGCCGCTTCATCGGAAAGATCCGCCCCATGACCGTGGCCGTCGATACCGCCAACGGCTGCGTCGGCGCGCACTTCGACGCCCTCTTCGACGGCCTGCCCGCGCGGTTCGAACGCCTCTGCTTCCCGCCGGACGGTTCGTTCCCCAACCATGAGCCGAATCCCCTCAAGGACGAGAACGTGCGCGATCTGCAGAAGCGACTGCGCGAAACGCGCTGCGACCTGGGCGTCGCGTTCGACGGCGACGGCGACCGGTGCATGTTCTTCCGGCCGAACGGCGAGCGCATCCCCAGCGACCTCGTGACGGTCCTCCTCGCCCGACGCGAGCTCGAACGATCCCCCGGCGCCGCCGTCGTCTACGACCTGCGCTCAAGCTGGGTCGTCCGGGAGGAGATCGAGAAGGCCGGCGGCCGCGCCCTCCGGGAGCGCGTCGGCCACGCGTTCATCAAGGAGACGATGAAACACCACGACGCCGTCCTCGGCGGCGAGCTCTCGGGCCACTACTACTTCAAGGAGAACTTCTTCGCCGACTCCGGCCTGCTGGCGTTCGCCAAGGTCCTCGACCTCCTGGGCGGACAGCCCAAGGGCATCGACGAGCTCCTGCGCCCGTTCCAGCGCTACCATGCGACGGGCGAGCTGAACTTCCACGTCGCGGACAAGCAGGCGGTGATCGAGCGCATCGCCTCCGCCTTCAACGACGGCCGGCAAGACCGCCTGGACGGCATCACCGTCGAGTACGACGACTGGTGGCTCAACGTGCGCCCGTCGAACACGGAGCCGCTGCTCCGGCTCAACCTGGAGGCGAAGTCGCCCGATTTGCGCGATCGAATGCGCGGCCAGGTGGAGCGCCTGATCCAGGGGTGAACGTGAACGCCCGGCGCGACCGACTCTTCCTCGCCTTCTTCTTCGGGTCCGGATTCTCCGGGCTCGTCTATCAGGTCGTCTGGACGCGACAAGCGGCGCTGGCCCTGGGCAACACCACGGCGGCCGTAGGAACGGTCGTCGCCGTATTCATGGGCGGCCTGGCGCTCGGCAGCGCGCTGGCGGGCCGCTGGGCGGCGCGTCACGCGGGCCGCGCGTCCGACCTGCTCCGCGCCTACGCGGGGCTCGAGGTCGGCATCGGCGCGCCGGCCTTGACCGTTCCCCTGCTCTTTCGACTGATCGAACCGATCCACCGCGCGACCCACGCATGGATCGACGACGCGCCGGCGGCGTTCCGCAAGGGCTGGCAGGCAAGTCCCGGACATGCCTGCGCGGGGACAGGTCTCGCGGAAACCTTGCTGCTCCAGGACAAGCCGCAGGAGGCGCTCGACATCCTGTCGGTGGTGCTTCGCGACCATCCCGAGGATGCCAAAGCGCGGGTGGCCAAGGCTCGCGCCTTCTGGAAGGACGGACGGCCGAATGAGGCGACGCAGGAACTGGACCGGGTGCTGACGAATCGGCCGGATCACGAGGGGGCGAGGATGTTGCGGCACGAGATGGAGCGGTGAATCTCGAGGCGTCCGTAAGAAGGCCCGATTCACCCCAATTGTGCCGAATGCGCAGAAACCCTTCCGAAAGGGCCGACCGGCAAGTCGCGGCGGACAAATCGGTGTTGACTCGCCCCTGGGACAACTTAGAATGGGATCTTATGGGGTGAAGGCATCGATCCGGTGTGTAACGGATCCTCCTGCGCTCCAGATCTGTTTCATGCGCGAAAGGGGGTGAGAGGAATGCGCAAGGGCAGAAGCAAGGGCTTCACGCTCGTCGAACTGCTCGTGGTGATCGTCATTATCGGTATTCTCGCGGCGTTGCTGTTGCCGGCCATCGCCCGCGCGATCCGGAACGCGAAAGTGGCGTCCTGTGCCAACAACCTTTCGCAGCTCTGGAAGCAGCAAATGAACTACGTCGCGCAGTTCGGCGGCCGCGCGAAGCTGTTCCCAATCGATCCGGGCAAGGCATTCTGGATGAAACTCACCACCACAGGCAATCCCCCCATGATCGATCAGGCAACGATGGGGGACATCCTGGATTGCCCCCTGGAGCCGACTCAGGCCTTGGTCGGAACCTGTCAGTACCGCGGCCCTGCCGCAAACGTCAACGGATTGGCGGACGGCGATGCCGTCGGGGCGGACGACCTCAACAACCATATGGCCGGTGCCGGAGGCAACGTGCTCCGCAAGTCCGGAGACGTCATGGAGTATGAAGAGGCCAACGCACTCTATCAGGCACCGATTCCGTAGCTTGATTCGCCAAAGGACGGCCTTCGCTCAGCGCGAAGGCCGTCCTTCCTTCGACAGAGGCTCTTTCACGGTTGTGAAAGCCCGGCGGGCGCCACCGACGCGGCCGCGCGCATGCGAGTCCTGCAACGCGTTATTCGTGATGCCATCATAGTGTCCTTGATTCATGGCGTTTCGGCGGATTCGCAGACGACGCCATGATGGAACTTCCGTGGCCTTCGTTCCTTCCTCCGATATACTCGCTCCATGCGTTTGTCGCTTGTGCCCGCCGTGCTTCTCTTATGCGCGTGCCGAACCCCCGCCGGCGCCGGCGGGCCGATTCTGGCGGTCCGCTCCGAGCTCGACTTCTCCAGCTCGCCCGTCGAAGGCGAGATCGGCACGTTCGACGTACGCATCCGCAACGTCTCCTCCAAGTATGTGATCCTCCGGGATCTGGCGGACCCCGACGCGGGCACGCTGGTCACATGGCAAGTGTCGCTCCCAGGAACCCTGCGATACGACCCCCGAGCCGGGGAGTTCGAATACGACCCCAACCGCCGGCCGCCCCAACCGCGTCCGGCGTGGAACGTCGCGCTTCTGTGCCCGAACGAAGAAATCGCCCTGCGACCGAGAATCCGACTCCTCCGATTGCCGCGACGATATCTCCTCGACTATTTCGTCCTCGAGAAGGACGACCTCTCGAGCAGCGTCTACTTCGAGCACCGCGCTCCGGGTGGAATCCGATATCGCCGGCTCTCCGGCGACGACCTGGGCATGGCCCTCTCTCCGACCGTCTCCCCGCTGGACCAGGCCGTTCGCTCCCACCGCACGGTCGTCTACCCGCACGCCGAATCCCTGCTCCAGAGTCCTCGCCGGGAGCCGCTGATCTTGTCCGTGCCGCTTGAGCGCCGCTCCTTCACGCTGACGGATGCCGCCGCTGCGGTGGGAACGCCGCCCACCGAATTCACCTACTGGATCAACGGCGATTCATGGGTCCTGCGTGACGCCGACGGGCTCCACCTGGCCGGCCCTCGCGGCGCGCAACCGCTGCCGCAGATCAGCGACATCGAGACCTTCTTCTTCCTGCTGGACACCCTCGGAGATGCCGCCGCCGCCTTCTCCATCCGCACCCCTCTCGAGGTCCGGCTCACGCCCCACCGCTTTCGGATCCTGCCCGCGGGAGAGCCGCCCCATCGATTCGTCCTCCACGCGGGCCGCGCGGATCTGCCGCGTCTGCTGGCCGTGCTCGCGGAGGAAAAACTGCGCATCGACGTGACCGCCGTTGAGGGGACCGTCAAGCTCTCTATAAGCCGCAAGCCATAAGCAGCCTCAACCTCACGGTTCACACGCTTTGGCCGGATACCCGCGCCACATCCTCGACCTCCATCATCTCGCGTTGATAGAAGCCTTCGCCGTAGGTCTTCCCGATCATCATGCCGTACGTCCTGGCTCGCGCCCGCACCCACTCGAACACGTCGCTTCCGGGCGGCCCCAGCGCGTCCCCCGCCTTCGGCGCGAACTGGGACGCGTACGCGCGGATCGAGGCGATCTTCTTCTCCATCTGCGCGCCGATGTCGACGATGAACGTGGGATTGAACGGCGTGTAATTCGTGTGAACCCACAGGATCTTGCGCGGGCGATGCGGCGCGCCCTTGCCGAACTTGGCGAGACCCGCGAAGTAGCAGGCGTCGAACACGAGTTCCGGCGTCACGCGGTGATCGGGATGGCGCTGGTCGTGTCCCGGCAGGATCACGGTCTCCGGCCGATACGCGCGGACGATGTCCACGAGACGGTTCTGGTACTCGCGCGTGTTGAACACTCCGGCATCCGGAAGATCGCCGTTGACGCGCGCCGCCAATCCGAGGATCTTCGTCGCCGCCTCCGCCTCCGCCGCGCGCTCCGCCGCCGTCCCGCGCGTTCCCATCTCGCCTTGCGTCAAATCGCACGCGCCGACGACATGACCTCGCTCGGCGAGCTTGGCAAGGGTTCCGCCGCAGGTGATCTCGACGTCGTCTCGGTGAGCCGCGAAGGCCAGGACGTCCAGCTTCATGCCGGGGGCTTGTTCTCGACGTCCTTGTGTTCGGCCGCCGGCTTCTCCTCCGTCGGGCTTTCCTTCAAGCCCTTCTTGAATTCGTTGATACCCTGTCCCATCCCGCGCATGAGTTGCGGGATCTTGGTGGCGCCGAAGAGCAGCAGGATGATCGCGATGACGACGAGAAGCTCCGGCATGCCCAGATTGAATGCCAGCAGTTGATGCACCATTTACCTCGCCTTCTTGGCCAGCGTCAGGACATTACCGCCGCGCGGGTGGTTTTTCAACTCGAACTTATCCATCGCTTCCTTGACGCCCTGGAAGAGGTTCCGCCCCGTCTCGTCCGTCTTGTTCGCGCTGAGCGAGAGGCCGTAATCGGCGAATCGCAGCTCGATCTCCGAATCGACGGCCACCAGCATGACGTGATAGATGTTGTTCTCGTCGTTTCCGTAGGCGTATCGGCGGATGGTGCTCACCGTGTCCTTCACCGCGTTGAGCAGGTCGCTCAGCGTGCCGTCCACGAAACCGGCCCGGCGTGCCGTGATCTTCACGAATTCCAGCAACCCTCCGGTGCACTCCTCGCTGAAATTGAGACTCAGCTGGACCGGCACGACCTTCCGGCGCGGCAGGAAACTGGCCTTCCCTCCCCCGACATAATTGAACAACGTGAAGCAGCGCGGACACTTGTACGTGCCGACTTCCCGAACCGCCAGCAGCACCTTGCACGACTGGCACTCCACAGGGACCTGCTCGCCGGCGGCTTCCGCCGCGACCGGAGCCGCGTGAGCCGGCGGCTGGGCACGCACACTCGTGCCGCCCGTCGAAGCCTGCGCCAGGGTCTGCGTCTTCAGGATCACCGTCTGTTCGGAAGGACTGGCGATCGGCTCCTGAGTCAGATTCTTCAGCGCCTCATCCCGCGTGGGATAGATCTTGAAGAACGCGTTGAGGCCGAGCATGTCGAAGACGACCTTCACCTTCGGCTGCACTTTGACCAGCGAGATGCAGCCCTTCCCCCCCGAAACCGAGTCGGAGAGGTTGATCAGATACCCCAACCCCGTGGAATTCACGTACTTGACGCTCTCCATGTCCAGGATGAACCGCGTGATGCCGCGCTCCCGGACGGTGTTCAGGTGGGTCTGGAACGTGATGACCGTGTTGGCATCGATGGATCCGCTGAGGATGACAAGCGCCGTGCCCGGCAAGCCTTTGATTTCCTGCACCTGAATCGTTAGATCAGGCACGAGCGAGCTCCTTCCAGCTCTGGACCCGGAGTGTAGGCAGGAGGACCTTATCCCTGCCGGTCCCCCGCCGCACGCCAACCGCTTCTAATGATAGCCCTGCCCAAAAGAGGTGTCAAGCGGACCCGATGGGTAGTGCCCATACTCTACCCACCGCCTCGGCGGCAAGGCGGCGTTCCGCGGACAACTCACGTAAGAAAAGGGGAGATGGAGAGGACCAGGAGAGGCGGATGGAAGAATTCAGAAAAAAATCCGATTCCTAACCTGTTCTTTTATCTCCACATTTCCATTTTTTTGAACTTTCTCAGATTCAGGGGGGGTAAATAAAAAAAACGGCCCCGGGTTTCCCCGGGGCCGTCGACTTGCTTCTTTGCTTCCAGGATTAGATGTCTCGTCCCTGGACGGTGCCCCTCTTGTTCTCCTTCGCCCGCTTCACCGCGTCCTTGATGATGACCTCGACGCGCTTGCTGAGTTCCTCAACTGCATCGCCGCTGAAACGGCTGACATCCTTGCCGCCGATCTTCTTGGCGAACTCCTTCACCTTCGACTGCACCACCAACACGTTCCCCATGTCCTGTCCTTTCCTGCCCCCGGTGGGGCTATAAACCAGACCTGACACAAACGCCCTAAAACCGCTCCAAACGGCCGAAATAATAGCGTATACGCGATATCTGTCAAGAGAATAATGCATCGGCGCGGCCCCGCGGACCGTTTACGATCAACGACCCGAGATAAAAAAGCGAAAGGTGGGGAGTCGAATCCTTGGCATGAATCAGAAGACGGGACTCGCACGTAACACCGGCAAGACGGACGGAAGATGCGGCGATCGCCCAATCTCCCGCACACTTCTTGTTACCCTCTGTTGAGCCATGCCGAACTCTTCTCCGAATCTTCCCGTTCGAGAAGGTTCTCTCCCTCTTCTGATCCCCTCCATCTCCCCTTCTCTTACACGTTCTTAGCTTTGTCGCGGCTCGTCGCTTATAATCGCCTTCCGCCATGACGGCCACGCGACAGGACCTCGACCGCATCCAAGCGCTGCGCGCGAGCGTCGAATCCGTCATCCTGGGAAAGTCCGAAGTCGTCAAGCTCGCCGTCACCGCCCTCCTCGCCCGCGGTCATCTGCTCATCGAAGACATCCCCGGCATCGGCAAGACCGCCCTCGCCCGCGCCCTCGCCCGTTCGATCTCCTGCACCTTCAAGCGCATCCAGTTCACGCCGGACCTGCTCCCCAGCGACATCACCGGCCTGTCCGTGTTCGACCCGGATCGAAAGGAGTTCCAGTTCAAGCCCGGACCGATCTTCGCCAACATCGTGCTCGCCGACGAAATCAACCGGGCCACCCCGCGCACGCAGGCGGCCCTCCTGGAAGCCATGAACGAGTCCCGCGTCACCGTGGACGGAGTCACGCACGCGCTCCCCATCCCCTTTCTCGTCCTCGCGACCCAGAACCCGCTCGAATTCACCGGAACCTACCCCCTTCCGGAGTCGCAGCTTGATCGGTTCTTCATGGTGCTCAAGATGGGCTATCCGACCCCGGAAGAGGAACAACGGATCCTCGTCTCCCGCCGGGGCGATGACCCGGTCGAGAAACTCCAACCCGTCATCGCCGCGGACGAGGTCGCGCGTCTGGCCGGCGCCGTCCCCGCGGTTCGCGTCGACGACTCGCTCACCGCGTACATCGTCGAGATCGTCAACCGGACGCGCGCGGACAAGCTGTTCATCGCCGGCATATCGCCCCGCGGCGCCATCCACCTCTCGCGCGCGGCCCAGGCCTGCGCCATGATCGAGGGACGCGACTACGTGACCCCCGACGACATCAAGACCATGGCGCTGCCGGTCCTGTCGCATCGCGTCCTCGAACGCCGCCCGCGAGCCTCCGCCGATGGCCGCGTCAGCGTGCATCAGGCGTTGCGCAAGATCCTGCAGGAAGCCCCGGTGCCCCAATGAACCGGCGTCTGCCCGTTCGCCCCTCCTTGAGCCATGTTTGATCTCCATATCACCTGGCGCGGCGGCATCTTCCTGGCGCTGACGACCTCGGTGGGCTACGCGGCCGTCTCCAAGGGCAACAACTACCTCTTCCTCACGTTCTGCGCCCTCGCCGCGATCTTCCTCACCTCCGCCGCGCTGACCCTCCTGCTGCCCCGCGGCCTGGACCTCGAACGCGCGTTACCGGACTCCGTCTGCGCCACCGACCCCTTCTCCTACACCGTCCAGATCCGGAACCGCAAGCGCCTCCTGCCGGCGTTTTGCATCCAAGTGGAGGATCGACTCCTGTATGAGGCGCGCCCCGCTTCGCCGCCCATCCCATCCGTCCCCGTGCCGCTCATCCGCGCCGGACAGAGCCTCCACGTCCCCGTGTTCGCCACCGCTCTCCACCGCGGCTGGGCGAAGTTCGTTTCCGTGACGATCACGGCGGAGTTCCCCCCGGGACTGGTCCGCCGGCGCCGAGTGGTGCCTCTCGAAGATCGGATGCTCGTCTATCCGCGCCGGGGCATCCTGGACCGGCACGCGCTCGATCCGCTTCTCGCGCGCGTCGACTTCACGGATCTCGTCTCCGCCGGCGGTCGAGGCAACGAGGAATTCGCCGGCGTGCGGGACTACCGCGCCGGCGACAGCCCGCGATGGATCCATTGGAAGCTCTCCGCGCGCGTCCCCAGGCGCCCGGTCGTCAAGGAGTTCGAGGACGCCCGCGCGCGCGACGCCGTCATCCTCCTCGAGACGCTCATCCCCAATCCGTCCGATTCCCGCCGCGCTTCCCGCCTCGAGCGCGCCCTCAGCTTCGGCGCCGCCCTGGCGGACACCCTCCTGGCGGAGGGCTATCTCGTGCGCTTCCTGGCCTTCGGTCCCGAACCTCTCGAGATCGCCCTCGAACCTCATCACGGATCCTCGGCCGAACTGCAGCGCCTCCTGGCGACCCTGCGCCCGACCCGGACGCATCCGATCGATGCCCTCGCGCGCGAGTCGCGCGGCGACGCGTGCTTCCTGCTTCGCATCGGAGACGAGAAAGCCGCCTTGCCGACGTCCGGCGAACGCGTGATCGAGATCCACGCGGACGACATGCGATCGATGATGTTCTATCCACGATAGGAGGATCCCCCATCGCCGACCGGAGCCTGTTCACGCCGATCTCGCGCGACGTCCGCGCCCGAGCGGCCATGTTCGCCGCGACGGTCGCCTCCTATGCCGTCGTCGCCGCAAACGATCCGCTCGAGCCCGCGCTGCTCGGACTTCTCTTGGCGGCCGGCCTGTGGAGCGTCGGCTTCGAACACCGCCTGCTCCGGCCCTTCTTTCCGTCCGGGCTCAAGATCGCCCTGGTGGTCGCCGGCTCGACGCTCTTCGTCGCCTTCATCGCGGGCGGCCTCTCGCATCAGACCGGAAACTTCGCCGACGCGATCGCGCGCTTCCTGCTCTGGAACGCGGTCGTCTTCATGCTGTCCCGCAACAAGAGCGAATACGACCTGTGGACCCTCGCCATCATCGACGTCTCGCTCTTCATGATCGCGGGAGCCTTCGCGCCGTCGCCCCGATTCGCGCCGCTCCTGCTGGTCGCGCTGGCGTGCGCCCTCTACGCGTTCCAGCGGATGTCCCTCCTGCGCTGCAGCCCCGCGGGCCGGTCATCCGGACCGCCGATCGGCCTCGCCCTGCTGCAGACGACGGCCGTGATCGCGATCACCGCGTCGGTGTTCCTGCTCTTTCCGCGCGGCATCTTCCGGGAGCGTCCGGGCGTCGACCCCAGCCCCCCGATCCCCACCCCGTCCGTCGCGCCGCCCAGGACCGCCCGCACCGGCTTGCCGCCCCGCCCCCAGGCGCTCGATTTCGAGACCCTGGCGGCCGTCAAGCGCGATCATCGCCCGGCGCTGAAGGTGCGCGTCCGCGCGCTGTCGGAATCCTCGCGCTACGTGCCGGGAGAGGCCCTCTATCTGCGCGCGGCGATCTACCAACGCTACGAGCAGGGCCGATGGAACACGGCGGTCGATCCCGAGCCGCTGACCGCCGACGAGGAAGGGTGGATCCGGCCGCCCGCCAACGCCGACTCGCGCGACGAGGTGCACCAGACGCTCGTGACCGCCGAGTGGCCCGGCGGAATCGTCCCCGCGATCGCGGAACCCTCTCGCCTCAAATGGCCGCAGGCCGCGTACGATCCCGCCGGCCTGTTCTTCATCGCCGATCGCGCCGCGGATCCGATCGAACTCGAGGTCGTCTCGAACTACGTTCCCGCGACGGCGGAACAAGAGGCGCGCGCGCTCGCCCCGAGCCCGCATCCGTCCTCCCTGGCGCTGCCGCCCGGACTGCCGCGATTGCGCGACAAGGCCATCGAGATCGCCCGCGACCATGCCACGGCCGTCGACACGATCGCCGCGCTGCGCCGATGGCTGAGCGATGAAGCGGGGCTGGCGTACTCGCTCGACGCGTTCCAGGTCCCGCCGGAGACGGACCCGACCGAGCACTTCGTCTTCGCGGGCCGCAAAGGCACGTGCCTGCATTTCGCGAGCGCGCTCGCCCTCATGTGCCGCGCGGCGGGCATTCCGGCGCGCCTGGTGACCGGCTATCACGCCACGGAGTACGATTCGGACACGCAGGAGTACGAGGTGCGTCGCTCGGACGCCCACGCGTGGGTGGAGGTGGCCTTCCTGGGACACGGATGGATTCGTTTCGATCCTACGCCTCAGGACGCGCCTCGCCCGGCGCCGCCCGCGGAAGCCCCGGCGAAGATCGCCCATGAGGAACCCCCGAAGAAGAGCCTCTCGGAAGCCCCGGACGATCCGCCGTGGCGGTGGGATCGCTTCATGGATGAGTACGATCCCGGACGCCAAGCCCGAGCCGTGCGCGGCCTTCGTGAAGCGGCCGCGGCGGCAGGGGATGTCGCGATTCGCGTCCTGACGTCGCCGCTCACGATCGGCGCAGCGGGAATCCTCGCCGCCATCGCCTTGCTGATCTATCTTCTCCTACCGCGCGAGCGGAAGGCGCGTCTCAGGCAGATCCTGACGGGATTCGGCGAACCGTCGAGCGTCGACTTCTACCGCGATTTCTTGTGGCTGGCCTCTCGGCGCGGCTTGCGAAAGCCCGCGGGTCTCACGCCCCGAGAGTTTGCGGCCGTCGCGTCCGGAAGACTGCCGGCCGACGCGGTCGCTCTGCTGACGGAGAGATTCTACGAAGTGAAATACGGCGGCCGCGCGCTCGCGCCGGAAGATCGGACTCGCGTGCGGGAGGCGCTCCGGGCGATGGAACGCGAGACGCGGTAGGCTTTCCGGCAGCTCAGGCCATCTTGATGGGCGACGTCGGACGACCGTTGACGAACAAATCTTCCCATTCCCGCATCAACCGCGCGTACGCGGAGCGTTCCTCCGCCTGGAACTCCGCCACGGGGACCTTGACCGCCCTCACCACCTCCACCGCGGCCCCCTGGCTCGCCGCCGGCGTCGCCACAGGCTCATCTTCGAGGCTGATCAACGGGACCGCGTCGAGCACCGCTTTCTCTGGAACGGGGGGCGGTTGAGTCCGGCGGCTCCTCGTGTCCTTCTGCTCCGGCCTCGGCTCCGGAAGCTCGATCTTCGCTCCGCCGTAGATCCGCTCGATCGCGGCTTTGACCTGCCCCTCATCGGCCTGCAGAACCTTGATCTTGAGCCCCGTGGCCTTCCTCAGGTCCTGTACCGCCGCACGGTTGTAGTAATTCGGCTTGGCGACGCACAGGATCGCCCCGACGCGCGCCACGGGGACGACCTCGTGCTTGCGCGCCATTTCCTCCGAAACCGAGCGAACGGCGTCGGCCTGGAATTCGACCTGCCGCAGATCCGCCAGCTTCGGGAGGCGGAAATCCGTGGCCAGAAACGCGGCCAGCTCCTGACGCCGAGGATGCTTGCATCCTTCCAGCGCCGCCGCGACCACGGTGCCCTTGATACCGCTTTCCGCGACCGCCCGGGCGAGCTCCTCCTGCGTGATGATCCCCTCTTCGATGAGGAGCTCCCCGACACGTTCCGTATCTTCACTCGCCATGACACCGCCCGTCTGGAGAATTATAGTATACCGGTCGGATTCCGATTTGCAATTTCAGAGCGGTTCAACAAGACCATGCCCGATCGGCACACGCGCGGCCTTGAGCTGCTGATAAACCTGACGGCCGGCACGGCCCCCTTCCTGCTGCGCGCGCTGATGGGCTCCTGTCGGATCACCGTCCAGAACAAGGCCCTCTTCGACGACGCCATCCGCGGCACGCCCTATATCGGCGCGCTTTGGCATCAGTATGTGCCCGTCTACATGGACCTCTTTCGCCGCTCGCGCTTCGCGGTCATGGTGAGCCGCAGCAAGGACGGCGAGATCGCCGCGCGCGTCCTCCGGCGCCTGGGAATTGACTCGATCCGCGGATCCTCCTCGAGGGGCGGCAAGGAAGCCCTGCAAGAAATGATCGCCACGGTCCGCAACCGACACACGGTGGCCTTCATCGCCGACGGACCGCGAGGGCCCGCCCGCGTGGCGAAGATCGGCGCCGTCATCGCCGCCCGCGAGACGGGTCGCCCCATCGTGCCGCTGGCCTGCGCCGTCGCGCCGGCGTTTCGCGCGCGCTCTTGGGACCGGATGGTCGTCCCCTGGCCCGGCAGCCACATCGTGGTCCGCTTCGGCGAACCTATTCCGGTCCCCCCCGACGCCTCCCACGAGCAGTGCGAGCTGATCCGCCGAGACCTGCAGGAAGCGATCACGCGCGAAGAACGCGTGGCGTGCGCCGCGCTGTGACGACGGCAAGCGCCCATCATAACCGTTCAGCCGTTCAAGAGTTCAACCGTTCGCCCGTTCGAAAACCGCGTTCCGGCGTTCAGCTTCCGAAACGAATGAACAGACGAACGGGTGAACGGTTCCCACTCATCATTGCATCCCCTTTCCACGCCCACGTATGATGAAGCCATGTCCGCCTGGCTCGCCGCCTGCCTCTTGCTTCAGGACGCGGGAGTCTCGCTGGAAGCTCATGACATGCCCCTCGCCGAAGCCTTCGCACGCCTGGCCCGGCAGAGCGGCGAGGAATTCCGAGTGGAGCCGGCGCTCAAAGACGCCCGCGTCACCGTCGCCTTCCGAGAGATCCCCGTCCTCGAAGCCGTCGAACGCGTGTCCCGATCGCACGGAGCCTGCCGCGTCGTCGCCAACATGCAGGGCGGACCGTTCGTCATCGCTCCCGGCGCCGCATCCTCGGCCCCCGCCTCCACCGAGGGCCCGTTTCACCTTCGCCTCACCGGCGCGCGATCGCTGCGCAGTACGGATTTCCAGGGCGCCCGTCAAGCTCAGCTCATCGTCGACGTCCAACTCCTGTGGGAGCGACGGGCGGCGCCCGCCGCGCTGCGCCTGAACGCCGTCGAGTCTCTGGACGATCTGGGGACGTCGCTGGCGCGTCCCGCGGCGGCCACCTGGATCCGCACCATCGGCAAACGCGGCCAGATCCAGCCGGGCACCCTGACGCTGAGCAGCCCCTCCGCCGGCGCGCGACGGCTCTCAAGAATGATCGTGGAATTGGAGACGTGGTCGGCGGGGCCTTCCGTTCCGCTCACGCTCGACGCCTTGGACGCCGGAACCGCCGCGGACTTCCCGGGCGGACGCGCCCTGCTCCTACGGACCCAGAGGAACGATCATGCCTGGACCGGCGCGCTGGAGATCCGAATGGCGAAGATCGACGACGGGGCGCCTCTCCAGCCCGCCGACCGCCTCACTGGAATCGAATTGACCGGAGCCGCGGGCCGCGCGTGGCCCGCGGCCATCGTCACATCGGTCGTTCGAGACGGCCGGCTCACGGTCGAGTTGGTCGCCCAGCCGATCCCCCCGGACGAGTCCGTGACCGGGCTGGGCGCCCGATGGATCGGCCGCTTTGAGAAGGGCAGCCGGCGATTCACCTTCTCGGACGTCGAATTGCCATGAGGAAGACCATCCTGGCCGGCATCGCGACGCTGGCGCTCGTCGCCGGCTTGCTCCTGGTCCTGCGCCAGAGAGCGCCGGTGAAGGCGGAGCCCGCGGCCGCCATCCCGCCGTCGCCCGCCCGACCGGAAGAACCGTTCCATGTGCCGGCGCCGCCTCCCTCGGCCCCGCCCAAGACGCGAGAAGCGATGGTGGAGCATCTCCGCAGACTGGGACGCGCGCTGCTCCTGCGAGACTACCGTTCGCGCCAAGCGCTCGACGCCTTGATGCCTCCGCTGACGGAACAGGACGTCCCCTGGCTCGTGGAACAGGTGCGGCAAGGCGAGCTCTTCCTCGCACTGGGGGCGATCGACATCCTCAAACGGGCCGGGCGAAGCGAAGCCGTCGCGGCCTTGATCGAGGTGCTCGCCGGCCGCGGCAGCGTCTTCCTGAAGGACGCGTCCGCCGAGGCGCTGGGGACGCTGGGAGGCCCCGCGGCGGAAGCGGCGCTGCTCGACGCGCTGGCCGCCGACATGGACGGATCGGTTCGAGCACGCGTGGCGGTCGCCCTGGCCGCCTTCGACGGACCGCACATCTACGCGGCACTGACACGCGCGCTCTCCCGAGACCGGGACGCCGCGGTGCGGCACGCGGCCGCCGAGGCTCTCTCGAAGATGCCGTCCCAGGACGCCGTCCGGCTCTTCCTGGAGCAATTGACGCTCGAACCCGATCCCGACGTGCAGATCGCGATGCTCGCCGGGGCCCTCGACCGCGGCGGCGAAGCCTTGATGCCCGTTCTGCGCCAGACGGTTCGCGGAGTCCCCTTGCTCAAGGCGGCCCTCGAAGAGGAAGCGCGCCGCCGGGGCCCGCACCGCTACGCGCGCGCCTACTCGACACCCTTCTTCGGACCGAGCGTGCCGATCTCGTGGAACGGCCGGCGGATCGGCGTCACGGTGGAAACCGGTCAGATCCCGTTGTCCGACGTGGCGGCCGCCCTCTTCGAGGCTCCCCCTCTCGATCGATACCGCGACTTCTTCTACCTGCGGCACGCGGAGGAATTCCTCGACGATGTCCGCGAAGGCGTGGGCCTGCCGCGGGCCTATGACAGCCGCGGCGCGCCCGTTCCCGGAGGCGTCCCCAGAAACGAACTGGACGGCACCGTCTTCATCCATTACCGGGATCCGCGCTCCTTCGCGACGAACATCCTGGGATACGCCGAGGGCCGAGACGCCTACGTGACGCCCGTCTCGCTCCTGCACGAAGTGGGTCATGCCCTCGCGGGCCTCGGCGACGAGTATTCCGGACCGATGGCCTCGAAGGGCGAGGCGGAGAATCTGCAGTCGCCGGGCCGGCCGCCGCGCTGGTCGTCGCTCGTTCAGCAGGGCTTCCTGCCGCAGCCGATCGCGCGCGACGAGAGCTTCGTGATCCCGGGCGGGACGTGCGCCATGGGCAACCGCCCGCCGGGGAATCTCTTCTGCCCGGTGTGCCAGCTCGAGATCATCGCTCGAGTGTGCGAGCTGACGGGCGCGCGGGTGCCGTGGTAGAGGACGCAGAGCGGCGGCGCCGCAACCCAACACGGGGCTGGTGGGTTCGACATGAATTCCCGCTCGCCTGGGAAAGACGAACCGCTGAGAGCGCAGCGCGGCCGCGGCCGCAACCCAACAAGGCGCTGGTGGGGCTTGCCTTGATACCCGCTCGTCTCGGAAAGACCAACCGCTGAAGGCGCAGAGTTTCCGTGAGGGAGTAACCAGCGCGGCGACCGCACCCGAACTCGGGGATCCTCCGTTTTCCGTCCGGTGAATACTATGAGGAAGCCAGGAAGCCAGGAGGAAGACCGAAGGATAGGACGACCGACTTCCTTTCCTGGTTTCCTGCCTTCCTCAGAGATACTCAGGCGACTGGCCTGGAGGTTCATGA
>JACPRB010000183.1 GCA_016190155.1 Planctomycetota bacterium
ACTGCGCGACCTCGTCGCCGCCGAGAAGGGCTTCATCGCGGGCGCCGACACCCAACGCCTCGCCAACGGCAAGATCCGCGCGACCGTCACCGTGCGCGTCTCGCCCGATCGCTTCGAGGCCACCCTCGCCAAGCTCCGCGAACTCGGCACCGTGCGCCATCAGTCCATCTCGACGCAGGACGTCACCAAGGCCTACGTCGACCTCGAATCGCGCCGGAAGAGCAAGGAGGCGCTCGTCGAACGGCTCAAGAAGGTGCTCGCCGAAGCCAAGGGCTCCGTGAAGGAACTCATGGAGGTCGAAGTCCAGATGGGCAAGACGATCGAGGAGATCGAGGCGATCAAGGGCGAGCTCAAGTACTACGACAACCTCATCGGCCTGTCCACGATCGTGCTGGAGATCGTCGAGAAGGACCTCGGCCAGCCCTTCGAGTACGTCCAGACGTTGCAGTCGAACATCGGCATTACCGCCGAGGACGCCCCCGGCGCGTACGCCGCGGCCCAAAAGACCATCACCGAGGCGGGCGGCCAGGTGGCCGACGCGAAGCTGACTCGCCAGAGCGACGGCTCCACACAAGCGTTTGTCCGCGGACGGGTCGACGCGGAGCGCTTCCCCGCCGTGCGCGAGGCGCTGCGCAAGCTCGGCCACGTCGACACCGACACCGTCGAACAGCAGCGGACGGCGCGCGGCGGACAGAACGGCGCGTCCGCCGAAGCCCCCGTGCGCAAGGAGCAAGCCGTCATCGACATCACCGTGACCACGCCCGCCGTCGTCGTGACGCGCAAGGCACAGATCGCCCTCGAGACGAGCAAGGCGGAGGAAGCCTACCAAGCGGCCCGGCGCGCCATCGAATCCGCCGGCGGCAAGATCGCGGATGGCTCGATGACGGGTCATACCGACGGCGCCACTGCGTCGGTCCGGGCCGAGATCGATGCCGACAAGGTGCCCGCGCTCGTCGAGACGCTCAAGTCGCTCGGCGTCGTGAAGAACGCGTCGGTCCAGCACCTCCTGCCGCCGACGGCCAAGCCCGGCGAGACCCGCCTGGTGCGCGAGCGCGGCGAGATCACGCTGACGATCGCGACGCCGCCGGTGCTGATCGCCGAGGGGCATACGCTCGGGCGCACGATCCGCGACACCTTCTCGGGCAGCTACGCGGCGCTCATGTGGTCGATCGAGAAGCTCTTCGTGGGGCTGTCCCTGGCGGGCCCGTGGCTGGTCCTCGCCCTGGGCGGATGGCTCATCGCGCGGCGCGTGCGCCGCAAGAAGCCGACGCCTCCGACGGCGGCGTGATGTGTTTCAACGACCGCTCCACGCGACCAAAGCGGCACGCAAGTCGGCGATGAAACGGCCGAGCTCCGGCACATTACGGCTCGCGCGAGTCAGATCCATCGCTCGCACCAGTTCAGCGGCGAACTCGATCCCGCCCATGGCGACCGGCTGCCCCGCGCCGACAATCGTCTCTCGAAGAAGGTGCTTGTACCGATCCCTTTCGCATTTCTTCTTTACGGTAGGCGGGGTCGCCCCGATCACCTGTCGAAAACTCACCGGGTCCGCCATATGCCAGCGTTCGACGTGAGGATCGGGAAGGGCGAACACAGCTCCAGGAAATTCCTTGGGATCCACGTGCTCCAATACGCGCCGTTGGGTTTGGGCAAACGAGCTGCAATTGCAATCGATGGCCACCACCAGGACGTCGGGCAGAGTGAAGCCTCCCGCTCCTTTGCGGAGGGTCTTATATAGCCTCAGTTCTTCGAAAACGCGTGAATGCCCGCCTCTGGCGCTGACGGGCCGAATGAGAGCCGACACAGAGTATTCCCCCGCCAAGCGCGAAACCATCGCCTTTATGAGGTCCTCATGGCCCGCATCTTCCACGAAGAGGTCGAACGTCGGCCCCTTACTCATCCAGCATGCCCCGAAGGACAAGCCCCTCGAAGACGCCTTCCTCTCCCCGATCCGCCAACGCCTTCGCAAGCTCCTTCTCCTCCCAGAGCTCGGGGGGAACGAACGGGTGGATCCGGGTGACTCCCAACTCTCGGGTTACGGCGTACAGGGCGATCCGATCGCCAAGCTCCTTCTTCTTGCGAAGGATGGCCGCGCAAAAAAGCGGAGAGTGACTCGTGACGACCACCTGGGCGGCGGGCTTGTCCGGCGGCCCGCCGGCGGCAAGCGAAACAAGGAGGTCCGCGATTCGCTCGACGCGTCGAGGATGAACCCCATTCTCGGGCTCTTCGAAGGCCACCAGCGAGGCCGGCCACGGATTGAGACAAATAGCGCATAGCGCGAGGACGCGAAGTGTGCCTTCCGAGATGACTCGCGACGAGTAGTCTATTCCCTCTTGCCTCACCTGGATATCGAGGCTGCCGCGCTTCTTGTCAAGATCGACGCTTAGATCCTGAACGGAAGGAATGATGGCCCTGAGCGTCCTTCTTACCGCGTCAAAGTGCTTCGGCCTCTCGTTTCTCAGGCGGTAGAGAAAGGGGGCAATGTCTTCACCCAGCGGACCGATGTCCGTCACATCGGAAGGGGGACGCTCCAGTCGCATGCTCACGCGCGGATCGAGATAGTACGTATGCCAAGCGAGCATCTCCTCCCGGGTCTTCTCGATGGGTCGATACTCGACGCCTCCGAAGCGTGGATCGGATAACAACGTGTGGTTCAGGCCGCGCGACTCCTCGCGCGGGTGTGCAGGCTTGCTCTTGCGCCGAATTCGAAGCACTCCGTCGCTCGCTTGAATCGTCGGCACCCCGCGCGGTTCGCCCTTGCGAGTCAGCACAGCCAAGTATTCGTCGCCCACGGAAAGAGAACCCGTCGCCGGATGAATCTGAACATCCACCCGGTATCGGACCGGATAATAGCTCGGCGGCTGCAAATCGGCCTCGAGCGCGAGCGAGCTCTTGTCCGCGCCAAGCAACTCGGTCAGACCGCCGGGCGGGAACCTGAAAACCTCGATCGGATATCCTCGGATCGGCGACGCCAGGGCTTCCTTCAGCGTGCGCGACGTCGCAATGCGGGAGAGGGCTTGGAGAGCATCCAGGAAATTGCTCTTCCCCACGGAGTTGGGGCCGAAGAGAACCGTCAGTGAAGGCAGTCTCACGTCCACATCCAGGGATTTGAACCACTGGGTCGAGAATCGGGTGAGCATTCCTGGCTCCGTCGTGTTGCCAGCAGCATAGCATCCGGCGCGCCTTTGCCCTCGCTGTTTTGGGTAGGCTCTCTCCGACAACGCCTCGTCAAGAGGTACGAGCCTCCGGAAGCACCCGCCCCTATAGAGCCAGCGATCCGGCAAAGGGGCCTGCCAGGAATGCCGCCATCCGGACGTCGTATTTGTCTCCGAAGCCTTCGAAAGAGCTTCGTGTCCTGTGCGACGGCGAAGGAAGGCGCACCCGTTCATACGTTTGCCCGTTCGGGCGCCAACAGCGCAGTGTCGGGAGGGACTGTAACGGCCGTTTGTGGTCCCGCCCGGGCGATTCGAGGACGCTGCGGACGCGTGGGACTAACCTTCACTTCAAACACTTGAACTCCTGCCCCGTATTGGTTAAGGATTCTCCTCAGTTTGCAGGAACCGACCATGACAGACGCCCCCCTCACAATCCAGGCGGACCACATCACGAAACTCTACGGCGACTTCGTGGCCCTGCGGGACGTGACCTTCAGCATCCCCAAGGGACAGGTGGCGGCCTTCCTCGGCCCCAACGGCGCCGGCAAAACCACCGCGATGAAGATCCTCACCGGCTTCATCGCCGCCACCAGCGGCACCGCGCGCGTCGCCGGGTATGACGTCTCCACCCAGCGCATCGAGGCCGCCCAACACATCGGCTACCTCCCCGAGAACGGCCCGCTCTACCCCGACATGACGCCGCAGTCGCTGCTGCGCTTCTTCGGCGAGGCGCGCGGCATGCCGCCCGACCCGCTCGCCAAACGCATCGAGGCGGTCACGCAACTCTGCCACATCGAGCGCGTCTTGAACAAACCCATCTACAAGCTGTCCAAAGGATACCGCCAGCGCGTCGGCATGGCCCAGGCCCTGCTGCACGAGCCCGACGTCCTGATCATGGACGAGCCCACGAGCGGACTCGATCCCAACCAGATCCGCGACGTGCGGCGTACCATCCGCGAGCTCGGCCAATCCAAGACGATCCTCCTCTCGACGCATATCCTGCAGGAGGTCGAGGCCGTCGCCGACCGCGTCATCTTCATCCACGAAGGCTCGATCGTCTTCGACGGCACGCCCAAAGACATGGCCGCGCGCGGACCGTCGCTGGACGAAGTCTTCCATCAACTCACGGGACCGGGAGCCAAGCCATGATCCGCGGACACATCCTCAAAGCCGTCTTCAAGCGCAACTTCGCGGCGTACTTCGTGTCGCCCACGGGGTACGTCTTCATCACGCTCTTCATCGTCGCGTGCGCGATCGCCGCGTTCTGGCAGAACGACTTCTTCAAGAACAACCTCGCCAACCTCGATCAGCTCAATTGGATCTTCCCCTACCTCCTGCTCTTCTTCGCTCCGACGATCACGATGAGCGCCTGGGCGGACGAGCGCCGGCAGGGAACGGATGAACTCCTCCTCACCCTTCCCGTGCGCGACATCGAACTGGTCCTCGGGAAGTACCTCGCCGCGCTCGGCATCTACTCCGTCGCGCTGGCCTTCTCGCTGAGCTTCGTCCTCGTCCTGGCCTGGCTGGGGAGCCCCGACATGGGCGTGCTGTTCGGCACGTACCTCGGGTACTGGTTCTTCGGCGCGGCCCTCATCGCCGTGGGCATGGTCGGCTCGCTCCTCACCACCAGCGCCACCGTCGCGTTCATCCTGGGCGCCGTCTTCTGCATCCTGCCGATCTTCGTCGGCCAAGCCGCCGCCCTCTTCAGCGGTCCCCTGGAACGATGGGTCGCCGGCGCGGGAGCCATGGAACCCTTCCGGGATCTGGCAAGAGGCGTGCTGCCCCTCCAGGCGATCATCTACTTCGCGTCGCTCGCCGCCGTCATGCTCTACTTCAACCTCATCCTGCTCGCGCGCCGGCACATCGCCGGCGGCCCCGGCAGCGGCGTAGCCTGGGTCCATTTCGGCGTCCGCTCCGCCGGGGTCCTCGTGGCTGCCATCAGCCTCACCGTCCTCGCCGGCCGGTACGGAACCCGCGTCGACTTGACCCAGGAACGCCTGCACTCGCTGGCGCGCGAAACCCGGGAGCTGATCTGGAAGGTCGACCCCTCCCGGCCCGTCATGATCCACGCCTACATCAGCCCGGAAGTGCCGCAGACGGTCGTCGAGACGCGCGAGAACCTGATCGCCCTCCTGCGCGAGGTCGCCGGAATCGGCGGCGATCGAATCCAGCTCAACATCGTCGACACCGAACCGTACAGTCCCGAGGCCCGCGAGGCCCAGGACAAGTTCGGCATCAAGCCCGAACGCATCACCGAGTTCGAAGAAGGACGCTCCTTCAGCCACGACGTCTACCTCGGCGTCGCAATGACGTGCGGCGCGGAAGACACGGGGATTCCCTTCGTGCACCGCGGCCTCTCCGTCGAATACGAACTCGCGCGTTCGCTCGGCGTCGTCGCGGGCGCCCGCCGCAAGAAGGTCGGCATCGCGACCACCGACGCGAAACTCTTCGGCGGCTTCAACTTCGAGAACTTCTCGCAGTCGCCCTCGTGGCAGATCGTCGAGGAGCTCAAGAAGCAGTACGACGTGGTCGAGATCCCGCTCGACCAGCCCGTCACGGAAGCCCTGGACGCGCTGCTGGTGGTCATGCCCTCCTCGCTCACGCAGCCGCAGATGGACAATCTGCGGGCCTACGTCAAGAAGGGCGGCCCCACGCTGCTGTGCGACGACCCGTTGCCGCTGTTCAACTTGAGCATGGGGCCGACGGAACCGAAGCGCGCCCCCGGCGGCCGCGGCGGGATGTTCTCCCAGCCGCCTCAGGAGCAGAAGGGGAACATCCACCAGTTGATGTCCGAGCTGGGCGTCATCTGGCCCGTGCAGGATGTCGTGTGGGACACGTTCAACCCCTACCCGCAGTATCAGGAGCTCGAGCGGGAGTTCGTGTTCGTCGGCCAGGGCAGCGGCGCCGCGGAGGCCTTCAATCCCAACGATCCGATCCCGTCCGGCCTGCAGATCCTCTTCCTGCCGGCCGGAGGTCACCTCACCTCCCAGAATGCGCAGATCGCCTTCACGCCCCTGCTGCGCACCACGCGCCAGTCCGGCGTCCTGCCGTCCGGCCAGGTGATCCAGCGCGGCTTCATGGGCGGTGGATGGAACGAGGCCCGCAGCCACTACCCCAGCGGCAACCACTACGTCATGGCCGCCCGCGTGAAGGGGACGATCCCGGGTCCGCCCTCCAAGGAAGGCGAGACAGCCCCGTCGCCCACCACCATCAACGCGGTGGTCGTCGCGGACGTCGACATGATCACCGACTGGGTCTTCGATCTGCGCAAGCGAGGCATGGAGGACCTGAACTTCGACAACGTCACGTTCGTCCTCAACTCCGTGGATG
>JACPRB010000190.1 GCA_016190155.1 Planctomycetota bacterium
CACACGCTTTCCAAGCGTGCCCGTTCGGCCGCTCCGGCACCTCTCCACGTAGGCGTGCGGCGGCCAGATGGAATACTACAAGGGCGGAGTCGGCGCGTCTACAAACCGT
The DNA here is from genome assembly GCA_016190155.1 of Planctomycetota bacterium. Lineage (GTDB taxonomy): Bacteria > Planctomycetota > MHYJ01 > MHYJ01 > JACPRB01 > JACPRB01. The sequence continues at coordinate 110 of JACPRB010000190.1, forward strand.
CAGGCGGATAAGCGTCTCCTGTTGGCGAGCCTTCTCCGAATCACTTAATATCATCGGTCATGCAGCCCGAGGAGGATCGGTTCATGCGCGAGGCCCTGCGCTTGGCGCGGCAGGCGGCCGAATCCGGGGAGGTGCCGGTGGGTTCCGTGATCGTGAAGGACGGGCGAATCCTAGGACGCGCGGGCAACCAGGTGGAGAGCCTGCGGGACGCGACGGCGCACGCGGAGATGATTTCGCTGACGCAGGCCGCGGAGGCGCTGGACGACTGGAGGCTGGAAGGCACGACAGTCTACGTGACGTTGGAGCCGTGCGCGATGTGCGCGGGCGCGATGGTGCTCTCGCGGGTGGGGAAGATCGTCTTCGGCGCGGACGATCCGATCGCTGGGGCGTGCGGGAGCGTCTTCAACATCGTAGGAGAGAAGCGACTCAATCATCGCATTCCCATCGTCAGGGGTGTCCTGGCGAACGAGTGCGGGGAGATCTTGAAGGAGTTCTTCCGGACGCGCCGGCGAAGGTAGTCGCGCATCGCGCCTCGCGCAAACCTTTGTTGCAGGGCGAGTCCCCCAGTGAGTACTCTCAAGGTGCCGGAGGGGTGCCGGAGCGGTTTATCGGGCCAGTCTTGAAAACTGGTGTGGTCCTTGCGGCCACCGTGGGTTCGAATCCCACCCCCTCCACCAGCCCTTGCGAATCAAGGGCTTATTAGGTAGCTACCTGTGTGGCGGTGTAACCGTTCACTGGTTCATTCGTTTGTCCGTTCGCCCGCTCCGGGCTTCTGGTCTTCTCCGCCGACCGCACACGACCTTTCGCAAAGGCCTTCGAGCGCAGGAACGGGTAAACGCAAGAACCGGTGAACGGAAGAACGAAGGAACAGCTGAACGGTTACGCGGCGGTTTACCTCGCCGGTGGGTCCCGCTGCGGGAGTTCCATGAGGCGTGCGGCGAGACCGACAGGTCGCTCGAAGAGATGCGTTGCCTCGCGCAACAGTTGTACGAGGATCGGCTGTCCTGGTGGGATCAAACGGGAAGCAGGCTCCCGGATGCCGCCTTTCCCGCGGGGAGGGATTGAAGCTGTGCCTACTTTCCCTTGGCCGCCGACAGCTTCAGGCGCGCCTCGTCCAGGCGGCGCATTCCCTCCAGCAGCAGCCCGACCGTATCCCCCTTGATCGTGGTGCTGAAGTCGCGCTGGCCCGGCTGGAATCGGAAGGTGCCCCGCGTCCACCCCAAGAGCGTGTAGAACGCGTCCTCTCCGCGGGTCGTTCCCAACCTCGCGTCTACGACCTGCCCGTTCGTGAAGGAGAGGGTGGCGTTGCCACGATTGCCCTGAAGGCTGAGCAATCCGGTCTGATTGGTGATGTTCAGGGCCTGAACGATCTCCGCCGGCGAAATGTGGTTGAGGCGTCCGATGATCCCTCGGCGGATCTCGTCGAGGATGGATGAGCTGGCGCGCGCGAGCCGGTTGGCGAGGATGCGCGCGAAGATCATGCCCATCGTGGGGACGACCGTGAGCAGGCGGGGGAAGTTCTCCTTCGGCATGCTCAGGAGGACGCCGTCCATAATCGCCCGCACGGTGGCCGTCACCGGCTCGCTGGTGATGAGCGACATCTCGCCGAAGCAATCCCCCTCTCGCAGCCGCGCCAGTTCGTTCTCCACGCCGTTGTCGTCCGGCTGAAGCACCGCGAATTGTCCTTCCACGATGAGGTGGAACGCGCGGCCGGGCTCTCCGGCCGTCACGACGACATCGCGCTCGGCGACGCGTTGCTCCTGGAAGAGGGGGACCAGGTGTTCCAACAGATCCTCCCTGACTCCCGCGAAGAGCTTCATCCGGCGCAGCGCGTTTAACGCGAACGTCGCGAACTGCGCCGTCACGTTCTGGATCGCCGCGCCCGCCGCCACCTCGAAGGAGAACCACGCCTTTCCGCGCTCGCATCCGCCGCAATACGTTCGCTGATGCTTGGCGGGCGTCTCGCCTTGAGCGATGGATGCGGCGGGCCCGCTCAGCGCGCCGACGGCTTGCATGCAGAGCGGGATGAATCGCGTCCCTTGAACCGTGGGGGGAGTGAACTCCAGCGTGTCCCCCTTGTGATAGACGGGACACGCTTTCTCTTCGTCCACGCGCGCCGTGAGTTTTTTCACGCGGGTATCGTACCATGCGGCGTCGAACCGGCAAGAATCGGAATAGCGGAAGAAACGCGGCCGCGCGTCGAACTAGAGATCACCTCATTCGACATGAAAGTATTCGTCTTCAGCGTGGTGCTGCTGGCCGTTCTACCCCTCTCGGCCTCGGCGAAGGGGCAAGACCCGGAGCTGACCGAGCGGATCCAACGGGCCCTGGATCAGGCGATGCGCAGCGTTCATGAGCGCGATCCCGGTGAGCGCGGCCGTCGCGTCGAAGAGGATCTTTGGAGGCGGCTGCACGCAGAGAAGCGGCTCGTGAGCAACGTGCGTATCGGTCTCGCCGGAGATCGGCTCATCGTCATGCGCGCGGGCCGCCGTCAGGCATACGTGCCTGGCGCGACGGTGGTCGCCCAGGCGGACCTGGTTCAGGTGGATCGCGGCAAGGATCTCATTCCGGAGCGAGCGTTTCAGCGTTCCTCGGTGCGGGGCACGTGGGAGATCAAATCCTCACCCCGGCGCATGACACCCGAGCAGCGGGGCCATTACGTTCGCGTCTTCGGTCGGCCGCCCGTAGAAGTGCATCCGACCTTCTACCCGGTCCGCCGCGGCGACCTCGGGTGGCGTGTCCTGCGAGGCGAACTGAAAGGGGCGGCCCCGTATCTGGGGGTGTACCTCGGAGTCGAGGCGGTTCGGGCGGTTCTCGCGGACGGTCGTGAAGGAGCGCGCGAGTACCGGGAGCAGCTGAGAGACGTCCGTTTCTGGGCGCCCATCTTGTTTTCATCCGCGGCGGCCGGAGCCGCTCATCAAGTGACCTCCTTCCTCCCGGCACCGTATCGGCTGAAACTCCTGCTGCGGTCGACGGCGGCGCTTACGGCGGGAGTGGTAGCGGCGGACCTCCTAAGCGGCCGGCGCCCCTCGCGCGACACGCTCTATCCGGCGACGAGTTTCCTGACCGTCGGCTTCTTGGTACGCTTCGCGACACGAGGGCTCGCGGGTCCCCGCATTCTGGTGCCGCTCTACGAGTTTCTGAGGATCGCCGTAACGCTGTACGGTGGGGAGGCGATGGCCGGATTGGCGCGGACGCTCGTTCGCTCGCACGATATCCCCCGGGGAGGCGTATCGGATGCCATCCGCGGCATCGCGGGTGAACGGTAATTCAAATCGCGGGGGCGATTTTGGCGCGCACCGGCAGGGGAACCCGCTATCATGATTCAGGCATGGCGCTGCCTCGAAAACGATACGGCATCGACGTGTTTCCGATCGAGCACGAGGGACAGCCGCTCTTCGTGGTCCGCGATGCGGAAGGGGTCATCGATGACGGCATCGGTCTCCCTCTCATCGTGGGGCTCGTCTGGGATCTCCTGGACGGCCGGCGCGCGGCTACGGATATCCAGGATTTCATCGCGGAGCATGCCCGAGGCGTGAAGATACCCTCGGAGGCGATCGAACGCATCGTGCGGCAGCTGGACGAAATCTACCTCCTGGATACGGATCGACTTCAGGCACGCCGGCGCGAGATCCGGGAGGAGTTCGGACGAGCCGTACTCCGACCGGCACGTTTCGCGGGCAAAGGCGGATATGCCTCTGAAGCCACGGAGCTGGAGAAGGAGCTCGAGCGATACTATGCGGGCGACTTCGGGGCGGGACATCCCGATCGCGGCGCCCACGCGCCGCTGCGGGGTGCCCTGGCGCCGCACATCGACTTCCATCGCGGCGGCTCTTGCTACACGCACGCCTACCGGCGGATTGCCGAGGCACAGCCGGCCGACGTGTACCTCGTTCTGGGAGTGGCCCACGCGTCTCCGGAGCCGCCGTTCATCCCGACGATCAAGAGCTATGACACCCCTCTGGGAGCGGCGGATATCGACCGCGATTTCGTCGAGGCTTTGCTCAAGCGGACGAAGCGCGCGGGGCTCGATCACGAGCTGACCCATCGGACGGAGCACAGCGCGGAGTTTCAGGCCGTCTTTCTTCGTCATGCGCGCCGACAAACGTCCGCATTCACGTTCGTCCCGGTACTGTGCTCGGCCTTCGAACGCCACTGCGGCGAGAAGAGCCCGTCGACTGCCGCCATCATCGAGGATTACATCGGGGCGCTCCGTGAGACGATCACCGGCTGCGGGCGGACGGTCTGCATCATCGGCGGCGTCGACCTGGCGCACGTCGGACCGCGGTTCGGCGATCGGGTCGCGGTGGACGAGCGGCTCATCGAGCGTATGACGGAGGGCGACAAGAAGAGCCTGGCCGCGATCGCGGCGGGAGATCCCGAGGGGTTCTGGGCTTCGGTCATGGATGAGGGGAACTGGCGTAAGGTGTGCGGACTGTCCGCGATCTATACGACCCTGCGTCTGCTGGAGGGCGCTCGAGGGGAACTGCTGCGTTACACGTACGCACCGGACCCGGCGGGCGGACTTGTTTCCTTCGCTGCGGCGGCCTTTTCGTAAAGGACGTCAGTCCGATGCGATCTGGTAGAGCCGCCCTTCGTCGAATCGTCCTTCGACGGACAGCGCGGTCGCGGTTTCCGTCGTGGTGAATTCCACCGCGAATCTCGGAGGCAGCGATGTCCAGCGCGCCACTTCGCGGTCGCCCTCGCGAATGAGGATGGGGCCCGCCGGGTCGCGCCCGCTTAATCGATAGCGGGTGCGGGGAGATACGCCGACAGGCGAGCTGCGCAGTAGATCCCGGGCATCGCATGCGGACTGCACCCACGAGAACATCTCCGAAGGCTCCTGGGAGAGTGATCCGATGATGTTGCCGCCGCGCATCTCGGCGACCTCTCCTTCCGCGATCGTCAAGGGTCGGCCTTCGAAGATGCAGTCCACGGTACCTCGCGCGACCGCGACGTGAACGGCCTGCGGCGTAAGGCGAACGGCGCATGTCGCGTCGCTGACGCGGAGGCTGCCGATCGAACTGATGAGATTCCACGAGCGGCTGGAGGCGTCGATGAAGATATCCCCCTGTTCGAGGGATGCGACGGTGAAGTCCCCTTCAGGCCAACAGCGGATGCGGCTGCCGCCACGCAGCAGCAGATCGTCGCCTTCCGCGGTGGAGATGAGCGCGACCGACTCGTTGGGGACTTCGAGGACGACGTCTCGACGAACGGGCTCCTGAAGCGCCATCCAGCGTGGTTCGGAGAGCGAGCGGAGGGCCACGCGACCGAAGATGCGCGTCACGGTCAGCGAGTCGAGGACGCTTGGAGCGGTGCCATCGTGTTCGGCGGGAGTCGCGACGTCGGCAGGGGTCGTCGGATCGGAACGGGAACGCGAGACAAGCAGCGCGAGGAACACGCCTACGGCGGCCAGAGGAAACAGGGCGATCAGAAACAGGAGGCGTTTAGGCATGGTTGTCCGGTGTCGGCCGAGTCGAAGTGGGCGCGGTGGGACTCGAACCCACAAGCCTTTCGGCACAGGATCCTAAATCCTGCGTGTTTGCCAGTTTCACCACGCGCCCCCGAAGGTGTCGTCCGTTTCGTAATGTCCCATGTCCCGCGGCGCAAGTCCAGAGGTCGGCCATCGAGCTCCGGGCGCTCCGGCTGGTTTATGGACTCCACGGGGGGCCGCGTGTATCATGCGCAACGCCGCGGCGTGGAGAGGTGCCTGAGCGGTTGAAAGGGCGCGCCTCGAAAGCGCGTGACTCCTTTATGGGGTCCGTGGGTTCGAATCCCACCCTCTCCGCCAGTTCGACTCGGACCGCGTGGTAAACTGGCGTGTGATGGCCACCCTGATCGCACTCCTGCTGGGTTTTCAAGATGACGCGCGGATCGCGGATCTGATCCAACAGCTGTCCTCGGAACGGATCGAAGATCGCGACGACGCCGCTCGCGAACTCGCGCGGATCGGTACGGCGGCGCGCCTCCATCTGGAAAAGCTTCTCGAGACGGAAGACGGCGAGGTGCGCGGGCGCGCCTCGGTCATTCTCGTCAAGATACGCGAGGGCGAACGATTCGCGACGCTCGGGGTATCCGCCGCGGCCGTGGAGGCGATTCCGGACCTCGCGTCGCGGATCTTCAGCGCGTCCTCCGAAACGCGCATGGACGTGCTGACGCAGATCAGCGGTTGCCGCCTGAAGGCGGCCGGCAGGGGATTCCACGGCGAACCGCTTTATGCCCTGGATCGGCAGGATCCGGCGACGCCGGTTTCTGGGCAGGATCTCGGCAGAATCCTGGACGGCGTCGTGCAGGGCGAGACGACGCATGAATTGGACGTCCTGCTGATCGATATCGTACGCGCGCTCCGCTGTGAGGAGGGGGTGACGGCCCTCTGCCGCCGGCTCGACTTCGGCATCGCGGGACTGCCGGAGGAGGCCATTCTGGCGCTGGGTCCCGGCGCGTGCGATCGGGCGGTCCCCGTGCTCATGGACGGTCTTTCGTCGAGGAGGCGCGTCAAGGCGTGCGACGTCCTGCGCGAGCTGGCGCGCTGGGGCACGCCGCTTCCCGCCGATCGTATCCTTCCGCTGCTCAAGGAGGACGACGCGGACGTCCGGCAGCGCGTGGTCGAGGTGCTCGGTTACATCCGGGCGGAGAAGGCGTTCGACGAAATCGTCGCGCTCTTGAAGTCGCCTCAGGACGAGGTGCGGCGGGCGGCGGCCGGGGCGCTCGGTCTGCTCGGCCGGCGCGAAGCAGCCGCCCCGTTGATCGCGACGCTCGACGACGAAGACCGTCGCGTGCGGCGCGCGGCGGGGCTCGCGCTGGCCCGGCTGCGGATTCGCGACGCGCAGCCGCGGCTGAAGGCGCTGCTGGACGACGAGGATTGGTTCACGCGCGCGTGGGCGATCGAAGCGGTCGTCGAACTTCAAGATGATCCCGCCGCGACGCTCCTCTCGTTCGGACGAAAGGAGGAGGATTCGCGCGTCCTCGAGGCAGCGGGGCCGCTACTCACGCGCATGGCGGACCCGAAGCATCTCGCCGACCTGAAGAAGCTTTTCGCCGCATCGAAGTCGCGGGTGTGGCGAGCGGACGTCCTCCTGGCGATGATCGAGTCCGGTCATCGCCCGTCGACGGAGGAGGAACGGAATACGGTGTTCAATCCCCTATGGACCGACGAACGCAAGGGCCGATTCCTGTGGAGTCTGAATCGCCTTCGCGATCCGGAGACGTTCGAACGGCTCTCCGGCATCACGTTGCAGCAGCGACGCGGCGAGACGACCTGGCGGGAGGCGGTCGAAGCGTATGTGGGGAAGATCCGGGGCGACGCGCAAGCGGGCGATGAGGGCGTCGCTCTCTATGAGATGTGGCGGCGGCCGTTCCGCGAGCTTGTGCCGCGTCTGCCCGTGGCGTTGATTCTGGAGGAGGGGCAGGTGCGCGCGGTCGATCGAGCGGCGGCGATGAAGTTCTGGAGCGATTGGCTGCCGTGATGGGCGCGAGCGGGCGATCAGGCGGCGTTTTGTTCCTCAAGCGCGAGGATCTGGTCCACGCGCGTGCGGATGTCGTTGACGTAGGTCTTGGCTTCACCCGGATTGGCCGGAGTCAGATCGAGCACAAGCTGGGCCCTCGTGTCGTCGAGAGCGATGATCTTGAAGATCAGCTCGGGATCGCCGGAGGTTCCGGGGCCGGCCTGCCCGTCCGTCCCCATGACGTCGGCGACGGCCGCGCGAAGCGTCGGCGCGGACGAGATCCACTTCGGTCGCAGCGCGTCGATCTTGTCGGCGACGTGTTTCTGCATCATGTCGAGGACCTGCGTGCCGCCGGTCTTCCGTTCCTTGATGGTGTTGATGACGGCGTCTTGGATGGCCTGTTCCTCGCCGAGCACGGCACGGGCGATCTCCCACTTCTCGTGGCGGCGGGCGAGCTCGGGGAAAACCTGGGCGATGATGTCGGCCAGCCGCAAGGCGTCCATCGCCGAGCCGACCGCTTCCAGGAGTTGATCCTGCGAGGAGTCGACGAGGATGATGGCCTCCTGGCCTTCCTGCTGCGACAGCGAGTCGAGCATCTCGCGACGCTTGCGGCGCATATAATCCAGACCGCCCTCGATCAGGCCCGCGGCGCAGTCGGCCAGGAATCGTCGCGCGTCGGGATCGAGGCAGAGGGCCACCTTGACGGTGATCTGGATGATCTGGTCCCGCCGTTCGGGTAGGGCCAGAACCGCCGACAATGCGTCGAGCGCCTCGTCGCGGTTGCGGATATACATGCGGCGTTCCTGAGCAATGGTCGTGGGTGTCCGGCCACGCCGTTCTGCGGGCGGTGCGTCCGGGGCGCAACCCGGCGTTTCAAGATCGGCTCCCCACTAGAGAGACAGGATAGCACATCCCGCTTGCATTGCAAGGCGGGTTCCGGAGCCGGCCGGGAGGGTGGCGAATTCCCGGCCGGCCTCCGGAATCCCGTCACTGCATGGGGCGTGAACGGGGCCGACTCCGGCCCCACCCGCGCCCTCGAGAAAACGGTTTTGTTCGCCCGGCGTGCTGTTACGAGTGTAGCCCATAATAAATGTATGTCAAGCGGCAGATTCATCGAACCGGTGATTCGGGACTCGCGCCGTCGCGGGAAAGCGCGTATCATCCTTCGAACTCCGGAGGCCCCATGAAAGTCATCGCGCTGACGGCGCTCGTGCTGGCGCTCGCGCCCCGAGCGGACGGCGACGGCGCGCGCCGCGCCAAGGCGTATCTCGCCGAGGTGAAGAAGCATCTGACGCAGTCGTACATCGATCGCGAGCGGATCGACGACCGCACGCTGGAACAGGCCGGTCTGCGCGGCTTGGGGGAGGCCGCGAACGAGAGCGACTTCGGCGAACTCTCGGAAGAGGGGCGAGCCGCCCTCAAGGACGCGCTGCGCGAGAAGAAGACGCTCGACGACGCCTTCGAAGCCGCGGGCCGGACGCTCGAGGAAGACAAGGTCGATTGGCTCAAGCTGGCCGACCACGCGGCGCGCGCCATGGTGCGGGCCACCGGCGATCCGTACGCGCGCATCCTCACGAGGGAGGACTTCAACAAGCTGCTGAAGATGCTCATGGGAGGCCAGCGCGAGGACAGCGTCGGTCTGGCCGTTCAGCCCAGCGACTCCGGATTCAGCGTCGCCTTCGTGCAGTACGGTTACGTGGCGTACGATGCCGGCATCGAAATCGGCGATGAGATCGTCGCGATCGACGGCAAGCGGCTGGCCGGACGCTCGGCGGAAGACGTCAACGAGCAGCTGAAGCTGAAACCGGGCGAGGAGATCACGCTGACCATCAGCAGGCCGGGGCACGAGCACGCGTATGATTTCCGCCTGGTTCAACGCCGTCACCGCGCGAAGGACGTTCATTACGCGATGTTGGGGGACGGCGTCGGTTATCTGAGGATGACGCTGTTCGACATGGCGCTGACGGGCGAGGTGAAGAAGGCGCTGGAGTCGCTCAAGAAGGAAGGCATGACCTCGCTGATTCTCGATCTGCGCCACAACCCCGGCGGCGCGCTGCCCACGGCGACCGCCGTGGCGGACGTTCTCCTGCCGCAGGGCCTCCTCATCACGAAGGTGGAGATGCACTACAAGCCCGCGCTGTTCGGGATTCCGCTTCCGGGATTGGGAGGGGACCAGGAGTATCGCACCAAGACGAGGAGCGCGTTCGAGCACCTTCCGCTGCGCGTCCTCGTCAACCGCGCCAGCGCCAGCGCGTCCGAGCTGCTCGCCGGCGCGCTTCAAGACCACCAGCGCGGCCTGCTCATCGGCGAGACGACGTACGGCAAGGGGGTCGGTCAGTCGCCGATTCTCCTGAGTTCGACCGGCGGCGGCTTTCTGCCGGAACGAGTGCTCTATCTGACGGTGCTGCGCTACTTCCTGCCGTCCGGGCGCTCGATCGACCACAAAGGAGTGGTGCCCGACGTCGCGTACGCGGCCAAGAAAATCGAGCCCGAGACGTTCGCGGCGCTTTGGGAGATCCGCACGTCGAAGGCGGTGGCGGAGTATCTCGACGCGCATTGGCAGGAGGAGAAGGCGACCTTCCGTCGATTGGCCGACTACGACGGCTTCAAGACCGACGCGTATCCCGACTTCGAGAATCTGTACACGGGGTTGAAGACACGGTTGAGCCGCGACGAGGCGCGAGGAGAGCTGCGGCTGGCGATCCGAAGGCGTTTCAAGGCGGAAGAGGGGATCCATTACGTCCACGATCTGCAAACGGACGTGCAGCTGCAGTATGCGCTCGTGGACCTGCTGGAAGCGCGCAAGTAGGGCGCGCATCGCACGGGTCTTGTATCGACCGCGGGTGAGCCGCATAATGGCGCGCCATGCGGTTCGCCCCTTTCCTGCTGATTCTCGCGGGGTGTGTCTGGCCGGCGGCGCGGGCCCAGGAGCCCTTCCGGCGACACATCGCGTTTTTGGCCTCCGACGAGATGCGGGGGAGGAACAACGACACGGAGGAGGGGCGCCGGGCCGCCCAGTACGTGGCGGACCAGTTCCAAGCGGTCGGCCTGCGGCCCGGAGGCATCGATGGATCGTGGTTCCAGGATTTCGAGACGAAGCTCAGCACGCGCAGCGAGAAAATCGTGCGAGGGCGCAACGTGGCGGGCATTCTCCCCGGAGGAGATCTCGCGCACGAGTTCGTCGTCCTCGGCGCGCATCACGACGCTCGGGGCGTGATCAACGGCAAGATCCAGAACGGCGCCGACGACAATGCCAGCGGCGTCGCGATGATCATCGAGTTGGCGCGCGCCTTCGCGCGAGCGCCGGCGAGGCGCACCCTCGTCTTCGTGACCTTCGACGCGGAGGAAGACGGCCTGATCGGATCCCGCGAATATGTGAAGGCCAAGCTGGTCGACCCGGGCTCCATCGCGGCGACGTTCATCTTCGATCTGGTGGGCGGCGACTTCCTTCCGTGGGAACGCCGGCGCGTGTACGCGCTGGGGTCCGAATACAGCGGCGAGCTGTGGGATCGGGTGGGGCGAATGGCCGCGGCGGAGCCCGATCTCGATGTGGCGCGGCTGGGCGTGTATCTCATCGAGATGATGGGGCCGCGCAGCGACTATGCGGCGTATCGGGCGGCGAGCGTGCCGTTCATCTTCCTGACGACCGCGACGCCGTGGTACTACCACACGCCCCATGACGATACGGACGTCCTCAACTACGACAAGATCGTCCACGCCGCGGCGTTCGTGGAACGGTTGGTTCGCGAAACGGCTGACGATCCGGCCCGACCGATCTTCCGGCCGCGTCCGCCGCCGGATTTCGTCTTCGACGCGGGGCTGGTGAGGGAAGGCGTGACGCAAATGCTGGAGCGGATGCGTTTGTCGGACGGGCAACGCGCCGCGCTGCGCCGGCATGTGCGGGAGCTGGAGGCCGTGATCGCGGCGCCATCCGGTGAGTCGGGGCGGGCGTTGCAGCGAGTGATGACGAGCATGTTCACGATCGTCCTTTCGCAGAGAGCCCGGTGATCGCGGAGAGAATCTGATGAATCACGTGTACGTCGAGGAGCTGGGGAAGCACACCGGTTCCGAGGTTACGATCAGAGGATGGCTGTACAACAAGCGCATCAAGGGGAAGATCGCGTTCCTCTTGGTGCGGGACGGGACGGGCATCGTTCAGTGCGTGGCGTCCAAGGCGGACGTGGGGGAAGCGGCGTTCGCCACGTGCGACAAGCTCTCGCAGGAATCGTCGCTGGCGGTGACGGGAACGGTGCGGGCGGACGAGCGTTCGCCCGGCGGCGTGGAGATCGGCCTGAAAAAGATCGAGGTGATCGCCGAGGCGGCTCCCGATTATCCGATCCAGATCCAGGATGTGGTGCCGGAGATCGGCTTCCTCATGCAGCACCGGCATTTGTGGCTGCGTTCGCGCAAGCAATGGGCCATCCTGCGGGTCCGCGCGGAGATCATCCGCGCGATTCGCGACTTCTTCGATCAGCGCGGGTTCACGCTCGTCGATTCGCCGATCCTGACGCCGGCGGCGTGCGAAGGGACCACGACGCTCTTCAACGTGGATTACTTCGACGACAAGGCGTACCTCACCCAGAGCGGCCAGCTGTACGCGGAGGCCGCGGCGATGGCGATGGGCAAGGTCTACTGCTTCGGGCCGACGTTCCGCGCCGAGAAGTCGAAGACGCGCAAGCACCTGACGGAATTCTGGATGGTGGAGCCGGAGGTCGCGTTCCTGGACCTGAACGGCTTGATGGAGTTGATGGAGCAGTTCGTGAGCCACATCGTGGCGCGCTGCCTGGAGCGCCGCAAGGAGGAGCTCAAGGTTCTCGAGCGGGACACGACGAAGCTGGAGAAGGTGCGGCCGCCGTTCCCGCGAGTGCATTACAACGACGCCGTGGAGAAGATCCGCAAGAAGGGCGTCGAGTTCCCGTGGGGGGAGGACTTCGGAGCGCCTCACGAGGAGGCGCTGATGACGGACTACGACCGGCCGGTGCTGGTGCATCGCTTCCCGGCGGCGGTGAAGGCCTTCTATATGCAGCCCGATCCGGAGGATGCGAAGCACGCGATGGCGTGCGATTGCCTCGCGCCGGAGGGCTACGGTGAGATCATCGGCGGCAGCCAGCGCATTCACGACCTGAAGCTGCTGGAGCAGCGCATCGCGGAGCACCAGCTGCCGATCGAGCCGTTCGAGTGGTATCTGGACCTGCGGCGCTACGGCACGGTGCCTCACTCGGGATTCGGATTGGGCGTCGAACGCACGGTGGCATGGATCACCGGGACGGAGCATATTCGCGAATGCGTGCCGTTCCCGAGGATGCTATACAAGATTTATCCGTGATTGTGGGAGAGAGGGTATGAAGCGCATGGTTGCGGTGACTTTCTTCGTGCTTGTGCTCACGCCTCTCGCCGGTTGCAAGGAGACCTGGGAACAGCTCGAGAACGGTACGACAGGGAAGTACGAGAACTCGCAGGATGCGTACGTCCTCGTCAAGGATGCGACCGCGTGGAGTTTTCTCTACAGTTGGTGTCACAGCGGTGTCGGCGCGAATCCGTTGCCATCGGTGGATTTCGATCAGGACGTGGTCGGAGCGGTCTTTCTGGGATCGCGACCGAGTTCCGGCTACGCGGTGGGATTCGTGGCCGTCGGGTTCGCCGGACCGAATGTCACCGCGTACGTATCGGAAACGGCACCCGCTCCGGGCTCGGTCGTCCTGTGGGTGATCACGAAGCCGTACGCGTTCGCGAGGTGGACGAAACGCCCGGGGACGGTCAGCTTCCGGAAGGACTGGGGCCTGCCGGTGGTCGTGACGGAGAAGACGTTCGCGCAGCTGATCACCGAGGAATACAACGCGCGCAAGGCGGCCTACGAGGCCGGCGGCATCCCATGGCCGAGCGCGCCTGAGGGGCAAACCGCCTCGCTGAACGCCGACACATGTCCGCTCGACGGGACGACGCTGGTCACGGCCACGCTTCCAGCCTCCGGCTCGTACGTCGATGTCGCCAACGAAGGGCACTACTGCCCGACGGATGGCAAGTACTGGGTGCTGCACACGCAGGGAGCTTTCGTCGGCACGATCAGCTATTGGTGGGGGCCGTTCACGCCTGGGGATTACGGCGTCCCGGCGCCGTAGATCGCGAAAAAGTGTCGAGTTCGGCGAACCCCGGCGGTACCCTCTGCGCTCAAGAGACGACGTGTCGCTCGTGAGCCGCGTCGCTCGTTCCACGACGACGAGCGATGCTACAAAAGAGTGAGAAGGTATCTGTTGTGCGCCGGTTATGAGGTCTCGACGCCTATTGTGGTTCTTGAGTTCCGTTCTCGCCATCGGTGCTCTCGCCTGGCTGCTGCGATGGCCGATGCTGGGTTCGCGCGTTGAGCGGGAGGCGCGCCGCCGTCTGTCCGAGCTTCTCGACGCAAGGGTGGACATCGGACGGCTCGGCGGAAGTCTTGTCAGCGGCCTGCAAGCCGAGCACATCACGATTCACGCGGCGTGGGGCGACGCCACGATCGAGCAGGCCGACATCGACTACGGCGTGTTCGGCACATCGGATCCCGACATCGTCTTGACGGGAATCCGACTAAGCGTGACGAAACGCGCTGAGGGCCCGGCGCGACCGCCCCAGGAAACGGCGGCGGAACTAGTGGAGGCGCTCCGGGATTTCCGCTTCCCTGGGCGACTTCGTGTGCGGGACGCCGTCGCGGTCCTGCCGGACGGACAGGAGATCGCCATCGACGAGGGCTCGGTCCAGGGGGGCGTCTGGCACGTGCGCGCACGCCGTCCGCTCTTGGACGTCCAGGCGCGCTTTGAGGAGCCCGGCGTGTGGACTCTGGCCGTTCGGGAGAATGGCTTCAAGATTTCGGCGGTGGTGCGCGGGATGGCTGTGGAGGCCGAAGGGGAGGTCGCCGGAAGGAGGTTCGGCTGGACGGGCGAGATCGGCGACACGGAAGTCGCCGGAAGGCTCGCGCTTCCGGAAGGCGCCGTCGAGTCGACGTTGAGGGTCGAGGACGGGACAATCGTCCTGGGCGCGGAAGGGCAAGTCGACGGGATCACCGTCGCGTTGCACGCGTCGGGGCCGTGGGCGGGCCCGTGGATCATAGACGAAGCGTGGGTGGGCGATACGATGATACGCGGGACGCTCGCTCGAGATCGCGAGGGTCTCGGGCTGGACCTGCGGGTCGCCGGCGTCGAACTGCGCGGGAAACTGAGTGTTGCCGGAGACGAGTTCGCGTACCGCGGGACGGTCGCGGATGCCCTCGTCGATCTCTCCGTGGCTCTGTCCACGGGGCAGGCTTCGTTGAAGGGGATCGTGCGGCGTGAAACGTTCGTCTCGGAGGTCGATGCGCGGGCGAGATGGAGCGACGACGAGGTGTCGGCGCGCTTGGTGGCTCATCCGACGATCGAGGGCCGAAGCATGGCGCCCTTTGAGCTCGATGCCGATGTGGCGCGGGCGACGGGCCGCACGGAATTTCAGGCGGAGTGGGGCGAGCATCTTCGTGCTTCGGGGAGTCTCGGCGAGAAGCGTGAGATCGTGGCGCGTCTGAATCTGACGAGCTTGCCACTGTTCGTCGACGGAGTCGTTGATCTTCGGCTGGCGGGAGACCAGGGGACGGTGGCGGCGCAGGGACTCGCGCTCGAAGGCGACCCCGCCGTCGATCTGCTCCTTCCTTTCCGGGTGGAATCGGACGGCCTTCTCCTCGAACGGTCGACCCATGCGACCCCGTACGGCGAGGTGACGCTGGAGGGGCGCGTGGGGCGCACGACTCATCTCGTGGTTCACATGGAAGACGTGGATGTGCGGGCGAGGATTCCCGAGGGCGTACGGCCATGGATCCCGCCCCGCGTTCGCGCGACGGCGGTGGTGGAGGACGGCGCGGTGCATATCGATGCCGCGTCGGTGGACGGCGAGTTCCGGCTGCCGGAGCCGATGGGCCCCGTGAGCGACTTTCGTGTCGTGGCGACGCTAGCGCGGAACACCCTTCGGTTCGAGCGGATCGAGGGGCGTCTCGGCGGCGGCCCTTGGAACGCGGACGGCGAATGGCATCTCGACAAGCCCGCGATCCGCCTTCGGCTGGAAGGGACGGACATGCTGATTGTCGATCGTTTCGACGGTCGGGTGCGGATCAATCCGTACGCGGAACTCACGTGGACGCCTGACGCGGGCGTGTCCATCGTCGGAGACGTCGCGGTGCCGTTGGCGCTCTATTACGGTGAGTTCGGCGGCGCGGGAAGCGGGGGGCAGGAGATTGCGGCGCCGGGCTTGCGTCTTCCGCTCGCCTCCCAAGGGGGCATCACGATTCCCGGCATTCCCGGTCTGGAGGATGTGACGATCGATCTCAAAGTGGCCGGCACCGGAGAGGTGCGCATCGAGAACAGCACGGTCGGGACGCTGCTGAGCGTCGCGGGGAGGCTTCGCGGAACGGGGGATGAACCCGCCGCGACCGGCACGATCACCGCCACGCAGGGCGAGGTGCGGCTCACGACGGCGGTGTTCGTGCAGATCCTCGATGGGCGCCTGGAGATCTACGAGGAGCCCGGGCGGGATCCGTTCGTTCATTTCGAGGGGCGCGCGGGTCGGGGAGACGACTCGATCTCCGTGACCGTCAGCGGGGCGCTGCAAGAGCCGGGCTTGACGCTGGCCTCGGATCCACCTCGATCGCAGCAGGATCTTCTGGCGATGCTGGCGTTCGGCCGTCCGGCGGGGGGGCTCGGACAGCAGGAGGCGTTGGGCACGTTGGCGGCGAAGCTGTACCAGACGGCGATGGACGATTGGCCTCGCGCGGAACCTCGCGAGGGGCTGCTGAGCCGGCTTCAAGTAACGGCGGCCGCGCCGGACGCGCAGGCGCGCGCGATGCCGTGGGAACTGCCTCCGTCGGGAACGACGTCGGGAACCGCCATCCGCACGGAGTATTTCCTGAGCCCGCACTTCTCGATCGTGGCGCAGGGCGATTTTCAAGGCCGTTGGATCGGGGATCTCAAGCTCCGGTGGCGCTTCCGATGAGCCTCAAGGCGACGGCAGTGCTGCTGCTGACCTGGGCTGCGGCCGCTCAGGAGGTCGTCTTCGAGGGCGTCGTCGCGGGGGATGAGGCGGAGATTCGCGAGGTGATCCGACCGGACATGGAGCGCTACGAGCGCAATCCGAGGCAGACGATCCTGGACGATGCGGCGTTTCGGATCGCGAATCACTACCGAACCCTTGGGTACTACTTCGTGCAGGTGCAGGCCCACCCGCAGGACGGGCGGATCTTCTTTGCGGTCCAGGAAGGGCCTCCGGTGACGCTGGGGCGGGTGCACATCGTGGGGAACGACGTATTCAAGGACGAGGAGTTGTTGGCCGCCGCGCCCGACGTGCCCGGACTGGGCACCGCGTTTTCCCGGCGACTTGCGGCCGTCTATCGACGCGCGATTCTCGAGGCGTATCACAACCGTGGTCACATCGAGGCGACGGTGTCGGAGCCGAAGCTGTCGTACGACGCGGCGAATCGCAAGATGAACATGACGTTCGTGATCACGGAGGGCCCTGCCTATCTCGTAGGGCATATCGAAGGGGCTCCGGAGGATCTGGCCGCGGGATTCCTCGGCCGGCGCTACGGTCCGGACACTCCCGCGGTGTTCGAGGCCGTCGTGTTGGATCGCTGGCGGGACACCGGCCATCCGTTCGCGCGCGTTCGGGTTCGTCCGCGCATCGACGCGCCGAACGCGAGGGTAACGCTAGAGGTGGAGAGCGATCCGGGCCCGCGCGTTCGGATCGCGGGAGTGCGGCTTCGCGGGTTGAGCCAAGCTCGGGCGTCGTTTGTTGAGAATCGCGTGGACCTGAACGTCGGGAGCCTTTATGAGGCGTCGGAGCTGCGCGCCGCGGCGGACCGGCTGCGCGCCACGGGGCTGTTTCGGGGGGTGAGCGTGACGCCCGGCGACTTGGTGCAGGAGGGCGTCATGGTAAATATCGACGTCGAGGAGCGAGAGCCGGGAGAGATCGCGATTCGCGGGGGCTATGGCACGCTGGAAGGGCCGAGGATCGGCGGCGAGATCGCGTACCTGAACGTGTTCGGCGGGGCGGAGACGGTGCGGCTCGGCGGGACGTTCAGTCGCCAGAACTCCCGCGGCACGTTGGAGGCGGGCGTGCCTTACGTGTTCGGAAGCGATCTGCGCCTGGGCGCCGGCTTTCACTATGAGGAGACGAGCTTCCCGAGCTTCGACGCCGTATCGTACGGTGGGCTGCCTTCGCTCACGATTCCGCTGGACGATCGCGTTCAGCTGACGACGGGAGTGCGGCTGGCGTTCGTGAGGACCCTAGAGGTGGAGGCGGCGATTGCCCCGGAGGATGAGCTTGACTTCGACTATCGTGCGCTCTCCCTCGCGGTGACGATCGATCGTCGGGACAACGAGGTCATTCCCAGACGAGGATATCGACTCGACGCACTGGTGGAATGGTCCGGAGGCATTTTCGATTCCGACATCGAGTTCGCCAGGACCAGCGGCAGCGGCTCGCTGGCGGTGCCGCTTCCGTGGGATCTGACGCTCGCGATGTCGCTGCACGGCGGATTGATCGTGCCGGTCGGCGACACGGATGTCATTCCGATCGCGCTGCGCTACTTCGCCGGAGGGACGAACACGGTGCGCGGGTTCGAGTTCGGGACGCTCGGGCCGAAGGTGGGCGACGAACCGACGGGCGGCGAGGTCTTTCTGGCGTTGCAGAGCGAGGCACGGTTTCCCATTTACGGCGTGCTTCACGGGGCGGTGTTTGCCGATCGCGGCGGCGTTTGGTTGGAGCACACCGAGGTGGATTTGGGGGAGGCGCGATATGCGATCGGGGTGGGGCTGCGGGTGTATACGGTCGCGGCGGCAATCGTGGGCGATGTGGGGTGGAATGTGCGGCGGGAGGAGGACGAGGATCGGGTGGAGGTGCACTTGAGCATCGGGTTTCCGTTCTGAGGACCCTGAGAGGATCCTAAGGGTAACGGGGACGGCTGATGTTCGTCGGTTGATTGCCCTCGGAACCGATTGCGGCTACAAGGGAGGCGTGAACCAAGCTGGTCTGTATGTCCACGTCCCGCTATGCGCCAAGCGCTGCCCTTATTGCGCGTTCGTTTTGATCGAGAGCGACGGGGGGCTGCATGAGCGATTCGTGGGAGCGGTGCTGCGGCAGATGGAGCGCGTGTCGGGCGAGTTCCGGCGGGTACCGTTCATTTCCTTGTATCTCGGCGGTGGGACGCCGTCGCTGTTGGAGCCCGAGCAGGTCGCGCGCTTCATCGAAACGGCACGCGCTCGCTTTGAGGCGTGCGAGCCCCTTGAGATCACGCTGGAAGCGAATCCGGACGGGATCCACGCAGGTCGGCTCCGTGCGTTTCGCGAGGCGGGCGTCAATCGCCTGTCGCTCGGCCTTCAGAGCCTCGATGATGAAGAACTGGCGTTCCTGGGACGCACGCATACAGCCGCGCAAGGAACGGCGGCGTACGAGGCCGCGCGCGCGGCCGGGTTCGGCAATGTCGTTCTGGACGTCATGTTCGGCGTCCCGGGGCAGACACCGGAGCGGTGGACGGGCGCGCTGAAACGAATCGTGGCGCTGGCGCCGGAGCACGTGTCGCTCTACGGGTTGACGGTGGAGAACGGAACCGCGTTGGGTCGGTGGGTGAAGTCGGGGTTGTCGCTGCCGGGAGAGGAGGACCAGAAGGTCCTCTATGAGATTGCGATGGACGTGCTGCCGGAGAACGGATATCGGCACTACGAGCTTTCGAACTTCGCGCGCCCGGGCTATGAGTCGGTGCACAACAGCGGGTATTGGGACGGGCGGCCGTACCTGGGTTTCGGGCCCGGCGCGCACTCGTATTGGCCGCATCGTCGATGGGCGAACGTTTCTAATACGCGGTACTATCTTCGACGGTCCGCGACGGGCGAGGATGTGACATGGATGCGCGAGGAGTTGACGCGGGAGCAGCGGATGCTGGAGCGCGCGTTCCTGGGGCTGCGGCGAGCGAGAGGGATTTCCACGTCGTCGTGGGAGGGTGAGTTCGGCGAGCCGATCGAGGCGCGCTTCGGGGCGGTGATCGACGAATATCGCGAGCTGGGAATGTTGGAGCGGCGCGGCGATTTCCTGGCGCTGACACGGGCGGGGCGGCTGCTGGCGGATTCGGTGGTGGCGAAGTTCGCCTGAGACGGCCCTCCGACTCAGACGGCGAACAACATCGCGACGCCGAACTTCGCGGCCAGGAGCACGCCGGCGCAGATGAGGGCTTTCGGCCACGTCAGCGCGCATCGCCAGTAAATGATCGCCGTATCGACGAGAGCGATGAGGGGGAGCGCTGCAAGCCCGAGGACGGGCGCGGCCAGCCAACCGATCCCCAGGTTGACGAAGGCGAGCAGAATGGCCGTGATGGCGATTTCCGTGAAATCGACGGAATCGTCCTTGCGCAGCATTCCCACGAGCACCCCCAGCAACACAACGTCCACGGCGAGTTCTAATATCATGCGTCTCTCCACGAGAACTACTTGTAGACGCCCTCAGGGGTCGGGCGTTACTCGGGTCAATCGCACTGCAACGCCTCGATCGGATCAAGCATCGCCGCGCGGCGCGCCGGGTAGACGCCGAAGAACAATCCGACCGCCATGGAGAATCCGACGGCCAGGGCGACGGACCACGGGCGGATCACGATCGGGAAACTCGGGAAGTACCAGCCGACCAGCAGCGAAAGGCCCACGCCGAGGGCCATCCCGAGGGCACCGCCGAGGAGGCTGAGCGTCAGGCTTTCGATGAGGAACTGCGCGAGGATGTCGGCACGTGTGGCACCCACGGCCTTGCGGATACCGATCTCGCGCGTCTTCTCCCCGACGGAGACGAGCATGATGTTCATGATGCCGATCCCGCCGACCAGCAGGGAGATGGCGGCGATGCCGGCGAGGGCATACGTGAGCATGTCGAGGATCTTCGCCAGCGCATCGAGCATCTGCGACTGATCCGTGACGGTGAAGTCCTCACGGGTCGCGTGACGGCGCTTGAGAACGGCCGTCACCTCTTCCTTCGACTGCTCGACGCGGCCGGTGTCGGCGGTGCGCGCGATGATCTCGAAGAGCGCGTCCGTGTCGAACGTCTCCTGCGCCGCGTGGACGGGCACGAAGACGATCGTGTCGATGTCGAAGCCCAGGCTGACGCCTTTTCGCTCCATGATGCCGATGACGCGGTAATTGGAGTCGGCGATCCGCACCCACTTGCCGAGCGGATTCTCCTCTCCTTCGAAGAGGTCCTGGACGACCTTGACGCCCAGAACGCAGAGACGATCCTCGCCGCGTACCTCGCGCGGCGGGAGGAACGTCCCATGCTGGACGTACATGTTGCGGATGATCTGGAACTCGCTGACCGTTCCGATCACGGGCGTGTTGGCGCGCACGCGATTGCGATACTTGATCGAGCTGGTCGCCAGGATGACGGGGGCGACATGGCTGACGGTGGGGCAGCGCTGGCGGATCGCGTCGGCGTCGCCGGCCGTCAGCTTGTGCGTCATGTTTATGAGGGGCGGCCCTCCGGAGGTCATGGTTGCCCCGGGCGTGATGATGAGCACGTTGGTCCCCAGCCCCGTGAGCTGGTCGGTCACGTAGCGCTTGGCGCCTTCTCCGATGGAGACGAGCGTGATGACCGCGAAGACGCCGATGATGACGCCGAGCATCGTCAGGACGGACCGCAACGGGTTGAGGGTCAGGTTCTCCAGCGATTCGACGATGCGCTCAAGCATGCCGCGTGTCTCCCACGATGCGGCCGTCGACGATCCGGATCGTGCGGCGACAGGCGGCGGCGATCTCCGGATCGTGCGTGACGAGAACGACCGTGACGCCGAGCGTCTCGTTGAGCTCGCGGAAGAGCGCGACGATCTCGCGGCCGACCTTCGTGTCGAGATTGCCCGTGGGCTCGTCCGCGAGCACGATCGACGGGCCGATCACGAGCGCGCGCGCGATCGCCGCCCGCTGGCGCTCGCCGCCGGAGAGCTGATTGGGTCGGTGGGTGACGCGGTGCGCCAGGCGGACGCGCTGAAGCGCATCGAATGCACGCCGGCCGCGTTCCGCGCGGGATACGCCGGCGTAGGTCAGCGGAAGCTCTACGTTCTTCTGCGTCGTCAGGCGGGGAAGGAGGTTGAATTGTTGGAACACGAAGCCGATCTTGCGGTTGCGGACGGCGGCCAGCCCGAAGTCGTCGAGCTCCTGGGTCGCGACGCCGTCGAGGATGTACTCGCCGCGTGTGGGCGTGTCCAGGCATCCGAGGATATGCAGCAGCGTGGACTTGCCGGAGCCGGAGGGGCCGACGATGGCCGCGAAGTCGCCGTTGTCGATGCGCAGCGACACGTCGTCGAGGGCGACGACGTCCTCGCCGCCGGTAGCGTAGATCTTCGCCGCGCCGCGCAGATCGATCATCGGACGACCTTCATGCCGTCGGCGAGGGCGACGTCACGCGAGAGCTTGCCGGTTTCGATGATCTCATCGCCTTCCGCGAGGCCATCAAGGACCTCCGTCACGTCCCAGTTCCAGCGGCCGGTCTTGATCTGGCGGCGTCGGGCGAATTCGCCTTCGACGAGGTAGACGTAGCGCGTGCCGTTGTCGTGGTTGTCGTGGATGACATTGGTGGGCAGGTAGCGGGATTGCGCGACGCGGCCGGCGACGATTTCCACGCGGGCGGACATGCCGGGGAGGACGTTGGGGGGAAGGCGGCGGACGCGGACTTTGACGTCCACGGTGCGGTTGTTCTTCTCGTCCGCGGAGGCCACGGGCATGACTTCGACGACGTCCGCCTCGAAGCTCCGGTTCGGATAGGCGTCGAAGTGAACACGCGCCTCCGCCTTGTCCGGCAGCCGGCCCATGTCGACCTCATCGATGGGGGCGCGCAGGAAGATGTCGCCGGAGATGAAGGTGAAGAGCGCGCGGCCGGTCGTGACGAATTCGCCCTCTTCGGCGTGGAGCCTCGCGACGGTGCCGTCGGCGGGGGCGGTCACGCGCGTCTTGCCGAGGCGCAGGTCCACCAGCGCCAGGGAGGCGTCGAGTTCGCGCAGGCGGGCGTCGGCGATCTCCTCGTCCTTGCGGGCGATGGCGATCTCCTTATCGAGTTGTTCGAGGCGCTCCAGAGGCGTGTCGGTGCCGCGCCATCGGGCGAGGTCCGCTTCCAACTTCTCCCGTTGCAGTCTGGCCTGCTCGCGGCGGAGCTTGGAGGTCTCGATGCCGACTTCGGTGAGCCGGCGTTCGGTTCGCAGGTCGGTGTCGTCGAGCTCGAAGATCGCCGTGTGGGCCTTCGCGGGGCCTTGGCGAATGTGGATGGAGCGGATGCGGCCGGAGATTTCGGCGGCGACGACGGCGGTGCGGTCGGCTTCGACGGTGCCGGCGGAGGTGGCGCTGATGAGTTCTTCCACGGGGCCGGTTCGGAGGCGGACGGTGCTGACCTTGAGCGCGCCGTTGCTTCGGGCGAGGATGGCCGCGGTGCCGACGGCGGCGAGAAGGAGGAAGAGGAAGAGCCACCAGCGGTAGGAACGGCGGGGAGGGGACATATCGGGGTAATAGTAACAGTGGCGATGGGAAGGCTGAAGGATGAAAATGCACGGCATGATCATGAAGACAGGGGTCGGCGTGCTCTTGCTTTGCGTGTTCATCTCGCAGGATGCCGTTGTTTACGATCTTATCGAGCAGCTACGCTCCGACGACATCGCGGCACGTGAGGAGGCGTTCCGGCGTTTGAGGGCAATGGGTAGGTCGATCAAACCGGAGCTGGAGGAGGCATCGAAGGATGCCGATGTGGAAGTCGCCGGGCGCGCGAATCAGATCCTGCTGGCGCTCTCGGTCGAAGAGATGTTGACGCCGGCGCTGCGGAAGGCGATGCCGGGGTTGGCGGACCGGCTGGCGGTGGGGGGCGATCACTCGTGGACGGAGGCTTTCCTGGAGGCGCGTGTCTTCCCAGAAGACTGGGATATTCTGGCGCCGAGTGCTTTGCGGGGCGCCAGGGACGGCTTCGAACGGGCGCGCGTGTTGGCTCGCATCATGGAAAGAGGATATCGGTCGGCAATTCCCGAGGTCCGTGTCCTCCTTAGGAGCAGCGATGCGCGTGACCGGCGGTTGGCCGTGGAGGCGCTGGGGCGTCTTGGCGATCGGGAGGTTGCGGCGGACGTTGCGGCGTACAGCAGGCTGTTCCGGAAATCCGCCGACTGCTTGATGACAAGAATTCCGGCGTCGTAAGTGCCGCGATTCGCGCGCTCGCGGATCTGGGGGCACGGGATGCAGCTCCGGCCCTCCTGAAGTGCCTGAAGGAGGAATCCACGAGGAGAGACGCCATCCGAGCCCTCGAACGACTGGGAACGAAGGAAGCGGTCGACGCGCTTGTGGGTCTGCTGACGGACGAGCACGCGTGGGTTCGACGCGAAGCCAGCCGTGCGTTGGAGACGCTCGATGCTCATCACGCGGCGCCGGACATCGTGAAGCTGCTCGTGCAGGCGGATTCTGGAGTCCGGAGGTCTGTAGCCGCGTGTCTTTGTCTGATGGGGCGCGAGGACGGGGTTTCCATCCTTCTTGAGGGACCACCCGACGAGGACGTGGACTGCATGAACGCGCTTCGGTCCCCGGCCGAGTGGCGGCGGCTGGTCATCGCCGTGGAATATCCTTGGATGGAAGGGTGGCGTGGATTGAATCGCGATTTCTATGAGAAGTTGGGATCCGAGATCAGGCGTCCGATCGAATTCCCAACGCCTCCTCGCCGGTCGGAACTCGCGTGGGGCGCCGAGATCTCAAACTTGGGGACATCGCCTCGCGAATTGATCAGGCCGATCTACGCTCTTCCGGTGGGTCCATTCCGGATCGTTCTGGAGGTTGATCGAATCCGCTGTCTGCGACCCGGCAAGGCCCTTGAGTTCTGGAAGGCGTGGTGGAACGAAAGGCGGCGTCGAGGGAAGTAGGCGGTGGATGAGATCCGTCAACATCGGGGCTCCGCGCTGGCGGGCCTCGCGCGAAGGGTTGTGATCCTGGACGTGGCGATGCTGATCGCCAGGATCAGGCTGAGCACCTTTCCGTAGGTGAGGAGACCGTTGCGTGACGCCGGCAAACGCGCGCGATGGCCGGCTGACATGAGCGCCCGCACACGGTTGTCTATCTCCATCACTCGACCGAACAGCACGTTGAAGGCGAGATAGAGAAGCGCCGTCAGAACACCAACCGTCAACCCCAAGAACAGGACGATTTCGGCTATGTCGTTCACCCTCCCAATCCATGCGAAGGGTGACGGACCCGCGGGCGCGTTGTTACGTCAGGTCAGCCCTCGAGTCAGGGCCAGCACAGACCCCGTCTCACTACGAAGACGGGGGCAGCTGGGTCAGCTCGGTTCCCGTGGTGGAAGCCGGTCGTCCGAAGGCGCTCGCCGGAACACGTTTAAGATGTCCATAATGAGCCTCCATCTACGACCGCTACCCCCTATTCGACGTTCGGAGCCCTGTAACCGTTCATCCGTTCGCCCGTTCCGGGCTTCTGGTCCGCGCGGGCATCCATTCTCCGCCGGCCGCATACGACCTTTCGCAAATGCCTTCGAGCGCGGGAACGGGTAGACGCAAGAAACGCTGAACGGAAGAACGAACGAACGGCTGAACGGTTACGGAGCCCTTTCTTCTCTCTAGGCTTGCAGCTCAACGCCCCAGCTCCGCGTCGAACACGAGGTCGCTGCTGGTGGGCTCTGTCTGGTGGACCTCGACCGCCAAGACGTTCTCGCCGTCGCGCAGGAGGGATGCGAACGGCGCGAGATCGAAGGTCTCGACTTCCTCGGCCTCGTGCCACAGCGCCTCGGTCGCGTAGCCCACGGGTGCGTCCGGCATGCGCGCGCGGAGGATCTCCACGCCGTTGAGGTAGGCGACGAATCCATCGTCGTAGAGGACGTTCAGGCGTAAGGTTGCGCCGGGTGAGGCCGTGAAGCGGCGGCGGAGGTAGGTCGTCGTGTGTTTGCGGGAGGGATCAGGGCCGTAGGAGAGAACGGTGGCGATGAAGGGCTCGCCGTAGCCGAGCGGGGCGCGGCCGGCGGGCCAGGCCGCGTCGTCGGTGGAGATCGCGCGCCAATCCGTCCCGAGATCGAGACCGCGATCGTGGAAGCTCCATGCGGATCCGCGCGGGATGAGGATGTCGCCGGCGACCGTGATAACGCGGGGGGCGGTCCATGTGCCGGCGGCTTGCACGCGCCACGCGTACGTGCCCGGCTGCAGCGGCGTCGACGTCGTGAATGCGGAGACGGAAAGGCCGGCGATATCGAGAACGGCGCCCACTTGCAGCCGATACGTCGCGCCGGCGACATCCGACCAGTCGAAGGTCGGCGTGACGCCGGTCGTCGCGTTGTCCGCAGGGGAGAGGAGAATGGGCACGAGCGGGGGTGTCCCCGAGAACTCGGCGATCAGTTCGGCGTCGAAGACGAGATCGCTGCTGGATCGGTCCGTTTGATGCACCTCGACCGCCAGGACGTTTTCGCCATCGCGCAGGAAGGCGCGTGCGTGGTCGAGGTCGAGGGGCTCATAGCGCTCCTCCGCCTCGTGCCAGAAGGCCAACGTGGAGGAACGGATCGTGCCGCCGGGCATGCGGACGCGCGCCACCTCGCTTCCGTTGAGGTACGCGACGAAGCCGTCGTCGAACATGGCGCCGAGCGTGAGGGTGCGGACGGGTGCGGCATCGCGCAAGGCAACGACGCGGCGGAAGTACGTGGTGACGGGGCCCTTGCGAACTAGGGTTGCGAGGTACGGTTCGCCGTAGCCGAGAGGCGCCGGGCCGCCGCGCCAAGCCGCATCGTCGTAGGAAAGCTGTCGCCAGCTCGTGCCGAGGTCGGCGCCGTCGTCGCAAAACCGCCAGGCCGTGCTGCGCGCGACGAGGGTTCGCGGGAGAGGCGCGTCGACAGGCGACTGGACGATCTCGAAGGCATCTTCGACGGCGCCTGAAAGCGCGACGAATTCGACGGACAGGGTATCGTCGATCGTGACCTTCGTGAATCCGTGTCGGGCGCGGCGAGCGACGGACCAGGATGGAGGAGGATCGACGAAGCCGGCGAGCGGCCGGCCGCCGGTTCCACTGACGACGTAGACGGGCGCGCGCGGATCAACCGCGCCGCCGCCGAGGATCGGCAGGGTGCGTTCGTAATGGTGTTCGTGGGCCGTGAGCACGAGGTCTACGCCGTGGGTGTCGAACAGGGGCGACAGGTGGGCGCGCATGGCGAGGCCGTCCTGCGGGTGATCGTCGCTGGAGGTGAAAGGGGAGTAGTGGGCGAAGGCGATCTTCCAGGACACGGAGGGATCTTGCGCGGCGCGTTCGAGGTCGGCGGCGATCCATTGGTACTGCTGGCTGCCGGGCGAGAAGTCGGTCATGGAATCGATGCCGATGACGTGCGCGCGTCCGACGCGGAAGGAATACCAGCGTTCGTTGCCGGGCAGGGTGAAGCGGTCGAAGAACACCGCTTCATCGCCGCCGATCGTTTCGTGATTGCCGAGCACGGGCATGTGAGGCGCGCGGGTCGCGGCGCCTTGGATGACGTCGAACCACTCGTCCCAGATGGCTTGATCGGTGCCGTTCGCGTAGCTGAGATCGCCGCAGAGCAGGACGGCGTGGGGATCGTGCGCCGCGACGAGCGCGGACACGGCGCGTGCTTCGGGGCCGACGCCCTGGTCGCCGTAGGCGGCCAGGACGACGCGACCGGCGCCGGCGGGCGCGGTCTTGAATGAGAAGGTGGGGCTCCATCCTCCTGTGGATCTGCCGCACCGATAGTGATAGGTCCTATCGGGAATGAGGCCCTCGATGGCGGCGCTATGCCAGTGCCCGTTTCGCGCGGCGGGAACGGACGATCCGAGGGCGGGCGTGGTTCCGAACTCGACATGGCCCTCGCCGGGCTCGTTTGCGCGCCAGGAGACGACGCTTGCGCCCTTGATGTCGTACGAGAGATGGATTTGAGTAGGCGGGTCGCCGTCGCCTGCGGCGATCAAGGGAGGGAAGAGCGCTACAGCGAGCAGCCATCCGTATCGCATCTCTATAAGAGAGGCGAAGTCGGGGCGCTATTTCTTGCCTGCCGCCGCTTTTTGCTTCTTCGAGGTGACGGTGGGCGGTTTCGGCGCAGTCCAGTGTGCTTCCTTCAGCACAACCAGATCCCCGTTGGCCCCTGGAACGGCGCCCTGCACGAACACCAGATTGCGATCCTTGTTCACCTTGACGAGTTCCAGGTTGCGCATCGTCACGCGTTCCTGACCCCAGTGGCCGGCCATGCGTTTGCCTGGGTGCACGCCTTGCGAGATGGAGTGCTGACGGCCCAGGGAACCGGGCGCGCGTTCGCGATCGGATTGGCCGTGGGTGGCGGGAAGTCCGTGGAACCCCCATCGGCGGACGACGCCCATGAATCCGCGCCCTTTGGAAAGGCCGACGACGTCGATCTTCTTCCAGCCTTCGAATATAGCGCAGGTGATCTTGTCGCCGACCTTGACCGCCTCCTTGCCGTCCCAAGGGACTTCGGTCACGAGGCAAGGCGGCTCTATCTTCTTCAACTCCGTCTGGACGGCCTTCCTGCGATCATCCTGGCTCTGACCTTCGGTTTTCGGGATGAGATGTCCGAGTTCCGCGCGGGCGACGTTGCGACGTTTGCGCGAGCCGAAGGCGAGCTGAAGCGCGGTGTAGCCGTCGCGTTCCTTCGTCTTCACCTGGAGGACGGTGCACGGGCCGGCTTCGAGGACCGTGACGCCGATACACTTTCCCTTGTCCGTGTAGATCTGGGTCATCCCGACCTTACGTCCGAGAAGGCGCGTCACCATGCATCGATCTCCCGAGACGGTGCGTCTCTGTGACGAATGGGAAGGTCTGCGGAAGAAAGCGTCGCGGAGGTTTGTCCGGCCAGCGCCACGGGAAGCGCATTCCGCGGATGGAACTTTAATATATGCGGATAAGCCGAACGGCCGATTAGTACCGGTAAGCTGAGACCCTCACGGGTCGCGCACACCCGGCCTATCAACCTCGTAGTCTACGAGGGGCCTTCTGGGAGACCTCATCTTGAGGGCGGTTTCCCGCTTAGATGCCTTCAGCGGTTATCCGTGCCGTCCATAGTTACCCTGCGATTACCCCTAGCGGGATAGCAGGCACGCCAGAGGGACGTCCACCCTGATCCTCTCGTACTAAGGGCAGATCCTCTCAAGTCTCCTTCGCCCACCACAGATAGGGACCGACCTGGCTCACGCCGGTCTGAACCCAGCTCACGTACCGCTATTGATCGGCGAACAGCCGAACCCTTGGGACCTTCTTCAGCCCCAGGATGCGATGAGCCGACATCGAGGTGCCAAACCGCGTCGTCGATGTGGACTCTTGGACGCGATAAGCCTGTTATCCCCGGAGTACCTTTTGTCCGATGAGCGATGGCCCTTCCATTCGGAACCACCGGATCACTAGGCCCTGCTTTCACATCTGCTCGACTTGCTCGGTCTCGCAGTTAAGCACCCATCTGCCCTTGCGCTCCACACGCGATTGCCAACCGCGTTGAGGGTGCCTTGGGACGCCTCCGTTACTCTTTTGGAGGATTCCGCCCCAGAAAAACTGCCCGCCTAACACGGTCCCTCGCCCGGA
>JACPRB010000191.1 GCA_016190155.1 Planctomycetota bacterium
GACCAAGCCGTCCTCCAGCACGTCATGGATCCGCACGATGTTGGGGTGCTCCAGCGTCGCGACCACTCGCGCCTCCCGCATCATCCGCGCCAGCAGATGCGGCTTCTCCTCGCCGTCGCGACGAAGCATCTTGACGGCCACCTCGCGCCCCAGCGTCCGGTCCCGCGCGCGGTACACCACCCCCATGCCGCCGCGGCCGAGCTCCTCCAGCAGCTCGTAGCGCTCCGATGCGGGCATCACTTCAAGTCTATCCTACTCGACCCGTCGACGACATTCGTCGATCACCGGGCGCAGCTCGGCTTCAAACAGACGATTGAGTCGGAGCGCCTGTTCGTAGGCCTCCAAGGCGGACCGGTAGCAAGCCGACGCCGGCTCCCTCCGCCGGGCGAGATTCCGGCCCCGGCAGAAGAAGGCGCCTCCCAGATACTGCCAGGTCGTCGCGTCTGAACGGTTGATTTCAAGCGCCCGCCGCAAATCCTCGATGGCCGCGTCGAGGAGCGCGCCGGGATCCTCGCCACGCATGCTCTTGTGGACGCTCCAGTTCACGCGCGCCCCGCCGCGAGCCGACCAGGCCTCGTATTGCACGGGCACGAGTCTGATCGCCTCTCCATGGTCTCCGATCGCCGCCTCGTAAAGGGCGCTGGGATCCTCCCCGCGATCGGCTTTGTACAGGCCCCAGTTCTCTCGCACCACGCCACGCCCCACCCACGTCCCACCCCGCGCGGGATTGAGCTTGAGCGCCTCATCGAAGTCCCTGATCGCGGCTTCGTAAAGCGGGCCGGGATCCTCGCCATGACGAGACTTGCACCAAGCCCAATCCGCCCGCGTCACGCCGCGCCTCATCCACGTCTCGTCCCATCCTGGATTCAACCGGACCGCCTCGCTGAAGTCCTCGAAAGCTTCTTTATAGGACGCACAAGGATCCTCGCCGCACGTGACCTTGTGGAGGCTCCAATTCAGCCGCGCCAGACCGCGCCCCAACCACGTGTCGTCCCTCCCGGGATCCAGCTTGAGCGCCTCGCTGAAGTCCCCGATCGCGGCTTCATAGAGCGGGCCGGGATCGTCGCCGTGCACGCTCTTGTAGAGGCCCCATCCCATCCGCGCCATGCCGCGCCCATCCCACGTCTCGCGCCGCCTGGGATCCAACCGAAGCGCCTCGGCGAAATCATCGAGAGCCGCGTCGTAGAGCGCGCCGGGATCCTCGCCGCAACCGGCCTTGTAGAGGCCCCAATTCAGCCGCGCTATGCCGCGCATCCTCCACGTCACGTCCCGCCCGGGATTCAGCTTGAGCGCCTCATCAAAGTCGCTGATCGGTGCTTCATAAAGCGGGTCGGAACCCTCGCCATGCGCACTCTTGTAGAGGCTCCAGCCCATCCGCGCTACCCCGCGTGCCGTCAACGTCTCGTGCCACCTGGGATCCAGCCGGAGTGCCTCAGCGAAATCCTCGAAAGCCGCGTCGTAGAGCGCGCCGGGATCCTCGCCGCAACCAGCCTTGTAGAGGCCCCAATTCAGCCGCGCCATGCCGCGCTTACAGAAGTACGGAATGTAACCCCGGTCCCTCTCTATCGCCACCGTCCACCACCGGATCGCCTCATCGTACTTGCCGTGCCGTTCTTCATGCAGCGCCAGCCCCTCGTAAGCCTCCTCCAGACACGGCTCCTTCTCCATCGCTCCCTTGAGAATCGACCGGACCTCCTCACAGTGATCGGCGACCAACGCGCGAAGCCCTTCCGCGCACGCACGCTGCCCTCCGGTCAGAGCTTCCGCCCCGGTCTTCAATCGCTCCGAGTCCTCCTCCATCCTCCTCATCAGCCCTTGCGCCCGCGAATCCGCCTCCACCAACTCTCGCTCGAATCGCAACTTCAGGCTGCTCCCCGGCCTCACCTCCCCGCCCCCTCCCTCCGCAAGCCTCCGCCCCTCTCTTCGCCGTTCCTCTTCCCTCAACTCCGTCACGCGCCGGTGATAGAGCCGCGTCACCAGAATCAGCCGCTCGTACAGCGCCGGCGCGTACCCAGGCTCCTTGGCCAACGCCCGGTCCTGCTCCTGGAGCGCCTCCTCGTCCTTCATCAACGCCCGATGCATCCGCCCGCGCAAGTAGTGCGGCTCGGCCGACCCAGGCAGTTCCTCGATCACTCGGTCACAGATCGCATACACCTTCGACGCATACTCTCCCATCCGATCCAGCTTGCCCACCCGCCGCAGATCCAGCGCCGCCTCCAGACACGTTCCGGACGTGCGACGCATCTCTTCCAGCCGCGCCCGTTGGACATCGATGATCCCCTCCTGCATCCCGCGCAGCTTCACAGCCGTCGCCGCGGCGAAAATCGCGAGCAGGCCGATGACCCCCGTCACCCACACGCGCCTCTTCCGCCGGACCAGCCGTGTCCACATGGCCGACGGACGAGTCGCAATCCGTCGCCCCGCCCGATGGTTCGTCAGATCCTCCGCCAGCGCCCTCGCCGTCCGGTAGCGATCCCTCGGGTCCTTCTCCAGCGCCCGACGGCATATCGTCGCCAGATCCCTCGGAATGCCCTCCAGGGGCGGCGGGTCTTCCGTCAGCACCTTCCTGCGAAGCTCCCCCACCGTCGGCGCCGTAAAGGGAGCGCGCCCCGCCAACGCCTCGTATAACATCACTCCCAGCGAATACACGTCCGCCCGCCCGTCGATCCGCTCCCCTTGCATCTGCTCCGGCGCCATGTAGTGCGGCGTGCCCACGACGTACCCCGTTTGGGTCAGCCGGCTCCGCGCATCCGCCAGTAGCGCGATGCCGAAATCCGTCACCACCACCCGCCCCGTCTCCTCTCGCAGCACGTTCCCAGGCTTCAGATCCCGATGAATGACCCTCCGCTCGTGCGCCGCGTGGACCGCCCGCGCCACGTCTTCCAGCGCTTTCAATCGCTCCGCCAATGGAAGCGCCCCCAGATCCAACGGCCGTCCCCGCACGAATTCCATGACCAAACCGTCGTCGAGCACGTCATGGATCCGCACGATGTTGGGGTGCTCCAGCTTCGCGATCGCCCGCGCTTCACGCAGC
>JACPRB010000184.1 GCA_016190155.1 Planctomycetota bacterium
CTTCATGCCTTCCTTATAGGTCTTCCGGACAGAAGACGGGAGGTAACCGTTCAGCCGTTCATTCGTTCTTCCGTTCCCCGGTTCTTGCGTTTACCCGTCCTGCGCTCGAAGGCCTTTGCGAAAGGGCGTGTACGGCAGGCGGAGAACGGATGCGCGCGCGGACCAGGAGCCCGGAACGGGCGAACGGATGAACGGGTAAACCGCTGAACGGTTACGACGGGAGGTGAGCCACAACCGGGTTTCGGAATTGGGATGCGGCCGCCGCGCTGGGATTTGTGAGTTTGGGTTTTGGATTCTTCATTCGAGCGCCCCCGGCGGAATCGGAACGGCTTGGCCTTCGACGGGATCGTCGCCCCGGCGCAGCTTCCTCCATCGGCGGCAGCGGTTCGAGTAGAACAGTACGGGGATGAGGATGTCGATCACCTCGTCCGCCACCAGGATGCCCCCGAGGATCGGCGCGGCCATGGGCCGCATGAACTCCGCCCCCACGCCCGTCGCCCACAGCATCGGGATGAGCGCGAGAATCGTCGTGCCTTCCGTGAGCAGCTTGGGACGCAGGCGCTGCACCGCGCCCTCCATCACGGCGTCATGGATCTCCCGCTCCGACCGGATGTTCTGCAGCCCGCCGCGGCGATCGATGGCCTCGCGCAGGTAGACCAGCATCACGATGCCCGTCTCCGTCGCCAGACCGAAGCAGGCGATGTAGCCGATCCAGACCGCGACGCTGAAGTCATACCCGAAGATGTACTGAAAGATGGCCCCGCCCGCGACCGCGCCCGGCACCGCCAGGAACATCATGAACGTGTCGGGCAGGTCCTTGTACGTCATGTACAGGACCAGGAAGATGATGAGGACCACCAGCGGGAACACGATCGTCAGCGTGCGCTGGGCGTGCACCTGGTGCTCAAACTGGCCGCCCCACTCGATGCTCACCCCCGCGGGCAGTTTCACCCGCGATTCGACGGCCTGCCTGGCCTCCTCGACGAAGCCTACGATGTCGCGGTTGCGTACGTTGAGCTGCACATAGGAGCGCAACCGGCCGTCCTCGCTCTTGATCATGCTCGGGCCGGGCGCGATCTTCACGTCGGCGACCGTCGAAAGAGGGATCTGACGCAGGCGACCCGGAGGCGGCTCCTCCGGCTCCGACATGCCGTCCATCCCGTCGCCCATCTGCGCAGGCGCAGAGGTGCCCGCCGGCACCAGCACCCCCTTGATGCGCTCCTCATCCTCGCGCCAATCGCGGGGATAACGAACGCGCACCGGGAACCGGTTGCGGCCTTCGACGGTGGTGGTGATCTCCATTCCGCCGAGCGCGACCTCGATGACGTCCTGGATGTCCTTCACGCGCACGCCGTAGCGCGCGGCTTTCTCGCGGTCGATCGTGATCTCCACGTAGTTCTCGCCGGCGATCTGGTCGGGGAAGACGTCGACGGCCCCGGGGATCTTCTTCACGATCGCCGCCACTTCTTCCGACACGCGCTGGATCGTGTCGATGTCGTTTCCGTAGATCTTCACCCCGATCTGCGTGCGCACGCCGGTGGCGAGCATGTCCACCCGGTTCTGGATGGGCTTGGTCCAGATGTTGCCCCATCCCGGCACCTGCAGCTCCGAGTCCATCTCCTCCTGCACGTCCTTGATGCTCTTCTGCCAGAGGAACACGCGCGCGAAGACGGGCTCGCGATCGGCGCGAAGGGACCGCCGCACGTCGTCGGGCGCGTCGCCCCCGCGAAGGAGTTCCTCGACGGCGAACCAGACGTACGTTCCGGGCGCCCGGTCCTGGATCTCCCAATTGAGACGCTTGACGCGCTCGACCATGAGCTCGTGATGGCGCTTTTCGAGGAGGTTGCGCAGCTTCTCCGCCAGCGTCTGTCGTCGCTCGATGCCGACCAGCGAACGCAAGGGATCCAGGATCTTCGTCAGTGTCGTCTCGGATCCGACGAGCAGATCCGCGCGAGACTCGACGGCCTCCTCCCGCGTCAGCGCGTCCACGATCTCGCGCGTGGCGGCCGTGACGTCCGGCAGCAAGATCCACTCGTCGAACGCGCGCGCGTGCTTGGCGACGAGGCGGTCGTCGAGCGGGATCCACCGGGTCTCGTCGATCTCCTTCCGGAGCGCTCCCTTGTTCCGGAGGAACGCCAGGATCTCGTTTCGCAGCAGCCGGACGAGCTCGCGGCCTTTCTCAGGGATGGCCTCGCGCAGCCGTTGCATCGAGAACTCCCGCATGGCGCGGTCGAATCGCGCGATCGCCCCCATCGTCGCGGTGTTGGCGAGCTCGCGGGAGCGCGGTACGCCGCGGCGTTCGAGCTCGGCCCGGATGGACTCGGTCTCGGCCAGCGCGTCCTCGTAGAGGAGCTTGCGCTTGGGCCACCAGTCCTTGGGGCGCATGCTCACGACCGTCTCCACCATGTCCACCGGCGCCGGGTCGGTGGGCGTCTCCGCGCGTCCGACCTTGCCGACGACCTGATGGACTTCCGGGAAGCCGCGCAGGACCTTGTCGCGCTCCTTGATGTCGTCGCCGGCCTGCGTGATGTTGACGTTGGGCCGGGTGGTGGGCATGTCCATGATCGCCAGCTCGTCCAGCGGCGGCATGAACTCCTCGCCGAGCGGCTTGAACGTGCGGAAGCTCGCCAGGGCGACCAGGAAGAGGATCGCGAAGCACGCGAGCTTGTGGCGGGCCACGAGCAGCACGGTCGCGCCCAGGAGGAACGGCACGCCGACGGTGAAGAAGATCCACGGGACTTTTTGGGGGAAGATCGGCAGCCCGAAGAGCAGGAAGAGCCCCGTGATCACGACGATCACGTCGGGATGCCGGATGAAGAAGTCGAGCATCGGCTTGTAGATGTTCAGGAACGATCGCACCAGCCAGACATCCTCCTGGGACTTCAGTCTTCCGCGAATGAAGGTCGGGATGATCGCGGGCACGAGCGTGATCACGAGGACCCCCACGCCGAGCAGGGCGAACGACTTGGTGTACGCCAGCGGGTTGAACATCCGCCCTTCCATGCCGCCCAGTACGAAGACGGGTCCGAACGACAGCAGCATGATGAGGATCGAGAAGAAGATGGGGCCGCCGACGACTTTGCAGGCGTCGATGACAATCTCGCGCGTGTCGCCCGTCACCTTGCGTCCCTTGAAGTGGTCGTGCAGGCGGTGATAGGCGTTCTCCGTCATCACGATCCCCGCGTCGACGAGCACGCCGATCGAGATCGCGATGCCCGAGAGCGACATGATGTTGGAGGGGATCTTCAGGTAGTACATGAAGATGAACGAGACGAGCACCGCCAGCGGCAGCGTCGCGCAGATCACGAAAGCGCTGCGGAAGTGCACCAGCACGAGCAGCACCACGAGGCTGGCGATGATGATCTCCTCGACGAGCGTCTTCTTGAGCGTGTCGATGGAGGCGTGGATCAGGCCGGTGCGGTCGTAGAAGGGGACGACGCGCACGCCTTCGGGCAGGCCGGCCTGCAGCGCGCTGATCTTCTCCTTGACGCGATCCGTCACCGTGAGGGGGTTCTCGCCGTAGCGCATCATCACCACGCCGCCGACCGCCTCGCTGCCGTTCTTCTCGAGGACGCTGCGGCGAAAGGCCGGGCCGAGCTGCACCGTGCCGAGGCGGTCGACCGTGATCGGGACGCCCTTTCGTTCGGCGACGACGATGTTGCGGATGTCGTCGAGGCCGCGGATCCAGCCGAAGCCGCGGACGAGGTACTCCGATCCGCCCTTGTGAATGACCTTGCCGCCGACGCTGGAGTTGGAAGCGGCCACGGCGCCGAAGACCTGGCCGAGGCTCAGATCGAACGCGCGCAGCTTCTCGGGATCGACGTCGATCTGGTACTCGCGCACGAAACCGCCGACGCCGGCCACCTCCGCGACGCCGGGCACGGCGTTGAGCTGGTAGCGGACGTAGTAGTCCTGGATCGCGCGCAGCTCGTCGAGGCTCTTGCCTTCGCCCTCGACCGTGTACCAGAAGATCTGGCCGAGCGTGACGTTGTAAGCACGCAGCTTTTCCGGGGTCACGTCAATCTGGTATTCCTTGGGAAAGCCGCCGACGCTGGAAACCTGGGCCACGCCGGGGACCGAGTTGAGCTGGTAGCGCACGTACCAGTCCTGGATCGAACGCAGTTCTTCCAGGCTGCGGCCCTCCCCCTCGACGGTGTACCAGAAGATCTGCCCGAGCGCGGTCGCGTCCGGGGCGAGGTAGGGCACGACGC
>JACPRB010000189.1 GCA_016190155.1 Planctomycetota bacterium
GAGGCCATGGTTCAGGCCCGGCGATATCGCCGCGCGTTCGTGACCCGGATGGTCTCGGCACGCTGTCGCGGCGCGGAGGTGCCGGAGGACGCCACGCGCAACGGGACTCGGGCGTTCAACTCTTCATCGCTCACGGAGGATTTGGAGCGCCTGATCGACTTGGCTCTGCCGATCGCGGACGGCCTGGCGAACGCGGGCGTGTCGCGGGAGTTCCTCCAAGAGGGCGAGGAGCACATCCGGCGGCTCAAGGAGGCCAGTCTGCGCCAGGAACTGGCCATGCGCACGATCCAACGGGATGCGCTCTCGCGCCGGCGGGAGCTGACGGCGAGCGTGCACCTGGCGCTCAGGGCCATACTCAATGCCGGCAAGTCCGTGCATGTGGGCGAGGCCGCGAAGCTGAAGCAGTATACGTTCGCTATCCTGCGCCGGCCGGTTCGCGATCGCGATGTGACTGCGGCGCCCGGCGAGAGGTCTCCCGAAGCGCAGAAAAGCACAGGAGGTGAACCGGGGATGTCGCAATCGGATGATAGGGAAACAGCCGAAAGGGTGCTTCTCATCTCCCAGCGCGGCGGCCACAACCGAAGCGCGGGGGCTGCCGCCGCGAAAATCCAAGATCCCAACCATCAACTCCCAAGAAAATCCCCACTTGTAGTGAGCATGTCGAACCACTCCCAAATCGAAACGCTTCTTCTTGGCTCCCAATGTATTCGCGCGTTGCCGCCGGAGTATCTTCTCGTGGCGCGAAGAAACGAGGCGTTAGGAACCCAATCTCCGGATCTCCCCATGTTCTATCAATCTTCTGGCATCGGGGAATCTCTGGCGCCTGGGGTTCCCCCTCGCTTGCCCGCCGCCACCTCGGGGCGGTGTGCCTATGAGGAAGGCAGGAAGCCAGGAAAGGAACTGCCGGAGGGGATTCCTTCGAGCTGGACTCTTCCTCCTGGCTTCATGGCTTCCTCATAGTGCTTCCCGGCATGGGTCAGGTTGAGGACGCAGGGCAGCCGTGCCGCAACCGGAGGACCCGGAGGGGAACAGAGGACCCTGATCTATGAAGAATCCAACACCAGAGGACGCTGAGGACGCAGAGATTCCTTTCGAAAACCGACGCAACCGCTTAAGGCCGAGCTGGTTGTCTGAGCGCCACGGAAGATCTTCGTGTCGCGAGAAGATGTGGATCGTGAGTAGTCCAGAGAGAGGGCCTTTTCTCTGCTTTCTCTGGGTCCTCTGGTGTTCGAGAAGATCGCCGCAGCACGGAAAACGCAGGGTCCCGAACTCGCGTTGCGGCCGCCGCGCTGGGATTTTGGATTTTCGGGCTGTAGGATGTGGCGATGGACTTCCGCGAGAAACTGAAGGACGTGCTCGACGAAGGCTATCACGTGATGGTGGCCGCCAAGGACTGGGACGAAGCCCTGGACGACCTCTCCGACAAGATCGAATTCCTCATGACGGAGGTCATGGCGGAGGAGATGCAGGAGATGATCCTGAACCTCAAGAAGGTCATCAACAGCGCCGACGAGGACCTCCGCAAAGAGGTGCGCCGGCTGCGCGAGCGCCACAATCCGTGAGCCGTCGCGCGCCGGTCGTCGTTATACCTCTACGTGAAGGTTCACACGTTCAATCCTTCGGAACCACCGGTGAACGGATCAACGGGCGAACGAATGAACGGGGGAACGGATTACGGAGGTTCTTATGAGACGCGTTTTTCTCGGCGCCATCGTCCTCTTGACAACGATCCCGGCCTCCGCGGACGTCGTGCGCTTGAAGTCCGGCGGGACGATCGAGGGAATCGCGCGGCGCCAGGGCGACAAGATGATCGTCGAGACCTTCGGGGGCGAGATCGCCGTGCCGCTTGGCGACGTGGCCTCCGTCGACGAGAGCCATCGGGCGCGAATCGAGGAGTACAAAGATCGACTCGCCGCGCTTGCGGACAGCCGCGACCCGCGAGCCTTCATCGAACTGGCGGCCTGGGTCGAGCGCGAGGGCGGGAATCGCTTCGTGCAACCGAACCTTGACCGCGCGCTGGCGATCGTGACGGGCGTGAGGGATGTGCCGGCGCTCGAGGAGATCGCCGCCCTGGCGCGCAAGCGCGGATTCATGGGGGAGGCGAGAAAGACGTGGCTGCGCGTGACGGCGGTCGCCCGAAGCGAGATGGAGATCGACAAGCTGGCGGACGTGGCGGGACGCGCGCGAGAGAACGGTTTCGCGCCCGAGGCACGGCCGCTCTGGGACCGCATCGTGGAGATGACCTACGAGGAGCGCGACGTGCCGCGGTTGATCGGACTGGCGGAACGGGCGCAACGGGATGGATTCGAGCCCGCCGCGCAGGCTCTGTGGAAGCGCGTGGCGGCGCTGACGAGCGATGAGAAGAACCCCGACGCGCTGCTCGATCTGGCCAAACGGGCCAGCGAGGCCGGGCCAAGCACGCAGGCGCGCGCATTCTGGCTGCGGGCGGCCGAGCAGGCCCGGGACGCTGACGCGTTGTTGGAGCTTGCCAAGCAGGCGGGCAAGGCGGGATTCGGCGAGGTCGAGCGCTCTCTCATGGAGCGCGTGTTGGCTCTGGACCCGCAGAATGAGACGGCGCGGCGCGTCCTGGGATTCCATCTTCTGCAAGGCCATTGGCTTACGGAGAGAGAATTCCAGGTCGCGATGGGGCAGGTGGAATTCGAAGGCCGGTGGATGAGCCCGGACGAGCGGGACCTTATCCTGAAGGAACGCTCGCTCCGGCTGGATGAACAGGCGCGGGCGCTGGAGGAGGCCCGGCGCGAAGCGGCGGCACGGGCGGTCCAATTGGAAGAAGAGCGCCAGGAACTGAAGGCGGCGCGACGGGATATCGAGACGCTGCGGAGCGAGTTGGCGGAACGCGAGGCGCGAATCAAAGCTCAACAAGACCTGGCAGAGCGGCTCGTTCACTGCGGCATGTGTGGCGCCTATTATCATGGCATCCACGTGTGTTCCCGGGAGTGGACTCATTGCAGCCATTGCAGGGGGTGGTTCCGGGCAGGTCACTCGTGCTCGGGAAAATAAAGCGGGCATCATCCCCACCTAGCGCATACGGCATATAATAGTAGTGATGGCCGGTGGGCACGGGGATGTACGTGACAGACATGCTGTACACGCACCCCTGACAAACGCAGGTGGCTGGGAAGCGACCTTGGGCAGTCCGTTCATGACCAGCCTCTAGCGGGCTCCCCGTCTGTCCGCATTGGGCTTGAGATTGCGTTGCGTCGGTTGGCTCTGGATTCCCGTGTTCGAATCGGAATGCGCATGAGAAACGCCAACCTGTCGCGACTCTGGATCGCCGGGCTCGTCCTGCTGGGAGGCGCGATATTCCTCTGGCCCCCCCGCGCGCAGACGAAGAATGCGACGGCCCGCGTTCAGGAAGCCCCGGTGGAGTCGCTTCGGGTCGATGTGGAGGAGGAGAAACCTGCCGAACTCGCATTCGGCCATCCTCCGGCCCTTCAACGTGACTACGACGGCCGCTGGCATGGAGAAGCCTGCGGGCTCCGGCGCGTCTTCTCGAGGGAGGGAATCGCCCTTTCGTCCCAGACCCACAACCTGAACCTGGCCTTGAAGGACGTTCGCATCGGCGAGCGCTCCATCCTCGCGCCGTCCGTACAAGGACCTGTCGTTGAGCGAGACCGCGTCGTTTATCGCCGGGCCGAGATCGTGGAGCAGTATCTCGTCGAATCGAACGGCATCGAGCAGATCTTCGTCCTGGACAAGTCGCTCGAACCCCTGCGTTCCGGCGGACCTTTGACGATCGCCGTCTCATTGGGGACGCCGTTGCGCGCGGTCCATGTGCCGACGTCCTCCGGCGACACGATCGATTTCCGAGATGCCGGCGATCGGTCCATTCTGCGTTATGGCTCAGCCATCGCCATCGATGCCGCGGATCGCCGCTGGCCGCTCCGATATGTGTTGCATGACGGCGAGCTCGCGATGGTGCTGGACGCGGATGCCCTGGCTCTGGCGCAGTTCCCGTTGACGATCGATCCGACGATCGGATTGAGCACGACGACGTTGAGTTTCAT
The DNA here is from genome assembly GCA_016190155.1 of Planctomycetota bacterium. Lineage (GTDB taxonomy): Bacteria > Planctomycetota > MHYJ01 > MHYJ01 > JACPRB01 > JACPRB01. Next base: position 4,029 of record JACPRB010000189.1, read on the forward strand.
CGCTCCGTCGGGAGGCCCCAGTCCGTCCCCTCAGGCTTTCTATGTTTCGAATACCGGCACCGGAACATTGAGATGGACCGGCACCGACGACGCCACGTGGCTGAGCGTTTCTCCGAGGAAAGGACGCTCCCGAACAGGCCAGTCTCGGAAGGTTCGGGCCAGCGTGGATACCACGGGACTTGCGGACGGCGTGTATTCCGCGACCATCACGATCACCGACAATACGGCCACGAACTCTCCGCAGACCATTTCCGTCTCTTTGCTCGTGACCTCGTCGGCGGTCATCGGCTTGAGTCCGGCTTCGTTGACATTCAACGCGCCCGTCGGGGGGCCCAACCCCGCTTTCCAAAACGTGACCGTCAGCAATCTCGGGGCCGGGACGCTCAGCTATACGGCCGGCGCTACCGCGCCCTGGTTGAGTCTTAATCCCGCGGCCGGAAGTCTCGTGGCCGGTGCTTCATCCAACATGTCGGTGGCCGTCGATGTGACGAGCCTCGCCGCGGGCACGTACTCGGATACGATCACCGTGACCGATCCGGCCGCGCTGAACTCCCCTCAGACGGTGACCGTTACGCTGAATGTCTATGATGCTCCGACCATAGCGCTCGCTCCGGCAAGTCTGTCGTTCTCCGGGCCCGAGGGGGGACCCAGTCCGCCGCCGCAATCGATGACCGTACAAAACGTCGGCACGGGGATTCTCAATTGGAGCGCGGTGGACGATGCCGCGTGGCTCAGCGTGAGCCCGATCAGCGGGAGCCTGTCCGCCGGGTCCTCAGCGACGTTGAACGTCATTGTGGACACAACGGGTTTGGTGGCGGGGGCCTACGCGGCGACGATCACGGTCAGCGACCCCGGCGCGATCAATTCGCCTCAAATCGTCAGCGTCGCGCTTAGCGTGGAGACGTTGCCGACGATTGAGGTGGCGCCGGCCAACCTGACGTTCAATGCGCCGGTGGGTGGGCCGAATCCGTCCCCCAAGACCTTCACGGTGGCGAACATCGGGGGGGGCACGCTGAGCTGGAGCGGGACCGACGACGCCGCGTGGCTCAGCCTCAGCCCGACCAGCGGGGATTTGGTGGGCGGAGCCTCGGCTCCGGTTACGGCTTCCGTGGATGTGACCGGATTGGCGGCGGGAACGTACACGGCGAACATCACGATCAGCGACCCGGGCGCCACGAACTCGCCCGAGTTGTTGTTCGTCACCCTCAATGTCAATGCGTTGCCGCTCATCGCGCTGAGCCCGGCCGGCCTGACGTTCAATGCTCCGGCGGGCGGGCCCAATCCCGCGTCGCAGACGGTGACGGTAACGAATGCGGGAGGCGGCACGCTGTCCTGGACCGCCAGCGACAACGCGACCTGGCTGAGTCTGAGTCCCGGCAGCGGAAGTCTCTCGGGCGGCGCTTCCGCGTCGATGACCGCGACGGTGGATGTCGCGGGACTGCCGGCGGGAACGTATACGGCGACCATCACGGTGAGCGATCCGGGGGCGACCAATACGCCGCAGATGGTGTTCGTCACGCTCAACGTGTCCGCGTTGCCGACCATCGGTTTGAGTCCCGGGACGATGACGTTCACAGCGCCGGTCGGAGGGCCCAATCCCGCGTCGCAGCCGCTGACGGTTCGGAACACCGGAGGCGGCACGTTGTCATGGACCGCGGCGGACAGCGCGACGTGGCTGAGCGTGAGTCCCGCCGGCGGAAGCCTCGCGGCCGGGGCATCGTCTTCTTCGAACGTGGCCGTCGACGTCACCGGCTTGTCGGCCGGAACGTACAACGCAACCATCACGGTGAGCGATCCAGGGGCGACGAACACGCCACAGACGGTCTTCGTGACCTTGACGGTCACGTCCTCGCCGGTAATCGCGCTGAATCCGGGGAGCCTGACGTTTAGCGCGCCGGTGGGGGGGCCCAATCCGGCATCGCAGACGGTGACGGTGACGAATTCGGGAGGCGGCACGCTGTCGTGGAGCGCCGTGGACAGCGCCACGTGGCTCTCGCTTGCGCCCGCGAGCGGGAGTCTCGGGGCGGGCGCCTCCTCGTCGATGAGCGCTTCGGTGGACGTCACGGGGCTGTCGGCGGGAACGTACACGGCGACGATTACGGTCAGCGACGGCGGGGCGGCGAACAGCCCGCAGACGGTCTTCGTCACGCTGAATGTGATGGGGGCGCCGACGATCGGGCTCAGTCCGGCGAGTTTGACGTTCACGGCGATGGAGGGCGGGGCGAATCCAGCGTCACAGACGGCGACGGTGACGAACACGGGAGGAGGGACGCTGTCGTGGAGTGGGAGCGATGACGCGGCGTGGATGACGCTGAGTCCGTTGAGTGGGAGCCTCGCGTCTGCGGCTTCCGAACTGATGACGGTCTCGGTGGACATTACGGGGCTGCCGGCGGGGACGTACAACGGGACGATTACGGTGAGCGATCCGGGGGCGACGAACTCCCCTCAGACGGTGGCGGTGACGCTGAATGTAAACGCGCCGCCGACGATCGGGCGAAGCCCGGCGAGCCTGACGTTTACGGCGATGGAGGGTGGGGCGAACCCGGCATCGCAGGACGTGACGATCAGCAACACGGGCGGGACGACGCTGTCGTGGAGCGCGGTGGATGATGCGGCGTGGATGACGC
>JACPRB010000015.1 GCA_016190155.1 Planctomycetota bacterium
AGGACGTGCGCGAGGCGCTCGAGGGGAACCTCTGCCGTTGCACGGGGTACACGAAGATCATCGAGGCGATCCAGGCGGCGGGCCGCGTCTGGAAGGACGGCTCGCTGCCGGAACCCGCGACCGAGTGCGGAATCGGCAAGCGCCTGGCGAAGTATGAGGGAGCGGACTTCGCGCTCGGCCGGCGCGACTACATCGACGACATGAAGGTGCCGGGGATGCTCTACGGCGCCATCGTGCTGTCGGCGCATCCTCGCGCGCGCGTGAAGCGCATCCACGGCTCGGCGGTCACGTGGCGCGACGTGCCCGGCGAGCGGTTCCAGGGGCTCATCACGAAGGATTGGCCCGTGTTCGTGGCGGAGGGCGAGGAGACGCGCTGCGTGGGCGACATCATCGCGGCGGTGGCCGCGCCCTCCCGCGAAGAGGCGCGCGCGGCGGCGCGGGCCGTCCACGTGGACTACGAAGTGCTCGCGCCCGTCACCGATCCGGAGGAGGCGCTCAAGATCCCGGGCAACCTTCTCTCTCGCTCCGTCGTGCGGCGCGGCGACGTCGACGCGGCGCTGGCGCGCTCCAAGCACGTGGTCACCGCGACGTTCCGCACGCAGCGAATCGAGCATGCCTTCTTGGAGCCGGAGAGCTGCCTGGCGGTGCCCGACGGAGACGGCCTCGTGATCTATAGCCAGGGGCAGGGCGTCTACGACGACCGCCGGCAGATCGCGTCGTTCCTCGGTATGCCCGAGGAGCGCGTGCGCGTCGTCCTCGTCTCCAACGGCGGCGCGTTCGGCGGCAAGGAAGATATGAGCATCCAGGCGCAGACGGCGCTGCTGGCGCGCAAGACGGGCAAGCCCGTCAAGCTCACCCTCACGCGCGAGGAGAGCATGCGCCTGCATCCCAAGCGCCATCCGATCACGATGACGTACACGGTCGGATGTGACGCCGACGGGCGCCTGACGGGCGCGCGCGTGCGCATGATCGGCGACAAGGGCGCCTACGCGTCGGTGGGGGCGAAGGTGATCGAGCGCGCCGCGGGGCACGCCACGGGGGCGTACGACATCCAGAACGTGGACGTGGAGGCGTTGGCGGTATACACGAACAATCCTGCGTGCGGGGCGATGCGCGGATTCGGCGCGCCGCAGTCGCACTTCGCGATCGAGAGCGTGATGGACATGCTCGCGGAGAAGGTCGGCATCGACGCCTGGGAGATCCGATGGCGCAACGCCCTCGACGTCGGTTCCGTGTGGTGTTCCGGGCAGGTGTTGCGCAAGAGCGTCGGCCTCAAGAAGACGCTCCTGGCGGTGCGCGACGCCTATCGCGGGGCGAAGTGGGCGGGCATTGCCTGCGGCATCAAGAACTCCGGCATCGGCAACGGCGCGATCGAGGTCGGCAAGACGAAGATCGTCGTGGAGCCGGACGAGAGGGTCACCGTCTACGACGGCTTCACCGAGATGGGCCAGGGGCTCTACACGGTGCTCGTGCAGGTCGTGTGCGAGGAGACGGGGCTGCGTCCCGAGCAGGTGCGCGTGACGACGGACACGAAGCAGCCGCTGGCGTGCGGCCAGACGACGGGATCGCGCGGGACGCTGTTGTCGGGCAACTCGTGCCGGCGCGCGGCGCAGGCGCTGGCGGCGGATCTCAGGCGCGGGCGGACGCTCGGCGAGCTTGTGGGCTGCGAATATGCGGGCGAGTTCAAGGTGGACTACACGTCGCCGCTGGGCGCGCCCGTCAAGGACCCCATCACGCACACGACGTTCGGTTTCGCCACGCAGGTGGTGATCCTCGACGACGTGGGGGCCGTCAAGAAGGTTATCGCCGCGCACGATGTCGGCAAGGCGCTCAACCCCATGCTCGTGGAGGGCCAGATCGAGGGGTCGGTGCACATGGGGCTGGGATACGCGCTGACGGAGGAGTTCGCGTGCGAGGGCGGCGTGCCGGCGACGCTGCGCATCGGCGAGCTCGGGATCGTACGGCCACGTCACATGCCGGAGGTGGAGGTGATCCTGGTGGAGGATCCGGAGCCCGAGGGGCCGTACGGCGCGAAGGGGGTGGGCGAGATCGGTCTGGTGCCGACGGCCGGGGCGGTGGCGAACGCGCTGTATCGATTCGACGGGAACCGGCGTTTCACGCTGCCGATGAAGGACTCGCCGGCGGCGCGGGGGATGCGTTCACCGTCCCGTCGTGAATGACCATCGGATCTCCTTGCCTTCGCGAAACCCAAACGACACCCGATAGATCGAGTTGGGCGCAAGCGGTTGCCTTGGGATGAAGACGGCGCAGCCGCTGTTCGACGGCCACTCCGACGTCGCAGGCTTGACGGGGCATGAGAAGGAACCCTTGACAGACCTGCCGGCGGCGTCGGTAACCGTGGCCGAAACGAGCTCCCCCGGTTTGTCCACCAGGCGCACGAGGATCGGGAAGCCGCAGTCGCGGGCGTACTGCGTCCCGGGGACCGGATTGGGCATCTCCCCGCGCGGGCCGAACGTCCGAGGCACGCCGATGGCCCCGTCGGCAGGATGGAGCACGTCGCGCCCGGCCTCGCCTTGGCTCTCGAAGAAATACAGCATCGCCACTCCATGCTTGAGCGCGACGCCAAAACGCCGGAGCTGCGGGTCCACCATCGGCGCGCCGTGCCACGCGGTCGCGTACCATCCGAGCAGGGCGCTCTTCAAATCCGAATGCTGGAAACCGATATCGCTGCTTCGTCCGGCGGCCTCTCCCTCCTCGCAATATCCGGGGCGTCCTTTCGTCTCGCCGTGAGCAGATATGCCTCCTTCGCCCCCGGCCATGCCGTTCTTCTCCAGGTAGTCGCAATGCTTCTCGCAATCCGCACACGCCTTCGCGTCCAGCGCCGCCGGCCGGAGGCCTGACCGGATGCGCAATTCCGTGAACAGCGATGCATCGGGGACGTAGCGTCGAGCGTCCCCGAGGGATTGTGGCGAGAAGATGACTTTGGTCGTGCCCTCAAACGAGACTTCGAACTGACCCCAGGCCAGCAGGAGCCCGTCAGGGATGGGCACCACGAACGGGTACTCCACGAGCGCCATTCCGTCCTTCTCAGGCTCGATGGCGGAGTCGCCGTTCAAGTCGAAGAAAACGAGTCCCTGCTTCCCCACGGCGGCGCTCCAGGCCGCGGCCGGGAGTTGGACGCCTACATCAAACCCTGGACGATACTGACCTTTCCGAGGCGTGATCTTCTTGAGCGTCACGGTGAGCGGCTTCGCATTGACTTCCTGCGAGGATGTTCCGACCGGATCGGCCGCTAGAAGAGCCACCCCGAGAATCGCCAGGGCCGGCGTTCGCATTCCCCGATTACCCCGCGAAAATGCACACCCGTCATTCATCCTTCAGCTTCCCCCGGCGCACGAGATCCAGCGCGAGGAGCACGCTCGCGTGAGGATCGAAGTTCATCGCCGCAAGCCGGTCGAACGTGAGCTCCAGATGCGGCCGCAGAATCTTGCCCGTAGCCGGATCGTCGGGAAACAGCAGACTTCGCTTGTACGAGATGCTCCCCGACAATCCCGAGTGCTTCAGCCGAAAAGGAAGGCTGTCGATGAAGCAATTGCCGGCCTGCGACGAGGGGACGCCTACGATAGTGGCGCCCTGCTGGAATAGCAGCGCCGTCAGATCGAAGCCGGCGCTGTACGTGCGAGCGGAGGTCACGACGATCACCCGGCCGGACCATGCGGCGTTCCACTCGCCCGAACGGTATTCCCTCTCGAACGTCGGCGCCCCGGCCGCGTAGGCCGCGAGCTCCTGAAGACGTCGACGTCGCTCACCGGGTTGGAGACCTTCGCGCTTCGCGCGCCGCCAAGCCTGCTCCTCGCTGAAGTCCAGGTCCCCCAACTCCAACAGGGGCCATCGACGTGAGCGAATGCCTTCCAAAGTCGCGGTGCCGTAGCTCTCGAAATAGAGCCTCGAGAAGCGCCCGATCTGATACCCCTCGTCATGTTCAACAAGCTTCTCCAGGGGGTAGAGAAAATACCCCAGGATGAGATTCAAGAACGAGTTACCACCGTCGTTCCGCCGAAGATCAATGACGAGCGCAGAGGTACCGGCCTCGCGCATGGCCGCGAACAGCCGCTTGAACGTCTCCGTCGCCGACGGCACCCGTGCGATGCGCTCGTCGATCTCCTCCGGCAGGGCTTCGCCTGAAGCGCGTCTCGCCACCTCGGTCAAAGGGTCTCCCAAGTTCCTCGCGAAGCCCGTCGAGCGCCAGATTTCGAAGGCCTCGCGATAACGCATCATCGAGTCGATCCGAAGGATCGCGACCGCCCTGTCCTGAGTAAGGAACCCCCATCCAAGATCCGCCGCGTCGGATTCGGGTAATGGGGTGCGGCTCGCCGGACGAATCACCTCGCCGGGTTGCGAAGGTCCGACGGGCACATCCACCGTTGCGCGGCGACGATCGGACGTCTCGACCTCGATCCGCGCATGAACGAGCGGCGTGTCGAGATTCAGCAAGTCCTCCAGGACACTGGGACGCAGGAAGGCCTGGGCCAGATGATCGATGTTGTTGTAGACGTTGTCGTAACCGCGGACAGATCCCATACGTTCCAGCATCTCCTCCCACGGCACACCTTCGATCGCGCCAATCCTTCCTCCGAGCGCCGGGCGGTCCGCGTCCCGGTAGACGCCCGCGACGTACAGGCATTGTTCGACCGCCTCGAGTTCGACCCACGCCCGGCGTCCCGCCTTCTGCTGAAAGGGTGAAAATACGGAGGTGTGGCCGTCACGGATTGAGGCGACGAGGGGACGCACCAGGCGCAGGAACTGCCGCACGGTCATCCCTTCAGACGGGATGGCATCAAGGACGTCGTGCACCTTCCGATGAAAGGCCACGCGCCCTCCTGCCCCAAGGTAGGGATCGGGATGCGTTTCCTCGAGGAGCTGGACGAGCTCCCGAACGTCGGCGCGAAGAGCCTCATGCGTCAGCGGCGAGTCTGCGGAGACGACCGTTCCAGCCTGTGGACTCGTCGTTTCGAGACGCGGGCGTCCTTGCTCGGCGCAGCCGGTCGCGAAAATGAACATGGCAAGCGCTCTCCAGATCCTGACGCACATCAACATCCTCCGGCTTTCTCTCGCCCATCCGGCAGAGGCGGGTGCATTCTCGACTACTCACCCTAGAGGATCAACGGTTTTGCGCGAATCGTGAACACCGCCATGTCCCGCCAACGACACCCTTCGGCCGCGGCCGGGAACCTCCGTGCGGGCGCCTGGTAGCGCTCCATCAGCGGGAAATCCGGGACCTTGATCTTGTCGATCTACGGAGCTTGGGGTTGCGGGACCGGCGGCGGTGGCAACGGCTGCGGCCTGGGCAGGCCGCCCGGCGCCGGCGGCGGCACCATGCGCGACGTGTTCCCCGAAGAAGACGACGAGGCGGGCGCCGGGTGATGCAGCACCTTCTCCACCGCGCTCAGGTCCAGATGGATCCCTTCCGCGGCCAGCTTGCGCATGAAATCGTCCTTGTCCACCGCCTTGAGGTACGCCTCCTTGGCGTCCACTTGGCGCGACTTCACGAGCTTGAGAAGCGCATCGTTCAGCAGCACCATCCCCTGCTTGGCCCCCGTTTGCATGGTCGAGTTGATCTGGTACGTCTTCGCTTCTCGGATGTACGCGGCCACGGGAGCGGTGATGAAGAGCACCTCGAGCGCCGCCACCCGACCGCCCTCCTTCTTCTTCAGCAGCGACTGCGAGATCACCGCCTTGAGCGACGACGCCAGCATCAGGCGGATCTGCTCCTGCTCGTTGGCCGGGAACTGATTGATGAGGCGATCCACCGTCGAACCGGCCGTGTTCGTATGCAGCGTGCCGAACACCAGGTGCCCCGTCTCGGCCGTCTCGATCGCGATGCGCGTCGTCTCGAGGTCGCGCATCTCGCCCACGAGGACGATGTCGGGATCCTCCCGCAGGGCGGCCCGCAACGCGCTGGAGAAGTTCCACGTGTGGATTCCGACCTCTCGCTGGTTGATCAGGCACATCTTGTTCGGATGCACGAACTCGATGGGATCCTCGATCGTGACGATGTGGTCCCGCCGGTGCGTATTGATGTGGTCGATGAGCGCGCACAGCGTGGTGGACTTGCCGCTCCCCGTCGGGCCCGTCACGAGGACCAGCCCCTTGCTGAGGAAGCACAGATTGCGCACCTCCGGGGAGAGCTTCAGGTCGTCGACCGTGATCATCTTCTCAGGGATGAAGCGGAAGACGCCGCCGATGCCGTGGCGGTCCATGAAGACGTTGCAGCGAAAACGACCCGCCCCGTCGAGGGCGTAGCCGAAATCGGTGTCGTGCCTTTCCTTGAACTCGATGCGGTTCTTCTCCGGCATGATTTCCCAGAGGAACTCGCGGGCCTGATAATGGCTGGTGATCCCGAACCCTTCGATGGGGATCATGTCGCCGTCGATCCGCAGCATGGGCGGAGCGTTGGTCGAGAAATGCAGGTCCGAGGCGTGGTGCTCCACCATCAGCCGGAAGAAGGCGTCGAGCTGGGACATAGTCTCCCCTCGTCTGGGTGTTCCGGATTCGCCTAGGCCGGTGACATGCGGTCCGAATAATAATACCGTAGACCCATTGTTAATGGGGCAGGATTCACGTAGGCTCCCAACGCCCGGAATCTTCGTGTTTCGAGAAGATTCTCGCACCAGCCCCACATTCAAATCGGGCTACCCACTGAAACGAGATTGACGGCCCGCTAGGCCCACTCCGCCAACGCCCCCCGATTGCGCTCCCGGAATCGCGCCCGGGCCCGAATCCCCTCCAGCGTCTGCTTGATCTTCTCCGTCGCGTACGGCGCCGGATGCTCCCGGAAGAACGACTCCACGTCCCGGGCGTGCTCCTCGGTCGGAATACCCGACGCGGCCGCCGCGATGAAGTGACCGATCATGCCGGACTTGCCGTAGCGCCGGTCGAGAACCGACCAATGCTCTTTCAGCAACGCCCACGCCGCCGGCCGCGATTCGATCGGCACCGACGAGAAGACGTAGACCGCGTCCTGAGCACGCACCTTCTCCGAAAGCGCATACGCCACCGCCCGACGCAGCGGCACCGCCTCGCGGAAGGCGCCCATCGCCCCCAAAAGTCTGACCTTCACCTCCGCCAAGTCCGCCTTCTCGTACAGTCCCATGAGGGCCGCCAGCGTCTCTTCCCCACCATGTCGCGCCGCCCCGGAGAACACGAGCGACTGTAGATTCGGCGGCACCGAAGCCAGGTCCCGACGCGCCGCCTCGAACCGCTTCTTGACCTCGGCCACCGCGCCCGGGTCTCCGAAATGCACGGCCGCCCCCAGAACCGTCGCCCGCAGGAGCAAGCGCTCAGGCGACTCATCCGCCCTCTCTTCCCATCCGACCTTCTCGGCAACCGGCCGGTACAACCGCTGCGCCCACGCCTCCAGTCGAGACACATGCGGATCGCCGACGAAGATATCCGCCAGCGCACGCAGTCCCCCGGCGAGACCGCCCCAGACATGGTGATTCTCCTCGCGCGCATACGCCCCCGCAAGCCGCAGATACGCCGGCACGGAGAGATAGCCCGCGCGCATCAGCGAGTACGCGTTCTCCTGCAACCCGTAACGATCCATCGGAAGAAGCGCCATCGATTCAACGGCCTTCGAGAGCGCCTGCCAGCCGCCGTCATCGTAATGCACGAGATAGAAGCCGGCCTGCCCCGCGTTGAGCTTCACCCATCCCGCAGGCGCGTCGATCGCCTTCTCCCGTCCCGAGAAACGCGCCGCAGATCGGCGAGCCGACGCGTCCACCAGCGTCACGGGAATCTCCCACACCGTCGGGTCCTCGCCCGGCCGATCGGGATCGCGATCCAGCAGGAAACGCTCCTGACGCAAACGCAGCCGCCCATCTTCGCGTCGCGCCAGCACCACAGGCAGTCCCGTCTGCCGGGTCCACCCGTTCATCATCGCCGGGACATCGAGGCCGCACACCTCGGCGAGCCCCTTCCACAGATCGTCGGTCGTCGCGCCGGCGTAGGCGTGCTTCTGGAGATAGATGCCGATGCCCTTCCGGAACGCCTCCTCGCCGATCGCCTGCTCCAGCATCCTCAGGACCGAGCCGCCCTTGTTGTAGGAGATCGCGTCGAAGATCTGATCGACCTCGTTCGGATCGCGCACCGGCACCTCGACGGGATGCGAGCTGCGCAAGCTGTCGAGCGAGATCCCCGCGGAGGTGATCTGCGCGAGGTACTCCTCCCAGATCCTCCACTCCGGGAACAACGCATCGACCGCCTTGAACGCCATGAACGTCGCGAAGCTCTCGTTGAGCCACAGGTAGCTCCACCATTCCGGGCTGACGAGGTTGCCGAACCACTGGTGCGCCAGCTCGTGCAGCACCACCTCCGCGACGCGCCGGCGCTGCGGCACGGATGACTTCTGCGGATCCACGAAGATCGCGGTCTCGCGAAACGTGATCGCGCCCCAGTTCTCCATCGCGCCGGCCTCGAAGTCCGGGATGGCCAACAGATCGAGCTTCGGCAGCGCCGAGCGATACGGAATGCCGTAGTACTCGTCGAAGAACTCAAGTCCCCGCACGGCCGTTTCCAAGGCGAAGCGCCCCAGAGGCGTACGCCCCGGCGTGGTGTACACCCGAACCGGCACGCCGTCCTTGGTCTGTCCCTCGATCCACTCGAACTCTCCCACAGCGAACGCCAGCAGGTAAGTGGACATGACCGGCGTGGGCGAGAACCGCACGCGGCGCCGGCCGCCGGCATCGACCTCCTCCGCGACCATCGGCATGTTCGAGACGGCGGCACGATCCTTCGGCACCACGAGCGTCACCTCGAAGGCGGCCTTGAGCGCCGGCTCGTCGAAGCACGGGAAGCAGCGACGAGCGCTGGTCGCCTCGAATTGCGTCGTCGCCATCACGCCCTTGCTGCCGTCGGGACGCGTGTACAGGCTTCGGTAGAATCCCCGCATCTTGTCGCTGAGCGCGCCGCTGAAGCGGATCTTCAGCGTGACGCGGCCGGCCGGCAACGGTCTGTCCGACGCGAGCGTCGCGCGCTCTCGCGCGGCGTCCAGGCTCACGTCGAGCCGCGCCTGCCCCGCGGTCGCCTCAGCGATCTCCAAATCCGCAACGTGCAGCACGATCTCGCGCGTCGCATCGAGAAGTTCCACATCGATGGTCACCTCGCCGCGGAACGTGAGCGCCTCAAGGTCGGGTTCGAGGGTCAGATGATAGACGTGGGGTTTGACTCGGGCGGACAGCCGGAATTCGTCGGTGTGGGTCACGGGAGCCTCTCTTGTTTGTTGGAGTGCCAGATGGTACGCGCGGCCCCGGGCGGAGTCAACGCGATGAACGCTGGCCCAGCATCCTCAGGAACAACTCCTCGTACCGGTCGACGATGTGCTCCCATGTGTATCGCTCGCGGATCCGCTCCACCGCCCTGCGGCGATACTCCTTCACGCGGGCGGGGTCGTCCACCAAGGCCTGCAGCTTGGCGCGCAGATCATCGACGTCCTTGTTGCGGAACGTCACGCCCGCGTGCGCCACGGTCTCGACGTTCTCCGGGATGTCGCTGACGAGCACGCAGTTCCCCGCGCCCATCGAATCCAAGATCGCCGGGTGCGTCCCGCCGACCTCCATCGCGTTGACATACACGTACGCGCGCCGCTGCAAGTTGAGATAGCCATCGCCGTAGATCGGCCCCGGAAACAGGATCCGCCGGTCCTTCGTCCGGCGAAGATCCTCGATGTACGCGCTCGCGTAAGGGGCTCCTCCGACGATCGCCAACTTCATATCCGTCCGCACGTCTTCGAACGCCCGAACCAGCAGGTGAGCGTTGTTCTCCGGCTCCAACCGACTCACGAACAGGATGAACTTCTCCTCCTCCACCCCGATCGACGGCAGCGGCAACCCGGGCGTCCGATCGACGATGAGCGCGCCGTACGAAACGTACACCGGCTGTACGCCGAACCGTTCCCTGTAGTAGTCGCGAATCACGAGCGAATCCGCGATGACCACGTGCGAGGCCCGCGCGGCCATCGCCTCCGAGATGCGATAGTGCGTCCGGCCCGCCCAACCCCACTTCGACCGCTTCCACTCAATCCCGTCGACGTTGATGAGCACCTTCGACCCGCGCCACCGCGGCAGCGGCAGGAACATGCTGTTGGCGGCGTTGCATACGTAGACGATGTCGGGCGGATCGACCATCACGTGCAGCATGGACAAGAACGTATGAACGGGCGTATCCAGGTACTTCCGCCGGACGCTCGGGAGCACCACGCGACGAACGCCCCGCCACACGCGATCGGGAATCGCCGAATAGCTCGAGCGACAATATACCGTGACGTCGTGGCCGCGCGCGGCCAGCCCGATCGACACCTTCTCCGCGAACGTCTCGAATCCCCCATAATTGGCGGGGATCCCGCGGGTGCCCAGGATCGCGATCCTCACGCCGCGCCCTCGGCCAAACACACGACACGCACCGTGCGGCACAGGATGCGCAGGTCCAGACCGATCGACCAGTGGTCGATGTACTCGAGGTCCAACCTCACCCATTCATCGAAGCCGAGCGCGCTGCGGCCGCTCACTTGCCACAGCCCGGTGATCCCCGGGCGCACGCTCAAGCGACGCCGCTGGTCCCACGTGTAGCGTTCCACCTCGGATGGAATGGGCGGCCGCGGGCCCACCAGGCTCATGTCGCCCGCCATGACGTTCATGAGCTGCGGCAGCTCGTCGAGGCTGTACTTGCGGAGGAACCGCCCCAGCCGCGTCACGCGTGGATCCTTCCACATCTTGAATACGGGGCCCGAAACCTCGTTCCGTGCTCTGAGCTTGTCGAGCTGCGCCTCGGCGTCCGCCACCATGGAGCGGAACTTCAGCATGGTGAACCGGCGGCCGTGAAGCCCGCAGCGCTCCTGCCGGAAGAACACGGAGCCCCTCGAGCTCAACTTGATCAGGAGCGCCAGCACGCCGAAGAGCGGCGCCAAGAGAACGAGGGCGACGCCCGCCAGGCAGACATCCATGAGCCGCTTGAGGGCCGCGCCCCACCGATCCTGTCGCACCGACGAATAGCGGACGACGGGCACGCGCGAGAGCTGATCCACGGAGTCACGGGCGATCTTGGGGTTGAAGAGCGTCCCGTGCAATCGCACCTCGATCCCTACGCTTTCGCAGAGCGAGATTACACGTCCGATCTGATCGTAGTGGGATCGGATCGGCAGCGTGACGAACACGAGGTCGACGACGTGCCTGCGAAGCACGTCGGCCAACTGGTCCGTGTCGCCCAGATACGGGATCTCCGTGGACACGCCGGCCCGACCGGACGCGTCGACGACGCCCAACAGCCGATACTCGCCGGCCAAGGACTGCCGCATCAGATCTATAAGCCTCTGAGCGCGCTCGTTGTTGCCGACGATCACGACCGAACGACGCTTGTCTGGCCTGCTCCGCAAAAGCGCGGAGCTGGCGCGCAGCGTCATGCGAGAGCATCCCAGCGCGCCCAAGGCCCCGACCGCCAGGGCCAGATGCCGGAAGGCGTCGACCTGCGTTCCGAAGACGGCGAAGCTGATGACGCCGCTGGCCAGCACGGCGCACAAGCCGAGCTGCGTGACCTTCATCAACTCCGAGAGCATCGCCCCGCCTCGGATCGACGCGGTGAAATCCGTCGCGACGAGGATCGCCGTCCAGAAGACCGCCAGCAGAACGGCGAAAACCAATCCCTCATGCATGGGAAAGCCCGAAGGCGTCGCGTAGGATTCCGATTCTCCGTAAGTGAGAATACCGACGACGGACAGGATGAATCCCAGATCCAGGGGAACGGAGATGAGTGCCGTAGACCCGGCGCCTCCCTTTAGCCTTTTCATACCACCCCACTCCACCTTCTGAAAAGCCGCGAGGAAGCGTCCCGCGTTCGCGGAGACTTCCAACGACGGAGACCGTGAGCGCCGCAGATTCTAGCGAGTCGCGGGCGCGTGTCAAGCCCCCCTGCTGACTCCCAGAGTGGCTCACCTCCACACCCTCTCGGAGAGGGTCGGGGGATGGCTACATCTTGTCTTCTTGTCTTTGCTCTCGGGTCTTTGGAACCCTATCGGTGAACCACCCTCGCCCAAAGGCGAGGGCTTCGCGCGCGCCTCGTCGGCTGAAGCCGACCGTGCGGGTTTCCCGCGCTGGTCTATGATCTTTCAACGTCAAGCGGCGGACTTTCAATGAAGCGCCGTACTGAGTATCATCCTCCGCCCTGACACCCATGTTGGACGTTCGACGGATCCTTCGTAACCTCTTCTCCCTGGGTCTGATGCGGGCCGCATCGGCGGGCCTCTCCTTCTGCCTCCTCTGGTACCTCGCCCGCGCATGGGCCTCGCCCGAGCGCGTCGGAGAATTCGCGACGCTGCTCACCGCGTTTCTCCTGATGCAGCACGTCACCCTCCTGGGGTTGAACGTCCTGCTCATCCGCGACGTGGCCGCCGCTCCCGACGTCCCGGCCGATCGCGTGATGGCGACGCTCGCGATCGGCGTCGCCGTCTCCATCGTGCTCGTCCCGCTCTTCGGTCTCGCCGGCTTGGCGAAGTACCCGCCTTCGATGGCTCCCTCGTTCTGGTTCGTCGGACTGTCCATGATCCCCACGGCGTTCGCCCTGACCGCCGAGTCCGTACTGATCGGAAAGGAGCGCATGGGCGTCCTCGCCGCGGTCAACTGCGTCGAGATCGCCGCGCGCGTGGCCGGGTGCATCGCGCTGGCCGCGGTCGGAGCGAGCCTGACGTGGCTCTTCGCGTGGTTCCTCGTGGGGCGCGTCGCGGCGGCCGTCGCCTATGCGCTTCGCCCCGAGTTGCGGGCGGTCCTCGCCCCGCGCCATTTCACCCCGAACATGCTGCGAACGTATCTGAGGCAATGCCCGGTCTTCTTCCTGATCGTCGCGTTGTCCGCCGGCCTCCAACGCCTGGATACCCTGCTCCTGGGCACGCTCGGCGGAATGGACGCCGCGGGGCTTTATTACATCCCGTACCGGGTTTACGAAATGGCGCTCATGGTGCCGACTCAGCTTTCCGTCGTCGTCTTTCCGACATTCGCGCGTCTCTACGCGACCGCCTCGAACGACCTTGCGCGGCTTTATCGGAATCTGCTTCGCGTCCTGCTCCTGATCGGCCTGCCGATCGCCCTGAGCGTCGCGTTGGCTTCGCGGGAGATCCTGGCGGTCTTCGGCCCCCGCTTCGCCGAAGGACATGCCGCGCTTCAGATCCTCGTCTTCGCGGTCGTCGTCGGCTCGATCGACCTCGTGCTGACCAACATGTCCATCGGCGGCAACCGGGAGCGGCTCGCCCTGATCGTCCTGGCGATCGCCCTTCCCGTCTACGTCGCGCTCCTGGTCCTCCTCATTCCACGCTGGGGCATCCAAGGCGCGGCCGCCGCCACCTTGGCCGTGGCATTCCTCAAGACGGGCAGCCTGTACTTCTTGGTGCGCCGGCAGATCGCATGGTCCGGCGCGCTTCTGACGGAACTCGTCCGCCCCGGATTGGCCTCCGTCGCCCTCGGCGCCGCTTTCTGGCTCTTGCGAGGACAGTCGCTCTTGGTTTCCCTGCCGACCGGAGCCGGTGTCTACGCCGCGGCGCTCGCGTTCACCGGGACGTTCACGGCGGGCGACCTTGCTCTTCTTCGTCGTATGTCGAAGTGATGAACGGATGAACGCTTACCCTCGCGCAAGCCCCAATTGAACCGTGCCGGAAATCGCCCCGGGCACGATTGAGTCTCTCGCAAAAACCACGCTCAAACAGTTTGCATGGAGACCCTCCTTCGCTTTCGGACACTGTCGCGAGGAAATCGGGGTTGTTTCGACACCACCGTAGGCGGGTTACATTCGATTAGGAAACCAGGAAGCCAGGAAAGAATGGCCGGTATGAAGCTCGAACACGAGAAGTTGACAGGCAGGATCATCGGTGCGGCCATCGAAGTCCACAAGGCGCTTGGTCCCGGATACATCGAGTCGGTCTACGAGAATGCCCTGGCCGTCGAACTCCGAGGGCAAAGCATCTCCTTCGTGCGCCAAGTGAGCGTGCCTGTGCTCTATCGCGGCTTGGAGG
>JACPRB010000192.1 GCA_016190155.1 Planctomycetota bacterium
ACCCGCACCCGCTCGCCCAACACCACCCCGTCCACCACTTCCACGAATGAGTCGTCCCGCGCGCCGCACTCGACGCGACGCACCGACCCGTCCGCCATCCGCACGCAGCTCGCGCCATCCACCGCCTCGATCGGCAAGACCAACGCGTTCCTCTTGAGCACCTCCTCGATGCGCGCCTCCGCGGAGACGTTCAGCGGCAGCTCCAGCGGCTCCGACGGCTTGATCCACACCTCCATCACCTTCACGTCCGCGCGCTCCTTGGGGTTCTCCGCCGTCAGCCGCTTGCGCCCCAGAACCGGCGCGATCCGACTCACCGTCCCCCGCCACATCCGCCCGGGATTCGCCTCCGACGTGATCGTCGCCGCCTGCCCCAAACGCACCTTGTAGATGTCGTTCTCCAGGACCTCCAAACGCACCAGCCGCTCGCGCGCGTCCGCCACCACCAGGATCGGCTCGACCATCTGCGGATGCGCCAGCTCCGACGGCTCGCGATAGCGGCGCACCACGATCCCGCGGAACGGAGCGACGATCTTCGTCTGCTCCATCTCCACCCGCAGCCGCGCGACCACCGCCTCCGCGCGCTTGAGCTCCGCCTCCGCCGCCCGGCGATCCTCCGCCGTGGCGCCGTGCACGAGCTGGTCGCGCGTCGCCTGCGCCTGCCTCAGGCGCGCCTTCGCCGAATCGCACGTCGCGCGCAGCTCCGCCCGCTCCTCCTGGCTCGCCCCGTGCACGACCCTATCTCGATACGCCTGCGTTTGTCGAAGAGCCTGTTCGGCCGCATCGGCCTCGCGCTTCGCTTGATCCCGCTCGCGCGCCGAGATCACGCCCTTCTCGAAGAGCCCCTTCGCGCGCTGCCATTCCGCGGCGGCATACTCCGCCTCGGACCGCGCGGAACGAAGCCGCGCCTCCGCCCCATCCACGTCCTCCGGTCGCGCCCCGCGCTCCGCCTCCGCCGATCGCGCGTCCGCCGCCCGCACCCCCTGCACGGCCTCCTCGACCTGCGCCTCCGTCCGCTCGCGTTCTTCCGGTCGCGCTCCTCGCTCGACGAGATCCAAGCGCGCCTTCGCCGCGTCGCGCCCGCGCTCCGCCTCGTCCAACTGCGCGGCCAAGAGCGCGCCCTCCAACGTCACCAAAACTTGCCCCGCCTCCACCTCGTCGCCTTCCTCCACATGAATCGCCTCGATGCGCGCCGCGATGCGCGGCACCATTTCGACGACGCGCGCCGCCTCCACCCGTCCCAAGGCCGCCAGCGACAGGACGATGTCTCCGCGCCGCGCCTCGACCCATGGTCCTCCGCCGGATCGCAAGGTGAAGCCCGCGATCGCCGCCATCACCACGACGATCACCGTGCCGATGAGCCATCGGGAGCGACGGCCCGGCGCCACCTCGGTCGGCCCCAGTACGAGAATCGGATCGTTGCTCATGCCTTGAACACCAACGCGGGATCCACCCTCATGACGCGCACTACGGACAGCATCGAAGCGCCCAAGCATAGCACAATCGTCCCCACCAGCGTACCGGCGAGCATCGACGGCGGAAGCTCCAAGGCCATCAGGTGGCCGAACTGGCCGCTCTTGACGACGAGCGTGACCGCCGCGCCCAGCGCGTATCCCGCCAGCGCCACGAGAAGCGCCTGCAGCCAGATCATGCCGGAGATCGACAGGTTGCTCGCGCCCAACGACTTCAGCGTCGCGTACTCGCGCAGCCGCTCCATCGTCGCCGCGTACATCGTCTGCGCCACCACCACGAGCCCCACAAGGAAACCGATGGCGATCGTGACGGTGATGCCGACGCCGATTCCGGTCTTCCCCGCCCAGTACGCGCGCACCTTGTCGCTGAAGGCCTCGCGCGTATAGACGTCGCAATTTCGCAGGCGCCGCAGCCGCCGCAGCGTCGTCTCGCGATCGGCCCCGCCGGCGAACTTCGCGACGACGTAGTTCAACCGCTCGTCGAGTCCCGGACACTGCTCCTGAACCGTCCGGACCGATGCGAACAGCGTCGGATACGTCGTGTAGGAGCGCAGCCCGCGCGAAAGGCCGACCACTTCCATGCGTTGATCCATGTTCTCCAGCGCGTCGCCGACCTTCAGGCCAGGGATCTGCGCCAGCGACGACTCGTCGATGAAGTACGTCCCGGGCTTCTTCAGATCCGCGACCTTCCCCTGGAGGATCTCCCACGGTCCGCCGACGCCGCTCTGGGGGTTGAACCCGATGACCTGCGCCCACTGGTTCGCGCCATCCTTGAGCTTGAGATTCCCGATCCCGAAGACCATGCGCTCCGCCCACGCGATCCCGGGCGTGCCTTTCACGCGATAGATTTCCTCCTCGGAGAACGGCCGCGCGGTCGCGTTGTTGAGCGCGTTCTTCGAGACGATCCAGACGTCCGCGGGACAATGGTCGATGACGGCCGAGACGCTTTCCAGGAACGCCAGATAGAACCCCCGTTGCACCAGCATCAGCACGACGGCGAACGTGACGCCCACGAGCGTCACCGACAGGCGTACGCGATCGTCGATCAGGTACCTCCACGCCAGCCTAAGCACCGCCGGTCTCCTTCGGGCGCAGGATCCACAGCGCCACCGCCATCGCCGCGAAGAAGAGACTCTGCACCGCCATGTGAGTGGAGCTGACCCCGAAGGCCTCGCGAATTTCCGCTCCGAAGATCAGCCTCTGCGCAACCCGGACGGCCAGCAGCGCGATGATCCCATAGATCACGACGCGATGCTTCGCAGGATCGGCGATCGCAAACGCGGCCATCACGGCCACGGCCAGCATGTAGGCGCCGAGGGGCTTGAGTATATAGAGAAAGGCCGGCGTCTCGGGGACGTTCTCGACGCCGTACATGCGCGCCGCCAGCCGCACCCCCGCGGCGCCGAAGAGCATGATCGTGAGCCCGATCGCCAAGTGCGAGGCGCACACGACGCCCAACACCGCTCGAAGAGCCCCCATCCGCGCCGAAGCGGTCATGATGCTTCCCCCAATCGCCATCGCCAGCCGAATTCGCGGCGCAAACAGGCCGGCTTGATGTTGCCCGCGCGCTGCCCGAGCCGCTCGCACGCCCGCAGGTAGCGCTCGCCGGCCCCGCTCACGGGCACGCCGCGAACGGCTCCCAGCTGCCCCAGCCTGCGACAATAGTCGTAATGTACCGAGGCGCGCAGGCGCCGCTCCACGAATTCCGCAACATCCCCCGCCCGATCCGATTCGATCAGCAGCGCGTAGTGCGGAGGATGTGCCCACTCCGGCGCAAGCATGGCGAACCCGACTCCCGGGAAACGGCTCGACGCCTCATCGAGAATCGGACCCACGAACGCCTCGCTCAACTTCTCCCCGCAGACGTCGCTGACGTGACTGCCTTTGCCCACGAACTCGATCGCCCCGGGCGCCACGACCTCGACGGTGTCCCCCAGCGCGTATCGCGCGAGGCCTCCACCCGTGGTGATCACGACCGAATAGCGCCGCCCCACGTCCAGCTCGTCCACCAGACGCGCACGACCCTCCTCGCCGACAAATTCCAGGAAGTGCGACGTGAGGGCCGGCGACGGCGCGGGACGCCCGATCTCCGGAAACGAGATCACCCCCTCCGTGGCGACGAGGCCCTTTCCCTGGATCTCGACGTTCGGGAAGAGCGCCCGCACCGCCGGCACGAATCGCGCGGACACAGCGCTCGTCCAGCAGCTGATGAGCTTGAGCTGCGGCCACAGCTCGGCCGGTCGCGCGCCGTCCGGCAGGCGGCTCATGAGAATCGTCAGGAAACTCGGATTCCATACGGACATGAAGCCCAGGCGACGGCATGCCATAAGATGTCGCAGCGTGACGCGGCGGTTTTCCTCCATGTCCGAGATGCGGCACACATCGCCGGGAACGGCCATCACCCAGCCGACGACTCGTCGTTCCAGCGGATCGAGGTACTCCGTGTCGTCGTCGAAGCCGACCGGGATTCCGCCGGGCGTAGTTTCCTTCTGTCGCGCGGACGGGCTGATCGACCAGTACTGCGCGCCGGTCAACAAGCCGGGACGATTGCGAAAGAGGTCCACCATCCACGCCCCGATCGCTTCCTGGAACTCGCGGCGCAGCGAGCGCGTGTAGGGGATGTACTTGGCCGGGCCCGACGACCCGCTGGTCTTCTCCATCATCACGACCGGCTCGGCCGTCAGGACATTCGGTCGGCCGTGGCGGATCCGATCGATCCACGGCTCCAGCTCCTCATACGTGACGACGGGAACGGACTCCTGAAAGTCCCGAACCGTGCGGATGCGATCATAGCGATGGGCGCGGCCGTAGTCCGTACCGGCGTTGCGGCGCAGGAAGTCGAAGAGGATCGCCTCCTGGGCTCGGCGGGGGTCGCGCCGGGCGCGCCGATACCGGGAGCGGGCTCGCGTGCCCGCGAGCATCCATAGCCCATTGCCCAAGAGATATCGGATCATGCGGCGGAAGACGCGCGTCTCACGGCGGCCTCCAGGACCTCCCGGTGGGCCGCGCGCAGGAGGTTCTTGATCGAGAACTCGGCCATGCACACGAGCTCGTCGCCGCGCACGTAACCGGGGTTACGTTCCACAAAGAACCGCACGTGCGGGTTCTGGAGCTTGCTTTCGGAAGGGATCGCCAGATCAGGCCGCAACACTTCGCGCGGTTGGGCCACCCGAATGATCCCCTCGCGATACTCCTCCGGATATCTCATCCGACCGAGGGTATCGATCAACGTCTGGACGAACGGGCTCGTGGGGCGATTCGCGCGCGGGGAGAAGTCCTTGTAGAAAAGCGGAAGGTAGAGGTACGTGCGATATCCGCTGCAGATGAGATACCAATAGAGCGGGACGGCCGGCTCTCGCGACTTGAGCGAGACCATGAAGTCGAACCATGTACGCGCCAGCTCCTGCTCGCCCCAGCACTCGCGATCGACGATCGTGTTGCCGCTGAAGACGGCCCGCACGCGCCGGCCTTGAATCGACAGGTCGTAGAGCTTCATCGTGGTGAAGCCGACGACGAGGCCGCGAATGTCGCGCAACAGCAGGACCCAGTCCTTCTCGGCTTGATCCCGGTCGAACGTTCGGCGATCGACGCAGAGATAGTAGCTGCGGAACAGCTCGTAGAGTCGCTCGGTTGTGGCTCGATCGAGCAGATCCCTGGGCACGACGGTTCCGATCAATTGTCCAGCCATAGTTCTCTCTAGAGCAACGCCACCTCCACGTGCGACGGGCGCCCGTCCAGTTGAGGAACACCCGTCGTTCCCACCGGCGCCGGATCAACCGTGTACAGGATGCTCTCGTAGCCGGGCACCAGCGGGTTTCCGCGCAGCGCGTCTCTGAGTGGATGTCGCTCGGAGAATCCGATGACCCGCGCGTCGTAGGCCCGACCGCCCGCCTGCGCCAGCAGCGCCCGCAACACCGCCGGATCGTCCCCATCGACGGCCACATGGCTGATCCACCCCAAACGCATCGCGACGCCGACGTCCGGCAAACGCGGCAACGGAACGAGCGTCCCCAGGATCTTGAGCAGACGGCGCTTCCACATCCAATGTCGCGCATAGCCGCGAACGACCACCTGCTTGAACGACTCCTGGTTCCACACGGCGAGACACCCCACCACGTGGCCCTCCCGCACGGCCACATGGAAGTCCTCCGGCGCGAGTCCACGGCATCGTTGCGGCGAAACAAGATCCTCCGCCGTCCACCGTGGGGCGAACTGGAACCGCGCGCCGTTGCGCTGCAAACAAGACACGATCTCGCCCAGCCGATGCGGACCGCCTCGCTCCAGCGTGACGCCGGCGGGTCGCCGACCGCGCACGCCGCCGGGAGGCAGGAGATAGGTGTAGAAACGATCCACCGGCCGATACTTGGGCATCCCGGGCAAGCCGGCCTCCAGGAGCCGTCGCGCGGGAAGATTGTCGGCGACGATCGTCGTGATGTGGATGCGAACGGCCTCGTCGCGGATCATCGGCAAGATCCTGCGCGCCCCCTCCATCCACACGCTGCGCCGACCTCGGAAAGGCGGCGCGACACGAAGTCTGCTCAAGTAGCCCACGCGCGACGGCGCACCGTTCAGATAGGCCTCGAACGCGCTCCGCGCGGCCATCCCGACGAGCGCTCCCGAGGCGCGCTCGCGCATGATGAACGTCTGCGAGAGATCGCCCTCGATCGAGCATCCCGCGAAGAAATCCGGCTCGCGCTCGAACGACAACGAGACGTCCCCTTGCATCGGCGTCTCCCGGAGCAGGCGGCGCAGGTCGGCATCGTCGCGCGCCTCGACCGGTCGCACGAGATACCCTCCGGCTCGTACATCGACGGGCGCCGCAAGCATGTCGCTACCCCACCCTCTGCACGGCCTCGCCGACCTTGAGGAGCCGCCCGCGGTAGATCTCATCCCCGAGGGGATATCCGATCCGCTGGACGCTTTCCCTTCGCATCGTGAGGTTGATGGCCACAAACCGCGCCCACCCGAACAGCCCGCGGGCGTTCGCGCGGAAATCGAGGCTGCGGCGCAAGATCGAACGCAAGCCATAAAAGGCGGCGCGTCCCTGCCGGCAAAGTTCATGGACCTGCTCCGGCGTCCGGTGCTTCGGGATGAGCGGCGTCATCCCGAACCGGTACTCCGGATGCAGCCACCAGGGATCGTAGAGCAGCCGGCCTTCCGCCTTGAGACGCCGATAGAGCGGCGTCCCCGGGAACGGCAGCAGGTGGTTGAACGCGGCCAGGAACATGTCATGTCTCAACGACAGGCCGAGCGCCTGGTCGAGCGCGTCTTCGTCGTCGTGGTCGTAACCGAAAATGAACGTCCCGTACACGCGGAGGCCGTGCTTCTGCAGCGTGGCGAGCGCGGCGTCATACCCGCCCTGCGACGCGTTGAACGACTTGCGCATCAGTTTCAGGTTGCGCGGGTTGAGCGTCTCGAAGCCGATGAGCAGGCCCTGGCATCCGCTGGCCCGCATGAGCCGCAGGCACTCCTCGTCCTGCGCCGCCTTGACGCTCGCCTGGCTCATCCACTGGATCTTGAGCGGGATGAGGGCCTTGAAGAGCTTCTTCGCCTCCTCGATGTCGGAGACGATGTTGTCGTCCACGATGAAGACCGCCTTCTTGTCGAGACCGCGGATCTCCTCGACGATCTCCTCGATCGGCCGTCGCGTCTGCGTGCTGGAGTAGTAGGACTGGATCGCGCAGAACTCGCACTGGTACGGGCAGCCGCGTCCCGCCTCGACGAGCGCCAGCGGGAGATAGCGCTTGCCCCGAAAGATGCTCCGGTCCGTCTTCAACCCGCCCAACGGAGGCCGGCGCGGCGCGCGATAGAGCGGTTGAAGCCGCCGCGCCTGGAAATCCTCCAGGACCTGGCCCCAGATTTCTTCGGCCTCGCCGACGACCACCGAGTCCGCGTATTGCGACACTTCTTCCGACGCGAGCGTCGCGTGGAATCCTCCCATCACGGAGGGAACGCCACGCCGGCGATATTCGGAAGCGATCTGATACGCGCGCTTGGCCGTGTACGTCTCGACGGTGATGGCGACGAGATCGGTCGGTTCGTCGTACGGGATCGACTCGACGCGGTCGTCGTAGAAGCGCGTCTCCACGTCGCGCGGCGTGAGGGCCGCCAGGACGGCCGGGGCCAGCGGCTCCATCTGCCACGTGCGAATGTACGGCTCTCCGATCCGCCGGCCCATGCACGGTTGGATGATCGTCAGCTTCATCGACAGACCTCCTCCACGATGGGGCGCGCTTCGGGGCCGATGAACCAATCGCAGGTGTAGAACTTGTGCAGATTGTTGGCGTAGTGGCGGTAACCGAGGTTGGCGGCCAGCGTGAGCATGAACGGACCCGCGGCCTTCCGCAGGCGCCGGGCGATCGAGCCGAACCGATACGTGTACTTCCAGGCGGCCTCGGTTCCTCGCTGGAGCTCATCGACGCTCATCTGCGCGGGGCGGAAGACGACGTGCTGGCCGTCGTAGAGCTCCCAGTTGCGAGTGAGGATGCGGCCTTCGCGCTCCAGCCTCGCATGAAATGGCGTCCCTGGGAACGGCGTCGTGATGGCGTAGCGAGGCAGGTCGATGCCCAGCTCGACGACGGCCTTGGCGGTTTCGAGGAAAACGTCCGGCGTGTCGTGGTCCAGCCCGAAGACGAAGCACCCCTGGATGGCGATACCGTGCCGGTGCAGGAGGTCCACCATCGCTTGATAGTCCTCGGGGCGGTTGAAGCCTTTCCTGGTGGAGCGCAGATTGCTCATGCGGATCGATTCGAATCCGATGAGCAGGCCGCGGCAGCCGCTGCGGGCGGCGAGCTCCAGCAGGGGCTCGTCCTTGCAGATCAGGATCGTGCTCAGGCCGAACCACTGCAGGCGCAGCGGGATGAGCGCCGTGAAGAGCCGCGTGGCGTACTCCTTGTCGGAGATCAGATTAAGGTCGATGAAGATGATCTTGCGCGAGCCGTTCTGCCGGATGTCGGCGATGACGTCCTCGACGGGCTTCATGTACGGTTCGCGCCCCCACGCGGCGGGGGCGACGCAGAATTCGCAGTCGTGGATGCAGCTGCGCGTGGCCTCGAAGACGTTCGTGGTCGCGTAGCGGTGCTTGGGCATGAGATCGCGGCGCGGGAAGGGGCGATTGACCAGCGACAGATTCGGGGCCTGCCTGTAGCGCGGCTTCATCGCTCCGCGAGTGAAATCGCGAAGCAGCTCCGGCCAGGTGTCCTCCGCGTAGCCCTCGACGATCGAGTCCGCGTGTCGCTGGGCGTCGTCGGGAACGAGCGTGACGTGCGGACCGCCGAGGACGACCGGCAAGCCCCGCTTGCGGAAGTGCGCGCTCAGCTCGTAGGCGCGCATGGAGGAGCCGGTGATGACGGTCATGCCGACAAGGTCCGCATCGAGGTCGAGGGGGACATTCCGAATGCCTTCGTCGAAGATCTGTACTTCGGCGCCGAGTTCGGGGGGAACGAGCGACGCGAGCGTCGTGAGGGTCAACGGCGCGTACCGCAGCGAGCGGCGGAAAATGCCGCCGCGATGGCGATAGAGCGGGCCTTTGGGCGAAATCAGGACGATGCGCACGCAGTCCCCCGGATCAATGCTGGCCAGACCTCTATTCGATGCCCTGTGGAAATCCTCCAGGGACTCCTTGGACAATTCGGCCGGTGGTTCGACCTCATTGTTTCTGTGGGTTGCTTGCAGGCTGCGCCCGTCCTCCGCAGCCTCCGGCTGCTTCGGAGGGTCCTCGCTTCACGATAGGGCGGAGGAGGACAACCCGCTGTTTCCAGGTTGACTCACCGCTTGCGCAATCCGCGGGCCAAGGAGAATCGCGCGGAATCGGAAAGGACGGGCAAAGGGATGCACACGGCGGCAGGCCTCAGTGCGAAGAACCGTGCTCGAATGCGGGGGGGGATTGAAGGACGACGTCACCTTACGCGGTTGCACAACTAACAATTACAGTTATGAATGTGTGCAACCTCATGGACGCCGAAACAATCCAGGTTCTGGAGGACCTTAACCCATGGTGGAAACAGCCTGGGCTGGTGCGTCCGCAGCCCCCGCCGAGCGACCGCGCGCGTACCGGCGAAGATCGCCCTTACCGACCTCGGCGTCCGAAATGCCATCCTGCGCGGCGCGCCGTCGCTCTGGGAGTCCCCCCCGGATGTCGTGGGCCCGCTGGTCGAGACGCTCTCCCAGGGAGTCATCCGCGATCACAACCTTCAGGTCCACTACTACCGCTATTACGAAATCCCCGGCAACCGCCGGTCGCCGCTCCGCGAAGTCGATTTCATCGTGGAAGAAACCGACGGCGCCGTCCTGCCGATCGAAATCAAGTTCCGCCGACGGATCCAAGCGGAGGACCTTCGCTCGCTGCGCCTGTTCATCGACCGCTTCAAGGCACCCCACGGGGTTCTTGTGACACGCGACTCGCGCGAATGGCTCCCCAAGGAACGAATCTTGCTGATCCCGCTTCTCGACTTCCTGCTGCACCTCGGCGCTTGAGGCAGGCGAGGGCGCCGTCCGAACGGCCGTGGATTACTTGTGGAACGGCTTGATCTCTTCTTTCCGCAGCCCCGTCTTTTCCTCGAGCGCCTTCAGGATCCGCAGCTTGAGCTCCTCCTCGTCGATGTACTGCATCTCCTTCCACAGGCGCGCCACGCCCGTGTGGAACTGCATATCGGGAGACCCGTGCATCATTCCGCGATACGTGCTCTGCGTCCACCGGTACCAGCTCTCGACGAACCGCCGCTCGATCTCGCTGCCGGTGTAGGGATCGCGATCAAACCATCGCCACAGCCCGCCCGACGGCTCCAGCGTCCAATGCACGTCCTGGTAATCCTGCAGCGCATCACGCCCGCGCACCCCCAACCGATCCGCCAGAAGCAGGCGATCGTCCTTCGCGTTCTGGACCTGCTGCTGCTGCACGATCAGCTGCGCGAACGTCTGCTCCATCACCTCGTCGGCGACATCGAAGTACGTGCTCGCGAAGCGCGTCGCATGGCATTCGCTGCAGACCGCCAGCCACTGCTTGCGCCGCTCCGTGAATCCGATCGGGGTCTCTCCGAGCTCCTTGGCCTTCTCCAGCGCCACCCGCGGCGAGTACGGTTTGGACGGATCCCCCATGTACTTCCCGCTGGGATCCTTGAAGTAACCGCCCGACCGGTAGATCGCCTTGACCACCATGTTGTGCGAGATGTAGACGGCCGTGTCCTCACGGTACTTCATGTGGCAGTACTGGCACGTCGGACCCGGATAGTCGCGCCCCTGCAGGCTCTCCACGAGCCGCTTCTTCAAGTCGGGCGGACGCGCCTCGAACAGGCACCCGTGCTTGGAGCCGGACCACGACTCCCAGTCCGGATGCGTCGGTCCCTTGTGACAGGTCTCGCACGCCTTCGGATGGCGCGCGATGGCCGGGTCGAAGCTGTGGCGGGTATGGCACGAGTCGCACCCGCGCCCATCCGTGGCGTGGCACATGTCGCAACCGATCTGCTGCGCGCGCGAGTTCGCCGCGTACCACGCGGGCGCCATGAGCGCGATCGAGCCGGCCGCATGGCTGGGTCGACCCGGCGGATTGGGCGGCGCGTTCACCGTCAGCTCGCTCATGTACTCGACCCACTGGCGCGCGTGACAGACGGCACACGTGCGCGTCGTCGGCAGCACGATCCCCACGCCGGCGTCCGGGGTGACCTCCGCCCCGGGCGCGCGGTGGCAATCGATGCAGGAGATCTTGTACGTGTCGGTGGCGCGGTCGTAGATCGGGCTGGAAGTGCCGGCGAGCGTCCCCGGCTCCACCCCGAGCGGCTCGATCACGGCCTGGCGATAAAGCCCGGCCACCGTGCGGATGCCGGGCACCATCTCGACGAACCACCTCGGGATGCCGGCGCTTTCGAAGAACTCGTCGATGCGTCCTTCGCCGAGGAGCCGCGCTTCTTGGATGTATTTCTCGTAGACGTCGCGTCGCGCCTTCGAGTGCGCGGACGTCAGCCACAGTTGATAAGCGCCGTGCGGAACGGTGTCGGGATTGCCGTGGCACTGCAGGCAGTGCACGCGCGAGAGTTTGACGTGCTCCAGGCTGAGCTTCGTCTTCTCGTTGAGCATCGGCAGATGGTCTTCGGGATTGAGATACCCCTGGTGCGCTACCGGGCCGAACATCCAGGTCTCCGGCGTGTGGACCAGGCCCGGGTACTTCCCTTCCTTGAACGGCAGGCGCTCCTTCTCGTAACTGCCGGGCGAGGCCTTCTCCGGCGGCGCCGTCCGTCCACGGACACTGCCGCGAACGGGATCGAATTCCTCCAGGCCGTCGGTCGCGTCCTGGGTCGGGGGCATCGAAGCGCCCGGGGTCAGCGCGACGGCGACCGCAAGACCCAGCACCACGCCTACGCGCCACAAGGCATCGGCACGATTCCGCATGGTCCGCCTCCTTCGCCCGCCTGTTCCCCAGTCAGACTAGCTTTCCGGTGACTCGGAGAGAACCCTTAATTAGTTTCGGCTCGCCGCGACCGCCCGCAGCAGATCAGTCCGCCAATCGGCGCACGACCCCTGTCAGACCTTCGCGGCCCGGGGTCTCGGGCGACCATCTCGCTTGCAGCCGTCGATCGACATAGTGTCCCGCCAGGAGTTTCCCGGTGAGGACCGCCACGTTCGCAACCCAGCCGACGACAGACCGACCAAGAACGAGCGGAATCGCGAGATCGATCAGCGCCCCCGTTCCCGCATACGCCATGACCGTCACCGCCGCTTGCTTCGGCGAACGTCCGGCGATCACATCGAGCGACATCATGGCCACGGACATGGGTAGCGCGCCACGCGCCAGGCTGCGGCTGACATTCCCCAGGGAACGCGCGCCGTGCACGACATCGAGAACCGCAGCCCTCGTCAACGGCCCCGAGGCCCGCACGCCCGCCCAAGTCAGAACGTGTTCCGCGCCGCGCGAGATCCCCGTGAAAGCCGCCACGGAAGTGAGAAACCCGCGGCCGGTCATCCGGGAGACGAGTTCCCGCGGATCGACCACCCCTTCCCCGCCCAAGGCCCGAGTGATGGCCTCTTTGGCCGCGTAGGCCACGAAGAACTGGGCCATCGAAGCTCCCTCGCGCGCGGCCTGCCGGCTCAGTCGCCCAAGACCCGGGCGGGCTACGGTAGGCATTCGCCAGTAATAATTCGCGCGAGGCGCGAACAACGGTACGCGAGCTTGCTGTACGGGCTGCGCGGCATGCATGTAAAGAAGCGAGCTTCGCGAGGGAATCGTGAGCAATCCCGGCGCAAGTCTGAGCTTCGCGTTGGCCACCGGCACGGGACGCTCGTTCGCGTCGATCTCCACCCCGGCCATGGAGAGCATCGGCACGCCGTTGAAATACTCGAAACCGTAGCCCACCTGCTCCATCTGCGGATAGACGAGTCCCATGTCGACCATGTTCGCGCGAGATGTCTGCGGTTGAAGCGACTGCGGTTCGACCCGAATCCACCCTCCGTTCAGGGCGCGATACTCGTTCTGATAGTGCATGTACTGGCCCCGGCTCATCCTCAGGATTCCGGTCACGGCGCGGGTCGGGACGCCGTTGGCCCGCATCAGCGCCGCGAAGAGATTGGCGTTGGCCACGCAGTCCCCGATTCCAGTCCGCAACATCGAGAGCGCGTCGTTCTGCGTGAGCTCCGTCTGCCCGTACCGTCGAAGGCCGTGCATGAAGTTGAGCGTCGCGCCCGCCAGCCCCAAGGGGGTTGCGGACGCGCGAATTCGCTGGGCCGCCGCCACGATCCCCGGGTCGCGGGTTTGGATCATGGGCGCGTCCGACAACCAATCCGCAGGAGATGCCCCCGCCGCGTCTACCGGCACCGGCCCGACGCCTTTGCCCAGCTGAATGGAAACCGACCACCGGAAATGCGCCGTAGACGGGAGTTTCGAAAGGTCGAACGTAACGTGGAGGAGCTGTTTCTCAGGGAGGTGCGGCTGATAACGGACGATCTCCTTTTTCACGACTGCGTCCAGCGGCTGTCCGCCCGGATCGACGAGACGTACATCGAGTGTATGCGGCAGCACTTGTTGATGAGATCGATCGGCGGGAAACGGCATCGCGACGACGGCCGTTCCCGACGCCGCTTGTTTCTCGATCACGTAGCCGCCGTGGGCGGTGACCGTGCCCTCCAGGGGAGCGCCCGCGCGAAGATCGACGGCCAGAGAGTCTTTCCAACCAATGCCCGAATCCTGGCCGAACGCCAGCCCAATGGCGCAGCAGTGGACGATTAGCAACACCGGAACTCGCGGCATGAGAGAACCCTCCCAATCCATGAGGGCACCCTCGCCTTATTCGATGTCGCATGAGAATCCTGCAGCGGCTTCGTATCCTTTCATTGAGGCCCTCAATTTCCTGTTGACCGCCGGACTTTCCTTGATTACCTTCGCCCCGCCGTCGCCGCCCGTACGGGCTTCACCTGACCGTAACGGCGCCTCCCGCGGCGACAGTGCGTTGCCCACGTTCCGGAAAGGATGCGCCATGATGCCCACAGTCATTCTCACCCTTTTCGTGGCCACCCAAGCCGCTCCCGAACCCAAACCGCAGGAGCCGAAGGAAGCGCCCGTCCTGCGCGTTCCCCTGGTGCGAAAGGCCAGCCTTGGCGGACAGATCCGCCTGCGCGCCGAGATGAAAGATCCCTTCGACTACCGCTTGCCAGGAACTTTCGGCCGCCCGGCCGCCGAAGACGTCAAGGACGGCGATGAGTTCGTCCTCCTGCGCGCGCGACTTCACGTCGACCTCGAGCTGCAGGAAAACCTGCGCGCTTTCGTACAGATCCAGGATTCGCGCTCCTTCGGAGAAGAGGCGAGCGTCCTCGGCGATTTGGAGTCGACCGACCTGCACCAGGGATGGGTCGAGGCCGGACGTCTTTTCGACGAACCGCTGGCGCTGAGGGCGGGCCGCATGGAAGTGCCCGACCTCGGCGACAAGCGCCTGATCGGAAGTCTCGACTGGCACAACATCGCGCGTTCCTGGGACGGCGTGAGCGTGACCTATGCGCCGCCCACCTTTTGGGGGCACGGCTTCGCGACCCTCGTCAACGAAGACCCCGGCACCAACGGGCGCGATCAGTACTTCTATGGTCTCTACGCCTCGTGCCGCGCGGTCGAGAAACACGAGTTCGACGCGTATCTCTTCGCCCGCGATTTCCGCAACGATCCCGTGACGGGCGAGGACGGCGTCGCGGGAGACCTGACCGATTTCACCTTCGGCGCGCGCGTCAAAGGCGCGATCGGGGGCTTCGATTACGGCGGCGAGGCGGCCGTTCAAAGAGGCGACTACGCCACCGATCGCAGCTCGGCCGACGCCTTCGCCCTCGTGCTTGGTTACACGTTCGATTGCCCCTGTAAACCGAGGATCGGCGTCGAACTCACGCGCGCCTCGGGCGACGACGATCCGACGGACGAGAAGCGCGGCACATTCGACCCGCTGCTCTCCTTCGGACACGCCTATCACGGCTATTACGACCTCGTCATGTGGAAAAACGTCCGCACGCTCATGATCGCTCTCAAGGCGCAGCCCGCCGACTGCCTGGCCCTCGGACTCGACACGCACTTCTTCCGACTCGACGAGGACCGCGACGGCTGGTACTCGGTGCCGCTGGGCGCCACGATCCGGCGCGACTCCACAGGCTCGGCGGATGACGAGATCGGCTGGGAAATCGACGCCCACGCGAAGATCAACTTGAGCGACCGTGCGGAGGCGTGGATCGGAGTCTCGCACTTCCATGCCGGGGAGTTCGTGGAGGACACAGGGACGTCGCCGGACGGCATGTGGGTCTTCGCGCAGACGACGTTCAGGTTCTAGAAAGTCGCGGAAGATTTCGCGCCCCACAACGGAAAATTTCTATGAAACGCGACAAATCGCGCGCGTTCGCAGTGGCACAAGACTTGCGAGGCCCATTGCACCCTCATGACCCAGGACCTGCTTTGGGAACCACTCTTGGTTGAGGAGATCGTCCGCCACGAAGTAGAAAGCCGCCCCTCCCTCCGCCTCCGATATCGCCAGGCACTCGACGAAACGTATCGTGGCGACGCGTCCCGGCGGCTGATGGCAGCCCATCACGTCCACCAAGCCTTCTTCGCGGAACTCGACTGGCCCGCCTTCTTCCGCTCCCTGCTCGCCCCCCTGTTTCCCCGCGTGACGTCCGCCGGGATCTTTCGAACCGATCGAAATGAGGGATGCTTCATCGACGATCAGCGCCGCCTCCAAATCCGCTTGCGCCCCGAACGGTTCTCCGGCGATCGCGAGAACCTGCGCCGCTACCTCCGACACGAGCTGGCGCACGTCGAAGACATCCTCGATCCCGCCTTCGGATATCGCATCGAACCCCTAGACGAACCAACGCGCAAACGCTACGCGCGCCTGTGGTGCGATTCGATCGACGCTCGCCGACGAGGCGAGGCGCTGGAACCCGTGACCCACGCCGGACTCCTCCAGCGCGCCCGCTCCATGGGGCGCCCGAAATGCCCCCTGTGCGCCCTTCCCACCGTCCAATGGGCCTCTCCGACTCCGTCGATCGTCGAACGGATCCGCCTGGAGTACATGAACTGGTCGCCCGAACAAGGCGTGTGCGAACGCTGCGCCGAGTGGGCGGAGTTGACCCTGCCTCGCCGATAGGAGCTCCCCATGGACTTCACGCGACGCGACTTCCTCCGATTGGCCGGCGCCGGCGGCCTCGTGCTCGGTCCGTCCGGCACGACGCTCGCGCTCCTCCAAAGCGAGATCGAGAATCCGCTCGACCACTACCCTTCCCGGGATTGGGAGAAGATCTACCGCGACCAGTACCGCACCGACTCCACCTTCACCTACGTCTGCTCGCCCAACGACACCCATGCCTGCCGCGTGCGCGCGTTCATGCGCAACGGCATCCTCATGCGCGTCGAGGCCAACTACGACAACCAGAAGGTCGGCGACCTCTACGGGAACAAGGCCACCGTCAACTGGAACCCGCGCATGTGCCCCAAGGGGTACACGTTCCATCGGCGCGTCTACGGCCCTTACCGCCTACGCCATCCGATCGTGCGTAAGGGATGGAAGGAATGGGCCGACGCGGACTTCCCCTACCTCACGCCGGACCTGCGCTCGAAATACAAGTTCGACAGCCGCGGCACCGATACGTTCGTGAAGCTCTCCTGGGATGAAGCCTTCGGCTACGCCGCCCGCGGCATGATCGCCATCGCCAAACACTACGGCGGCGAAGACGGCAAGAAACGCCTCCTCGAGGAAGGCTACGTGCCGGAGATGGTCGAAGAGATGCAGGGCGCCGGCACCCGCACGTTCAAGTGCCGCGGCGGCATGGGGCTGTTGGGGGTCATGGGCAAGTACGGGATGTACCGCCTGGGCAACACCATGGCGATCCTGGACAGCCTCGTCCGGGGGGTGGATCACCATGAGGCCTTGGGGACGCGCACCTGGTCCAACTACACCTGGCACGGCGACCAGGCCCCGGGCCACCACTGGGTCCACGGGCTGCAGGCCTCCGACACGGACTTCAACGACTTGCGCTTCTCCAAGCTCCACATCCAGATTGGCAAGAACCTGGTCGAGAACAAGATGCCCGAGGCCCACTGGTTCTACGAGATCATGGAGCGGGGCGGCAAGATTGTGGTCATCTCCCCGGAGTACAGTCCGCCCGCCACCAAGGCGGACTACTGGATCTCCGTCCGCCCCGGCCTCTCCGACACCGCCATCCTGCTGGCCGTCTCCAAGCTCATCATGGACAGTGGCTGGTACGACGAGGCCTTTGTCACGCAGTTCACCGACCTCCCCCTCCTGGTCCGCACCGACACGCTGAAAC
>JACPRB010000185.1 GCA_016190155.1 Planctomycetota bacterium
CGCAGGAAATGACGCGCTTCGGGATGAAGGAGCCGGAGATGGAAGAGATCGCGCGCCTCATGAAGGAGTGCCTGATCGACGGAAAGGAAGTGCGTGAGGAGGTCAACCGCTTCCGGGCGCGTTTCCTGGACGTCCGCTACAGTTTCGACAAGCCGGCGGGAACGTAGCGCGCCATGGCTCGCCACGATTGGGTCTTGTCGCGCGCCAAGGCGGCGCTGGTGGTCGTGGACGTGCAGGAGCGCCTGCTCGCGGAGGTGGTCGATCGCGAGCGCGTGCAGGCCAACGTGCGCAAGCTCCTGGAGACCGCCCGCGTGCTGCGCGTGCCTGTCCTCGTCACCGAGCATCACGCGAAGGTCTTCGGATCCACCGCCGTGTCTCTGCCGGTTGTGCCCATCCAGAAGATCGTCTTCTCGTGTTTCGGCCTCGACGAGTTTCGCGGCAAGGTCTTCGAGTCGGGGCGTTCTCAGCTCATCCTGTGCGGACTCGAAACGCACATCTGCGTCTGCCAAACGGCGCTCGACGCGCTGGTGGCCGGCTATCAGATCCACGTGGTGCGCGACGCCTGCTCGGCGCGCGCTTCGGAGAACCACGCGATCGGGCTGGCCAAGATGGAACGGGCCGGGGCGATCCCCGCCTCGACGGAGACGGTGATGTTCGAGCTCTTGGAGCGTGGGGGGACGGAGGAGTTCCGCGCGTTGCTGCCGGTGATCAAGGGGCGGCCATAGCCGTTCATCCGTTCAGCCGGCCCGGCGGCCGCGTGATTCCGCCGAGTTTCTCCTCGGCCTCCGCGGCGTCGTGAAGGTCTTTCTCTTCGATCTTCTCCGTTCCCTTGGCGACCCCCTTGGCGACGGCCGCCAGGCCGTAGTGCATGATCAGCCACAGCCCGAGGCTCACGAAGACGGCATCGGCGATCCGGTTGATGATCATGAACGCCGCGCCGTTGTGATCGCCGAGCCCGCGCAGGTGCCAGAACTTGGTCACGCCGCCCTCGAGCAACCCGAGGCTGCCCGGGATGATCGTGAGCGTATTGACGAAGTTGACGATCACGTAGGTCATGCAGACGTCCTCGAGCGGGATCATGGCGCTCTGGCGCGTGAACGCGAAATAGACATACGGGCGCACGAGGATCGACAGCGCCGAGAAGAACAGGACGAACTGCGACAGCAACGCCGCCTTCCAGCGGTGGACGAGGCAGGCGTGGATGATTCGTTCCATGTCTTCCGCCTTCGACCGCAGCCGCGCCAGCTTCCGCTTGGCCACGCCCATTCCGGCCAGCAGGTTGATGAGCTTCACGGTCGGCCGGGCATCGCGGTAGAAGCCGATCATCACCAGCGCGAACAGGCTCACCAAGAGCACCATGGAGACGATGAGGAGGATCTCGTCGCGGCGGTTCAATGCGCCCGCGGCCCGCCAGACGAAATACACGGCGCTGGCGAACATGAGCAGCAGCAGCGCCGCGATCTCCTGGACTTTGGACGCGATGATCGTGGCCAGCACCCGGCGCTTCGTCACGCCGGCCATCTTGGCGATGTAGAACGTCTTGAGCGGTTCGCCTCCCAGGTAGGCGGAGGGCGTGAAGAAATTCAAGGGCGCCCCCATGACGTTCGCCTTGATGGCTTGCGCCAGCGTCGCGGGAATGCCTTCGGAGCGCATCAGGATCCACCAGGCGATGCCGGGAATGACGAAGACCATGACCGCCGTGCCCAGGTAGCTGGCGACGCACATCCATCCCACATCGCCGATGGCCTCCAGCGTGCGATCGACGCCCACGATGAACGGGACGGCGCAGAAGCCCGCGACGCCCAGGAGGAGAAAAAACGCGAAGAGGCTCTTCTTCAACATGCGGGGGCGGACCGAGTGTACGGCGGGGTTTGG
Organism: Planctomycetota bacterium; assembly: GCA_016190155.1. GTDB lineage: Bacteria > Planctomycetota > MHYJ01 > MHYJ01 > JACPRB01 > JACPRB01. Next base: position 1,876 of record JACPRB010000185.1, read on the forward strand.
GCCACGGCAAGCGGAAGTGAGCGGCGCGGCACAAAGAATGGACCGTGCGCGCCGGCCGTCGATACAATGCGCCGCCTATGGGCATGAAACTGGCGCTTCTGAGCGTGTTCGACAAAGGGGGAATCGTCGAGTTCGCGCGCGGGCTGCGCGGGATGGGAGTCGAGATCCTCTCGACCGGCGGGACGGCGCGCGCCCTCCGCGAAGCCGGCGTCCCCATCACGGAGGTCGGCGATTACACGGGTCATCCCGAGATCATGGACGGTCGGGTCAAGACGTTGCACCCCAAAGTCCACGGCGGGATTCTCGCCCTGCGCGAAAACGCGGAGCACACGCGACAGGCCGAACAGCACGGCATACGCGCGATCGACCTGGTGTGCGTCAACCTCTATCCCTTCACGAAGGTCGTCGCCCGACCCGACGTGAAGGAAGAGGAAGCGATCGAGAACATCGACATCGGCGGGCCCGCCATGGTGCGGGCGGCGGCCAAGAATCATCGCTACGTCACGATCGTGACCGATCCTTCCGACTACCCCCGCGTGCTCGAAGAGATGCGCGGCGGGAGCGGAGTTACGACGGAGGAGTTCCGCCGGGAACTCGCGACCAAGGCGTTCGTCCATACGGCGCGCTACGACGCGGCCATAGCGGAGTGGATGAACGGCGCCGGGACCTTCCCTGAGGTCCTGAACTTGAGCTATCAGAAGGTCCTCGACTTGCGCTACGGCGAGAACCCGCATCAACGGGCGGCCTTCTACCGCGCGCCCAGGCAAAGCGCGCCTTCGGTCGCCTTCGCCCGCCCGGCGATCGGCGGCAAGGAAATCTCGTACAACAACCTGCTGGATCTGGACGCCGCCTTCGAATGCGTCCGCGAGCTGCAGGCGCCGGCCGCCGTCGTCGTCAAGCACAACAACCCATGCGGGGCGGCGCATGCGATGACGATGGCCGAGGCGTTCCGGCGGGCGTTGGCGGGCGACGCGGTGTCCGCGTACGGCGGCATCGCCGCATTCAACGCGCCGGTCGATCCGGGCACCGCCGAGGCTGTGGCGGCGAAGGAGAATTTCTTCGAGGCGGTCATCGCCCCCTCGTTCGATCCGGAGGCGCTCAAGATCCTTCGCGAGCGGCCGAAATGGGGAAAGAACCTGCGTCTCTTCGAAGCGGGGGCTCTCCCGCGCGAGGTCGAGAGCGCCCTGGTCATCCGCAGCGTTCGCGACGGGCTTCTCGTGCAGACGCCCGACGACGCGCTTTGGACGGAATGGCGGACGGTCGGCCCCGAGCCCTCCGAGATTCAGAACCAGGATCTGCGGTTCGCGTGGACGGTGTGCAAGCACGTGAAGTCCAACGCCATCGTGCTGGCCCGCAACGGTATGGTCGTCGGAGTGGGCGCCGGCCAGATGAGCCGGCTCGATTCCGCGAAGATCGCGGTCGCCAAGGCGGGCAGCCGCGTGCCGGGGGCGGTCGCGGCGTCGGACGCGTTCTTTCCGTTCGCCGACGGTGTCGAGGTTCTCATGGAGGCCGGGGTGACCGCCATCGTCCAGCCGGGCGGGTCGATCCGCGACGAAGAAGTGATCGCCGCGGCGAGCCGGAGGAACGTCCCGATGGTGTTCACGGGAATGAGGCACTTCAAACACTAGAAGCACGGATCAGGATGAACCGCCAAAGCGCCGAACCGCCAAGAAGAAACGACGTAACCGATCGCCGTCTTCCTCACGGCATGAGGCGGACAGGACGCGGAGAATCCGATGAAGGGGACCTCTTCTCTGGGGCCTCAGCAGTACTCACTCTCCACTTCTTCTCACGGCGGGAGGATTCTCCCGCGTGTTCGCGCAAGACACTGGGTCTCAGACCGTTGCGAAGATATCAGCCGAAAGAAGTCCGATCCATCGCCGCTGAGACCAGGAGGGAGAACGCAGGGTTTTCTTTTCAAGAAGGGAATCTCTGCTGTGCTAATCGATCAAATCTTTGTGCTACGACAAGATTTTTCATGAACCTCCAGGC
>JACPRB010000186.1 GCA_016190155.1 Planctomycetota bacterium
CATCCGTTCTCCGCCGGCCGCACGCGCCCTTTCGCAAAGGCCTTCGAGCGCAGGAACGGGTAAACGCAAGAACCGGTGAACGGAAGAACGAATGAACGGCTGAACGGTTAGAGTGCGGCTACTCGGTGCCGGATGCCTTCCGTTCCAGGAACCTCCGCCCGACTTCGTAAACGTCGCCCGCACCCATCGTCAGGACGATCGTCCCCGGCTCGATCTTCTCCGCCAGGAACCGCACCACATCGTCGAACGTCGGCAGATACAGCGCCGCCGTCCCGTTCTCGTTCACGAGCTTGGCCAAATCCGCGCTCGATATGCCCTTGATGTCCTTCTGGCTGTCCCGCGCGGCATAGATCTCGGGGAGCAACACCAGGTTCGCGTCCCCGAACGAGCGCCCGAACTCCTTCAGCAACATGCGCGTCCTGGAATGCTGATGGGGCTGGAACACGCACCAGATGCGCTTGTCCGGATAGCGCTCCCGCGCCGCCCTCAGCGTCGCCTGGATCTCCGTCGGGTGGTGTCCGTAATCGTCGATGACGACGGCGCCGTTGCCCTCGCCCAGAACCTGGAACCGTCGCGCCGCGCCGGAAAACTCGGAGAGCGCCAGTTGGATGATCTCACGCCCTACGCCGCTCCACGTGGCCACCGCCATCGCGGCCAGCGCGTTCGAGACGTTGTGGATGCCGGGAACCTTGAGCGTGAACTCCCCGAACGGACGACCGTACTTGAGCGCCTCGAACCGCCACTGGCCGTCCACGACCGAAACGTTCCGCGCCCGCCAGTCCGCGTCTTTCGCGATGGAGGTGCCTTCTCCATGACCCTTGCAGCGCTCCACGATCGCCGCCGAGTGGGGATTGTCCAGCGACCCGACGACCAGCCCCTTCTCGCCGACCTTCCCCGCGAACTGCTCGAACGCCGCCGCGATCTCCTGGATGTCCTTGTAATAGTCGAGGTGATCTTCCTCGATGTTCGTGATCACCGCGCACTGGGGCCGCAGCTGGTGGAAGGACCGGTCGTATTCGCACGCTTCGGCGACGAAATGCTTTCCCTTCCCAGGCGCCGCGTTGGAGCCGAGCTGCGGGATGACGCCGCCGCAGACGAACGTCGGCTCGAACCCGGCCCGCGCCAGGATGTACGCCACCATCGCCGTCGTGCTCGTCTTGCCGTGGCTTCCCGAGACGGCGATCCCGATCTTCGCGCCCATCAGCCGCCCCAACATCTGGGCGTACTTCACGACCTCGATTCCCCGTTCGCGAGCCGCGGCGATTTCGACGTTGTCGTCGGGAATCGCCGCCGAACGGACGACCAAGCTGCACCCATCGGGCAGGTGATCGGGGCTATGCCCGACGTGCATCCCGACACCCATCGCCTCAAGCTCGTCGGTCTGCTCGTTGCGCTTCAGATCGCTGCCCGTCACGGCGTAGCCGTGCGCCAACAGGATGCGCGCCAAGCCGCTCACCCCAATCCCTCCGATGCCGACCAAATGGACGACCCCGGAGGTCGCTCTCACAGCCATGTGCTTAGATCTCCCAGGATGGCGCGCCCCGCTTCAGGCCTGGCGAATCGCGCCAATGACCGGGCCTTATTATTGAAGCTGGGGTCCCCGGAGACAAGCTTTGAGATGAGCCCGGCCAAGGCCGAGGGCTCCTCCACCACCCACGCCGCTCCCTCCAACGCGTTCGCGTTCAGCCGCTGATGATCCTCCGCCGCATGCGGATAGGGCACCAGCGCCGCAGCCGCACCGGCCGCCGCGAGCTCCGCGATCGCCATCCCTCCCGCCCTCGAGACCACGAAATCGCACGCGGAGTAGAACGCCCCCATGTGACGCTCGAACTCCAGCACGCGCGCGATCAACCCGTTCTTTCGGTACGCCTGGGAGACCTCCGACGCCGCCGGACCGGCCAAGTGCAGGAAGGTCACGCGCCCGCGCTCGCCGTTCAGTCGCTTCCAGGATTCCAACACCAGCGCATTGAGCGACTGCGCCCCTTGGCTGCCTCCCACCACGCCCACCACCACGGCCGAGGCATCCAATCCGTACCTCGCCCGCGCCTCCTCCCGCGGGATCGGCCGGAAGTCCCTTCGCAACGGACTGCCGGTATGCCGATAGCGAGACCCCAATTCCGCCCCCCCCCGCGGCCACTGCCCGTACACCCGCCACGCCCCCCTCGCCGCCCAACGGTTCGTTCGACCCGGACGCGCGTTCTGCTCCAGCAACGCATACGGGATCCCCCGCAGCTTGGCGGCCACTAGGGCCGGCGCGGACCCGTAGCCGCCGACGCCGATGAGCGCGTCCGCCCGAAAGGCCCGTAGCCACTTCGCGGCCTGGGCCACAGCCCGGACCATGGCGATCGGACAACGCACCGCCGCGGGCAGGCGCGGCGCGTCGAGCGGCTTGTGATCAAAGCCGTAGTGCCGCAGCTGCCCCGCGTCGAATGGACGCGTCGTGCACAGGAAGAGCGACGGGCCGTCGTTCTCCTGCGCCAGGGCTATGCCCGGGAAGAGATGGCCTCCGGTACCTCCACCGGCAAAGACGAGTCGCACGTTTCCCCTCTCTCATGGGCGATTCGAACCAGGATGCCGACGGCCGCCATCGTGAAGCACAGCGAGGATCCGCCGAAGGAGAAGAACGGCAGCGGGATTCCCTTCGTCGGCACGACACCCGTCACGACGGCGACGTTGATGGCCGCTTGCAAGGTGATCGTAAACGTCAGCACGAAGGCCAGGAGAAACCCGAAGGGCGTCGCCGCCCGCCGGGCGATGGCGAAGCCCGCGGCGCCGAACGCGATGAACAGAAGCACGACCCCGAGCGTCCCGACATAGCCCATCTCCTCGCCGAGAACGGCGAGAATGAAGTCCGAGTGAACCTCCGGCAGGAAGTGCAGCTTCTGAGAGCCCCGCCCCAGTCCCTCCCCGAGCCAGCCGCCCGAGCCGAGGGCGATCAGCGACTGGTTCAGCTGGTAGCTGCTGCCGTCCCACCATTCGCGCAGCCGCCTCAGGAAGTGCTCCATCTTGAACACGACCAGAAACGCCGCCCCGACGGCGGCCACTCCGCTGGTCGTCAGCAGGTGCGTCCAGCGGACGCCCGCGACGACCATCGTGACCGCGGCCGTGATCCCCACGAACGCCGCCGTCCCCACATCGGGCTCGACCAGGATCAGCCCGCACGTCATGCCGGTGGCGGCGAACAGGGGAGCAAACCCTCCCCAGAAGGTCCGCAGTCTCTCGGGATGAGCCGCCGCCATGCCGCACAGGAAGAACGGCAGCGTGAGCTTCGCGATCTCCGAGGGCTGCAGGTTCCACCCGCCGAACGAGAGCCAGCGCCGCGCCCCGTATTGTCCGCCCCCCACGGCCAGCACGGCGCACAGCAGCACGACCGTCATCATCAGCAGCGGGAAGCGAGCGTTGATCCAAAAGGACGTCGGGATCCGGCTCGCGGCCACGAACACGAGCAGGGCCACGCCCACCGACAGTATCTGACGTTCGAGGAAGTAGAACGTATCGCCGGGTTCCTGGCCGCGCTTGACCTTCATCGCGCTCGCGGAATACAGCGCCACCAGGCCCAAGGCCAGCAGAATGGCCACAATGACGATGAAACGTCCGGCGTCCCGAGACACGAGATCCCCCTATGATGTTTCGGCCGAACGCCGGAATGGCTGGAGAGATTTCGTCGGCCCTGGCGCTTGGTCTCTTCGGTGTTATCCTTGTCAGTGGTCAAACGCGCGGAGCTCGCTATGGACCCGGAAGAGATCCTCAAGACGGCCGCTCGCCTCGGATTCATCGCCGATCAGCGCCTCAAGGAATGCCGCGACCTCATGGAGCGGGAATCCATTCCGGCGGATGAGGCCCTCACGCGCGTGTCTCGCTTGACGCGCGACCAGCTGAGGGGGGTCCTCGTCCTTTCGCGATACGACCGCGCCCGTCACCAGGACGTGGCGCTCGCGGAGTTCATCGTCCGCAACGGCTTCCTGCCCAGATCCATCGTCGAGACCTGTCTCTCCGAACAGGAGATCCCTTACCAGCAGGGAGAGAGCATCCCCCGGCTGCAGGACATGCTCCTCGAGCGCAACCATCTCAACGGCCAGCAATTGCAGATGATCCTGAGGGCGCGAGTGCAGCTCGAAGCAACGCGCCTCCAACTCGTGGCGTCCGGCGCCTCGGGCCCCGCCACGCCGCCGGGGGCGGGCCCGGCCATGGCCGCCTCCAGCGCGCCTTCCCCGGCGTCCGAGACGAGACGACGAGCGCGCGTCTCCCAGGAAGACACCGCCGACACGTTCTCGATGTCGCTGCGCCGAACGCGCGTTCGGGACGCGCGCGGAGACGTCCCCATCTTCGTGCTGGACCTCGCCGGCCCTCTGAATCCCGCGGCGTCTCGACGCCTGGGGGACTACATCG
>JACPRB010000193.1 GCA_016190155.1 Planctomycetota bacterium
CCCTTACGGGGCCCGGGGATTTTAAGTCCCCTGCGTCTGCCGGTTCCGCCACTCGGCCGATACTTGCGGTCCAGGGTGTTATACACGTTTAGCCCGCCCCTGTCGCGCCCGAGCTGCCAAGGCCTAGACACCCAACTCTCCCCCCCCTATACTTCACTTGTGCCGATCACCCAGTCTCTCGATGAGGCGCTCAGGTTCACGCTCCACGGCGTGATCTTCCAGTACATCGACAAACCCAACGAATGGCACGTCTGCTGCGTGGAGAACGGCGCGAGTGGGTGGGGCCATACGCCGGATCAAGCGCTTCACGAACTTTCGCTGACGCTGGGCGAACAACTTCACGATACGTTCTCCACGGGTAAGAATTTCTTTTTTCACGAACCGGATGAACTCTGGGTCAAGGTGTTCGAGTCCGGACAGGCCCCGAGCTCCGAGATCCGCGTGATGAGCCGACTGGTCGGCCGCTTCGAGTTCCGACCACATTCACGCCCCAAGCGTCCGCCCACCTTGAGTTTCGAGCTCGTAACGCCCCACAGGCAGCTCACGCCCCTGTAGGATTCGACATGACCGATCGGGATCTGTCCGTAAGAGAGCTCATGCGGATTCTGAAGGCGTTGGGCAGCACGGTCGCCTTCAGCGATACCGGATACATCAAAGCCTGGCGGACTCTCCCGGATGGGCAGCTGGTGGCGTGGCAACAACATTGCCATAAGGGCCTGAAAGACATCTTCCGCAAGCACGTCGTGCGCGACGCAAGGCGCAGTCTCCGTTTTCGAGAAACAGACGGCACATCGGATCATGCGTTTTACTCCGCCAAGTAACGGCCGGGGTGGAGGCCCCCGCCATTGACGCCAGGCCTGGAAACTCGTATCCGTTATATGAGCCGTTTGAACACGCATGAGCGACCTCAACTTCGAACTCCTCCACGCCGTTTCCGCCGGCTTCAATTTCGTCGACGCGTGCAACCGCTTGCTCGATTTCTGCCTTCAGGTCGCGGGCGCCTCCTCCGGCTGCTGCCTGCGCGGCGCCTATGCCCCCGGCTATACCGTCGTCCTCGCGACGAAGGGGAACCTCCTCAAGCGCGGACTCGCCGCCAGCGCCATGGTCCGGCTGAAGAGCGAGCATCTCGCCGCGCATGAGATCTCCGAGGATCCCGATGGGCTCCTCTTCCAATCGACCGCCTGCTCCGCCAACATCGTCGCCGGCTCGCTCGATCGCGATCGTTACGGGTGCGTCGTTCGACTCGAATGGGATGACGTCCTCGCCGTCCGATGGGAGAAGGTCCTGGAGCTCCGCGAGGCCTGCCGCCACCTCGGGGGCGTCTTCCGGCGCCTGGAGCAACTCGACAGCCGCATCACCTGCGTCGGGCGATTGCGCTCGGAGCCCGCGCCGGGAGCCGTGGAACGCGACCTCGACGAGCACAAGCTCGAGAAACTCCTGCCCGTCGTCGCGCGCCTCATCGTGAGCCGATGCTCCTGCGAGTCCTCCGGCGTTCTCCTCGCGGAGGGCGAATCGCTCGTGCTGGAGCCCAACGCCTTCGTGGGCCTCTCGCCGCCGAAGCTGCCGGCGAAAGGGACGTCGGAACTCGCCCGTGAGCTGTTCCAGGGCCACGCCTCGATGATCGAGGAGCCGGTCCTGGCGCGCAACGACCCCATCGCCGTCCTCGCCGCCGCATCCCGCGCGGAAGCGACGCTCGGCGTCGGGGCGCGCGAGGCGCTCAAGATCCTGGCGGAGGAGGTGCGCCCCTTCCTGTGGAAGGCCCTCCTCTACCGGCACACCAAGGCGCAGAACCCGGATCGGCCGCTCTTCATGATCGGCATCCCGCGCGACGTCCTCGAGGCGGCGGAGCGCTTCGCCGGCTCCAAGGCCCCAGTGCTGATCACCGGCGAGACCGGCACGGGCAAGGAAGCGCTCGCGCGGTTCATCCATCTCACCAGCGACCGCGCCCAAGGGCCGTTCATCACCGTCAACGCCGCGGAGATCCAGGAGACCCTCGCCGAGAGCCAGCTCTTCGGGCACAAGAAGGGGGCGTTCACGGGAGCCGTCGTCGACGCCGCCGGCGCGTTCGAGCTCGCCCACGGCGGCACCCTTTTCCTCGACGAGATCGATCACCTCAACATCAACGTGCAGGCCAAGGTGCTGCGCGCGATCGAATACGGCGAGATCCGCCCGCTGGGCACGCGCGACTCGAAACAGGTGGAGGCGCGCATCATCTGCGCCACGAACAAGAACCTGCCCGCGGAGGTCGATCACGGACGCTTCCTGCAGGACCTCTATCTGCGCATCAACGTCTTCGAGATCACGACTCCTCCGCTGCGGGCCAACCGCGACGCGATCCCCAAGATCGCCGCCGCCATCGCCCAGGACATCGCCGAACGCGAGGGTCGTAAGGTGTTCGCCTTTACGCCCCGCACGCTCAAGATGCTGCAGAGCTACGGCTTTCCCGGCAATATCCGCGAGCTGCGCAACATCGTGCAGAACGCCGTCGTCTCCGCGCACGGCAGTCAGATCGACGTCGACGCGCTCCCCACGCGATTCCTCGACAGCCTGGGCGCCACGCCGGGGCCGGACCCCGAATTCGATTACGACCGCTGCAAGGGGGAATTCGAACGACTCTACCTGATCCGCCTGGTCAAACACACCCGAGGCAACATGACGGTGGCCGCGGCACTCTCGGGTTTGGATCGCTCCCACCTCTACCGCTTGCTGCGCAAGCACACGTTGACACCCGACGAGGCACTTAGAAGCTGAGCTAGATGCAGAAAAGAGACGCACACAAGCTATTGAAATTAAACGTATTACGCAAATGCGTAGCAAACGTACCACAAACTCGACGGTATCCGGAATTCCTTGACACAATAAGCTGGCATTCAAGGTCTTACAGGTGGCAGCCAGGCATTTGACTTGCTTATCCTTGACGTATGAAGTCAACGGTTCGACTCCGAATCGGCCGGTTGATACTTGCGGGCCAGGCGACGGAGGCGGCAAACCTTATCCGCAGACCGACCCGCTCCGGCGAAATGCGTGACGTGCGACGCGTCGCTCAGCTGGGCCTGTCATCCCGATTCACGAGTCAAGATGAACTCGGTCTGGCGCTGGCGCCTCGCCTGTTGGAAGTCGGCCAGCGCGAACACGAACCCCGATGGATAGGCCTGAGCTACTACTTGACGGCGTCGGACTTGCATGCGGCCGGAGAGCAGGACCTCGCCCTGTGCCTTCTTGAACTGGGCCGGTATGTCTTGACGCCCCTCGGCCCTTCTCCGGAGCTCGCATGCACGCTCCTCGAGCAAGCGGAGCTGCTCCAGGAGATGGACCGCTTCGAGAAGGCGGGATGCGTTCTTTCGCGCGGCTGCGCCGTCGCTCACGAACTCCGCGACGCGCGCCTTCTGGCTTGGGCGCTTTACCTGAACGGCCGCTCACAGCCCTGGGAAGACGCCCTGCTCTCACTGCTGGCCGCCTTGGAGCTCAGCACCGCCTTCCCCTGTCCGCACCTTCAATGGTCCATCCATTGGGCGATCGCTCGAAAGGCGCGCGACGGCGGATTCCCCTCCCTGCATCGCGATTACCTCATCGAGGCATATCGAACCCTACAGGAGCTTCAGGCTCCGCTCTCCGACTCCCAGCGACGACGATTCCGGCGCGTCCCGGCCCACCGCGCCTTCCTCAACGACTGGCGGCACCTTCCTCCCGCCCGGGTCCGCTGCACCGCCGATTCCGATTATCTGCTGCATCAACGCGAAGAATGCCGCCTGGCGCTGCCTTCGTACGTCCTGCAGCCGGCGTGAATCGTCCGGCTACGACGCAGGCACCGCCGCTGCATCGCCCTTCGGCTCCGCGGCCCCGGCCGCGCCACGCGCCCGCTCCACAAGCCCCGTCACGACCTGATCGACGATGCAATCGGGAACGCCGTCGGCGTGCTGGGACTGCGGACGCAGATCGCAGGGATCGTTGACGTAGTCGATCACCACGAAGAGGTCCTGCTCCAATCGACGACGCCCTCTCCCAAGCGCGGGCGAGGCCGCTTCATCGGACAGGGCGATCTCGCTGCTGAAGAAATCCAGGCGGCACACGTCGGCGATCCGTCGCGCGATCGGCCGCAGCGGGTGCAGATTCCATCGCTGCTCCTCCTCTGGCGCCATCCGCTCGTACCGGTGCGTCTGATCATCCCACCAGCAAGGCTGGATCTCGCCGAAAACGTGGAAAGCCCGGAACCACGCCCGGCGACCGCCCAGGATGCGGGGCGTGACCCGCTGTTGGATCAAGAGCTTCTCGTGCCCGAAGCGGACCCGAGCCGCCTGAATGTCGCCGGGCCCGGTGGCGTTCAAGAGGACCCCCAGACCGCCCCCGCCCATGGCGGGCTTCACCACGAACGGCCGATCCAGGCCATCCAGCCGCGCGGCGTCCAGTTCCTCCCGTTCGACGATCACGGAGTACGGCAGGTTCACTCCGCGCGCCAGCAGCTCCAAATGCATCGTCGCCTTGTCCGCCGCCCATGCCGACCGCGACAGCTCGTTCACATGAATGGTTCCCGGGTTCCGGAGCATCCGGTTGAGCCCCAAGAAGACGGAGTCCTCATCCGAGGCGCGGTCCAAGAAGCAATCGACGCGCAACTCCTGATCGCGCGCCTGCCGCAGAACATCTCCCAGGTTCTGGCGGGTCACTTCCAGAAACGAAAGGGCGGCCTTGGCGCATTGTGCCCGTAGACGACGAATGAAGGCTTCGTCCCCGTCCCACGTCCAAGCCACCGCCAGAGCCACGCTGCGCACGATTCAGAGTTCTACTCGGACCGCTCCAGCACTACAAGCGATACTGATGCCGGCGGGCGCGGCCACCCCATCGCCTGCGTGAACCACGGATTGCACGAATTCTCGCGGATGATTTCCGCTCAGATACAAGGGCAGATTCCGACGCCACCAAATTGCTTTGCGTCTCTTTTTCCGTCGGGTAGGATTGCACCACGATCCGGAGGCGACGCGATGACTCGCTACCGTCGGAGCAGCGGCATCTGGTGTGTTCTCATCGTCGTCCTGTGCGCCGGATGTCGCGGCGATGATTCGGATGACGGGCGCACGGCCGGAGCCGCCTCGACAAACGCCGACACGCGGCTGGAGGCCCAGACGGCGGACATGCCCGTCCCCATCGCGCCGGACGCCGATCTGTGGCACGAGCGCCTGGACGATCCTTCGACGCCCCTCAACGAAGCCGCGGCCGATTTCGCCGAACTGATCGATCCGACCTTCGGAGAGCTGTATGAGCACCTGTATCGATGGCTCGTCGGCGGAGGGAGGCTGGTCCTGCTGGTCGGCGGATCGCGCCACGAGGACAGCGCGGAGGCATGGTCCGCTCCGGTCTACGAGTGGGTGCGGCGCCTCTCCAAGGCGGACACGCAGTGCGCCGTCCTTCCGGTGGTGCAGATCAACTACCGGATCGGCAGCCAGCTCCCCGGCGTCACGGAATCGTGGTTCAACGGCCTCGCCTACTGGCCCAGCGTCGAGAAGGGGGTCCAACGTCTGCGGGGCGCCTTGGCCAAGGCCGTCTCGGCCGGCTCTGGCGACATCTGGCTCTTCGGTGGCAGCAAGGGGTCCCACATCGTGGGCAATGTCCTGGCCGAATCGGCGTCTCTGCCGGAACTCGCGCGCGGCTTCTGCTTCGCCGTGCCTCATGTGGACGTCATGGGCGTTCGCGCCCGGATCGCTCCGCCTTGGGACGACGAGTACCGTCGATCCGGACTGTTCAAGTTCGACGCCCACAACGACCACGCCTTCTTCGGAAAGCTCGTCGTGTTCAACAAGTTCGGCGACCATTGGGCGAACAACATCCGGCCGTGGCAATTCTGGGAACTCAACAACGAAGGTCATCAGTACGGCAACGCCTGGGCGAACGAGGCCTTCCGCCAGCGTGTGCTCGACGTGATGCGGGACCCCGCATGGGTGGCGGAGGATCGCGCGGCCGGCAAGGACTTCGATTTCTAACCCGGTCTATTCACGAACAGAGGCAACGCTTCAACGGTGTGTCATCAATCTCGCCTGGGAGGTGAATAATCCCGGCTAAGAGGACGTGAGAAGGTGTAAGAAAAGGAGAGGTGGAAAGAGCGGTCCTCGCCATCTCCCCTTTTCTTACACGTTCTAAGCCTTCGTGTCCCCCAGTCTTCGCTCGATGATCTGCTCGTCCTTGAAGCCCGCGAGCTTCAGCGCCGCGCGCCATTCATCCGGCAGCGCGGACTGCGGACAGAGCCCCACGACCTCGCTCGACCGAACCCCCGCGCCCAAGACCTGCGCCTCGCGAACCACCGCGTCGAAGACCGTCTTCAACGACGTGCGCGTGTAGTCGCAGACGTTGATGGACACCTGCGCGCAGCGCCGGTCCTGGATGTACATCCCCAACGCCTTGATCGCCGGCAATCCCCCGTCCCGCTCTCGGATCTTCTTGGCGATGGCCTTCGCCACCTTCTCGTTGTCCGTGTCGAGATCGATGTTGTAGGCGATCAACGGCGGCCGCGCCCCGACCGCCATGCATCCCGCCGAAGGATGGATCGCGTTCGGCCCGAAATCGGGAACCCGTTCAGGATCCTTCCCGATGAGCTCCGCCAAGCCCTCGAACTGCGGCTTGCGGATGTCCGCCAGGTTCCGCCGGTCCGGCCGCGTCGCCGCCGCTTCGTACAGGAAGACCGGCACCCGCAGCTCCTCGCCGATCCGCCGGCCTACCTCGCGCGCCAGTTCGACGCACTCCTCCATCCGGACGTCCCGGATCGGCACGAACGGCAGCACGTCCAGCGCCCCCATGCGAGGATGCGTGCCCTGGTGCGCGCGCAGATCGATCTCCTGAACCGCGCGTTTGGCCGCGAGGAAAGCCGCTTCGCCCACCGCGACGCGATCGCCGATGAACGTCACCACCGACCGATTATGATCCGCGTCCATCTGCGCGTCGAGCAGTCGAACCCCCGTGACCGCGGTGATCTCTTGCGCAATCGCCTCCACCACGGGCTTGCGTCGTCCTTCGCTGAAATTCGGCACGCATTCGATGATCATGCAGTAATAGTCCCTTCCTCTAAGGCTTATGGCTTATAGCTTGCAAACCATATCAAGCCGGTTACGCTTAGTCCAATATGAGCAAAGGCCTGGCTTACTTCTGCCTCTTCCTCATCGTCATCGCCGTCCTGGGCGTGGACTACCTCGTCCTGACCTCCAGCAACGCCCTATCCAAGCTGGCCGAGCGCGAGCTGGCCAAGGCGTTGCCCTCCCTGGAGTACGGCTCCGTCACCGCTTCCCTCGACGGCACCCTCCTCCTGCGCAACGTGGGACTGCACGCCACGAAGAGGAATCTCCGCGTGCTCTCCGCCGATCAAGTGGACGTGCGGCTCACGCGCTGCAAAGGCCAGTTCGTCCCCCAGGAGATCACCCTGGTCGATCCGCGCCTCACCCTAAACCGCGAGTTCTTCGAGGAGATCGCCCGAGAGCCCGCCCACCGTCCCCTCCGCGAACTTTACCCCCCGGACGCCCTGCCGCGCATCCATTGCCTCGGCGGACAGATCGAGATCATCCATCCCTCGATCTTCACCTGGGCCGCCCCTCAGACGTTCGCCATCGAAGACCTCGCCCTCGTGCCCGTCGACGGCTACCGCTACTTCGCCGGCGGGCGGCTCCGCAGCGCGCTCTTCGGCGAGTGGCGCCTCACGGGCGATTTCGATTTGGATACCGGCGCCGTCCATCTCGCCCTTTCAAGCGATTCCGTCCTCTTCGGACCCCAAGTCCGCGACGTGCTCGCTCCCCCGATCCATCACGACTGGGACCGCTATCAACCCGAAGGACCTGCGCGCGTCCGCGTCCAGATCGACGCCGATCCCGACGAGGCGGCCCGATTGCGCGCGACCATCGCGCCGGCCGGCATGAAGCTCTGTTACCAGGGCTTCCCGTACCCGGTCGAGGACGCGCGGGGCGAGCTCGACTTCTTCAGCGAGGGCTTCGTCATCAAGCATCTGGCCGGCCGTACCGGCAACACCCGCGTGCGCTTCGACGGCCGCGCCAACGGGTACGCCGCCGAGGCCGATTTCAAGTTCCGTCTCGAGATCGACTCCATGCCTCTGGACGATCGGCTCCGCGCGGCCCTGCCGCCGGGGGCGCAGAAGATCTACGATCAGTTCCATCCCAGGGGAGTGCTCGACGCGCGCGGCCTCGTCGTCCGGGACTACGGCCCGGACAAACCCGTACGAAACCCGCTCGACATCCGCTTCCGCGAGTCCGAGTTGCGCTACCTTCCGTTCCCCTACGACATGACGGGCGTGGAAGGCGAGATCCACGTGGACGGGCCCACCTGCATCGTCAAACACCTGGTCGGCCTGCACGGCACGGGTACCTTCGAAGTCGCCGGCGAAATGGACCACCTCGACGACGACCCGCGCATCGACCTGCGCATTCGCGGGCAGAACGTCGCGCTCGATAGCGGCCTCAAGCACGCCCTCAGCGACGAGAATCGCAAGCTGTGGGAGCGCTTCTCCCCGGCCGGCGCCGTCGACGTCGACTGGCGCGTCCTCAAGGAAAGAGGCGCCGAGCCCCAGCATTTCGGCGAGGCGACCGCGCGCGGATGCCGCGTGAAGTACGCAGACATCCCGTTGCCCATCTCCGACGTGACGGGGCGCATCTCCTACGATCCGGCACGCGTGACGCTCAGTCACGTCGAGGGACGCCTGGAAGACGGCAAGGTCGCGCTGGACGGCACCGCCACCGTCGCGGGAAAGGATTTGTGGCAGCACGATTACGCCATCCGGGCGACCGGCGCGCGCGTCGACGAACGTTTTAAGAACGCGATGCCGAAGACGATCGCCGACATCCTCGATACGCTCCAACTCACGGGCTCGATCAACTTCACCCTCGGATTCAAGATGATGGGAGAGGGCCCGACCGAGGAGATGCACTGGAACCTCCACGTCAAGCTCCTGCGCGCGACGGCCGACACGTCGATCCGCTTCGAGGACCTGGAAGGCACGGTGGATTGCGTGGGCTCCATCAAAGAAGGCAAGCGCTCCGGAAGCGGCACCATCACGTGCCGAAGCGGACGCATCATGAAGAAGCAGTTCACCGACGCGACCGCGACCTTCTACTTCGACGGCGAGGACGTCCATTTCATCCGCATCCACGGCAACGCCTACGGAGGAACGGTCAACGGGAGCATGAGCATCAACAGCCGGACCTCCGAGCTGTCGGGCGAGTTCAAGGTCGACCGCCTCGAGCTGCGCGAGTTCGTTCGCGATACCGATAACTACGCCAACCGGGCGCTCGCCGGCAAGGTGAACGTCGAGATCCGCAACCTCGCCGGCCGCGGCAACGACTCCAAGACGATCACCGGCCAAGGCTCCATGACGATCACCGACGGCCAGCTCTTCGAAGTGCCCGGCGTCGCCAAGATGCTCAGCCCCTTCTCGGACAAGAAGCGCTTCGACGCCGGCAAGATCTTCTTCAAAATCCGGGAGCGCCGGTTCGACATCGACGGCTTCGGATTCCAGAGCGAAGGCGGCGCCAGCATCGTCGGGCGAGGCTACTTGACCTTCGACGGCGACTACGAGGTGGTCCTGCGGGTCAATCCGGCCCCGATCCTGGGCATCCGCTTCTTCCTCTTCGAGGGCATCAGCGCCATCGTCGGCCAGTTCATGAACACCCGCTTGAAAGGCAACCTCGAATCGCCGGACGTGAAAGAAGAGGAGGTGAAGCCGAATTAGCGCAAGCAGCACCCAGGTGCGACTACCGAGTAGATAGCAGCCGAAATCCCACGCCCACGAGTAGCTCCCCCGCCTCACCGCGACGCCAGCCGTGCTGTTCCTCTCCGTGTCCTTCTCACAGACCGAATCTCGAAACCGCCGCCCCCCCGACACCGGTACCTCCTGTAGACCCTCCAACGGAGGCCTTATGCACTTCTTCGGTGTAGTGTTCGTTGTGCTCGCCGCCCAACCGGCCGATATCCAGACCTCCGGCAACCTCGTCATCGGCGACGCCCCCTTCGAGGTGCACACGGTCGGAGCCGGCCAGACCCAAACGCACACCGGCAACGTCTTCGTCGTCGGCAGCGGAACGCTCCTGGTCGAAGGAGGCGTCTTCCGCCTCCAAGGCGTCGACACCAACATCCTCGTCTCCGGCCAAGGGAAGGTCATCTTCCGCAACGGCGCGCGGCTCGAGTACGCGCAAACCTACATCGCCCAACACAACCTCATCGTGATCGGCGATGGAAGCGCGGAATTCCGCGATTCCACCGTGGATCCCGGAGGCTCCATCCAGAACGTGTGGCTGCGCGAGAACGCGTCCTACACCGCCGTCTCCACGCAGCTCCTGAACTGGACGACGTGGTACATCAGGAACCAGCCGTCTCTGACCCTCGAGAACGTCCCTCGCTGCGGCGACATCGTCTTCTACGACAGCCCGATGCTGCGCTTCGTGAACTCCGCCATCATCATGCCGTGGCTGCACTTCCCCGCGGGCTCCTCCGCGGATCTGGCGTTCCCCACGGCCGCCACGCCCGTCTCCATGGACATCAGCAGCGCGACGCCGGGCGTCTCCGGCATCGGATGGTCCCTCTCGGTCGTCAACTGCTCCGCCGTGCTCTGGGGTGTCACGCCCTATCCCGGCAGCACCGTCACGGTGCGCGACTCGCAGCTGCGCATGGCCCGAGTGCCGTACGCCGGCAGCGGCGACTTCGTCGCGGCCGGGACGTTCCGCAACGAAAGCTCCCACGTCGACGACCTCCTGCCCATTCCCGACCGCACATTCCGGCTGATCAACACGAGCGTGCGCTGGTGGAAGGTCGACGTCGAGAACACCGCCCGCTTGCAGGCCGATTCGCTGCGGTTCTCCGAGATGATGGTGCGCGATTCCGCCGAGGCGCGCGTGACCCACAGCATCTGCGAAGGGCAAACGATCCACCTTGGCGCCACGAACGGTGCCTTCGTGCACTTCCAGAGCGGCGAGGTGTGGACGTACGTCTCCGTATGGGACAACGCCGTCATGATCCTCGACGAGAGCCTCGTCGATCCCTCCAAGGGAGCGATCACCTATCAGACGCGAAACATCGCCCATGGCAACTCCCGCCTCTACTGCATCAACAGCACGTTGGTGTACCCTCCGGAAGCCGCCGATGGCGCCTTGGTGGCGTTCGGGATGATCGACGAACCGGCCGGCCCGGTCGGCAACACGGCCGTTCCCGTCACGGGCTCCGCCTGGATCGAGGTCGGCCCGAATTCCACGCAATCGTTCTCCGGCTACGAGCTCGCCTTCGCCACGGAAGGAAGTTCGACGTGGACGACCATCGCCCAGTCGAATCAGCCGGTGCGGGAGGACGTGCTGGGGACGTGGGATACGACCACGCTGACGGCGGGCTCGTATCAGATAAAGCTCACGTTGCTCGCCTCAGGCGACGCAAGCCCTCATCCCGTGGCGGATTACCCGGCCATTCGTACGTTCCAGGTATCGCCGCCCCCTGCCGGCGATGATGACGGGGGACGGTGCGGATCGATCGGCCTCGACCTCATGCTCCCCTTGGCCCTGCTGTGGCTGGCGCGCCGGCGCAAGCGTTCAGCCGTTCGTCGGTTCCCGAAGCTGGACGCAGGAATGGGATTCTCGAGCGGATGAACTCCTGAACTGGTGAACGGTTCCTCGGAGGGTAAGCAGACGAACGGGTGAACGATCGAACAGCTGAACCATCATGGGCCGGCCTACTCCTCCTCGCCGCGATCCTGGAAGAAGTTTACTGCGCCTCCCTCAGCTCGCCTTCGATCTCGGAGCGCCGAGAAGAGGATTGGGGCAGGAGTTCCATCGCCTTTGTGTAGTCCTCGATGGCGCCTGCGATATCGCTCCTGTCCTTGCGAATCGTCGCGCGGCCCGCATACGCCTCGGCTTCGGAAGGATTCCGCCGGAGGGTCTCCTCGAAATCCGCCAGCGCGTTGTCGCGATCGCCCTTATTGAATCGAGTCCAGCCGCGCCAGAGCCAACCCTCGTGACGTCCCAGATGCGGCCTCGCTCAGATGCTCCCCACGCGATGAGAGTGTCGACCTCCATCGTGCTTCCTGTTTGTTCCGCCAGGAGAAAGACGCTCGCGTTGATGGCGAGCAGCAGCCACGTGACCGGGGTCTCCATCAGCTTCCTTTGGAGATCACTCTCGCCGCTCATGGCACACCGATCCTCGATGCATTCTTAATGTAGGCCCGCCACTGAATCCCCCGACCCTTCCTGCCGATAATCCCTATGAGCTTTCTGGAGGTTCCCATGGGAAATCACGCGAATGACTGCCCGCATTGCGGTTCGCACGGCTTCTGGAAGACGTTCACCCACGCCGTCCGCACGATGTTCCGCCTGAAGCGCCGCAGCGACTCCTTCGAACACGTCCCCATCGACAAGATTCGCGACAATCCGTACCAGCCGAGATCCTACATCCTGACCGAACCGCACGAGAACCTCAAGAAGTCGATCGAACAGTACGGCGTGATCGTGCCCATCATCGTCGCCCGCGCCGGCGACGGATTCGTGCTCGTGGCCGGACAGAGGCGCCTCGTGGCCGCGCGCGAGCTCGGCCTGAAGACGGTCCCCGCCATCGTCCGCGACATGAACCCACGCCAGCGCATGGAGGCCAGCTACCTCGAGAACCTCCACCGAGAAGACCTCTCGCGGCTCGATCTCGTCGACATGTTCGACCGCCTCCGCCGCCGCTATCCCAATCTCAATCAGGAAGCGCTCGCCAACACCATGGGCCTCCAGAAGGACGACCTCGAACGGGCCCGGCACTTCCGCCAATTGCCCCTGCCCGTCCAGGCCGCCCTCCGCGCGCGCATGATCTCCGAAGAGCACGCGCCCATCCTCGCCGAGATCCAAGACCCCGACATCCAGAGCGAGATGGTCGAGCTGGTCTATCACGAGAAGCTGCCGCCCGAGGAGACCCGAGAAGCCGTCAACCGGGTGCTCCGCAAGGAGCCTCCGTTCGTGACGTCGGATGGAAGCATCCACTTCCACGCCCCCCACTGCCCGTACGCCCACCTCATCCCGGAGGACCAGCGACAGGCCTTCTATTCGAAGAAGGAAGGGCAGCGACGGGGCAAACTGGCGTGCATGCAGTGCCTGTAAACCCGTTCAACCGTTCACCCAACCAGGCCGTGGCCGTCCGCCCGGTGATTTGCTAATATCCGCCGAGTGACGCCCCTGCCCGCCATCACCGCCTTCACCGCCCAGGAGTTCGAGGAACGGCTCCAGCCCCTCGCCCTCGAACGCTTCCGCGCCCGACAGATCCTCCAGTGGATCTACCGCCGCCGCGCCTCCTCCTTCGAGACCATGACGGACCTCTCCCTGGAACATCGAACGCTCCTGGCGCAATCGTTCCGACCCTCCTGCACGAGCGTCGCCCAGCGGCACGCCTGCGCCGACCTGACCGAGAAGCTCCTCCTGCGACTCGACGACGGCAACCTCATCGAAACCGTGCTCATCCGCGACGGCGATCGCAAGACCGTCTGCGTCTCCACCCAAGTCGGCTGCCCCATCCGCTGCGTCTTCTGCGCCAGCGGCCTCGACGGACGCGCGCGCGACCTGACGACCGCCGAGATCGTCGAGCAGGTCCTGACGATCCAGAACGCCCTCCCGGAAGGCGACCGCGTCGACAACCTCGTCCTCATGGGCATCGGCGAACCGCTGCTCAACTACGCAAACGTGACGCGGGCGCTGCGCATCTTCAAGGCAAGCTGGGGCCTGGGCATCGGCTATAACCGCATCACGCTGTCGACCATCGGCATCCTCGACCGGATTCCCCAGCTCGTGGAAGACCGCGTCACGCCCAACCTGGCGATATCGCTGCACGCCCCGAACGACCGGATCCGCCGCGAAATCGTGCCGACGATGAAGAAGAAAGTCGCGGAGCTCATCCGCGCCGCCGTCGAGTACAAGCGTGCGACCAAGAAGAACGTCACGCTCGAAATCGTCCTCCTGGACGGCGTCAACGACGACAAGAAGCACGCCCTGGAACTGGGCAAGAAGCTGCGCGGGACGCGCGTAAAAGTGAACGTCATCCCCTTCAACCGCGTTGCGGAGGTGCCCTACCGCGAGCCGTCCCCGGAACGCGTCACCCGGTTCGTCAAGACGCTCGGCTCCTGCGGCGTCCCCGTCACCGTCCGCAAGCGCAAAGGCGACGCCATCTCCGCCGCCTGCGGCCAGCTGCGCCACCAGGCCCGGCCTCGCGACACGGCCGTGGCGATCCAGGGCGAACCGATCCCGATCCCGCCGTCGGCGCTGGACCCTTCCGCGGAGACTCCCCAAGCATGAAGGAAGAACTCACCTACTTCGCCGTCATCCTCGCCTGCTATCTCGTCGGCGCCGTCCCCTTCGGTTACCTCTCGGTGAAGCTGCTCAAGGGGATCGACCTGCGCACCGTCGGCTCGGGCAACATCGGCGCGACGAACGCCGCGCGCGTGCTCGGAGGCCCGTGGTTCTTTCCCATCTTCGCGCTCGATTTCCTCAAGGGCTTCGCGCCGGTCTTCTGGCTCGCCCCGTGGGTCGCCCGACACGTCCCCTGCCCCCACTGACCCTACCTGGCCGCGATGCTCGCGGTCACCTGCGGCGGAGCCGCAATCGCCGGACACCTCTTCCCCGTCACCCTGCGCCTGAAGGGGGGAAAAGGCGTCGCCACCGGCGCCGGCGTGCTCTTCGCGCTGAACTGGATGGCCGGCGCGGCGGCCGTGCTCGTCTGGCTGATCGTCTTCCTCGCCTTCCGCTACGTCTCGCTGGCGTCGATCGCCGGCGCGCTGCCGCTGCCGTTCGCGCATCACTTCACCGCGGACCATCTGCCGCGCCGATGGGAAACGCCCTGGCCGATCACGGTCTTCCTCGCCCTGGTCACGATCATCGTCGTCGCGCGGCATCGCGAGAACATCGCGCGACTGCGCCGCGGCGAGGAGAAGAAGATTTCGTTTTCGAAGGCGACAGGCCATGGCTAAGAGGATCATCATCCTGGGTGCCGGCGGCTGGGGAACGGCGCTGGCCGTCGTCGCCGCGAACCGCGGACATGCCGTGACGCTCTGGGCCAGGCGCCCCGAAGCCGCGGAGGAAATCCGCCGTTCACGCGAGAACCGAACCTACCTCGCGGGCGTGCGGATCCCGGATTCGGTCGAGGCCGCCGGCGGCGCGCTCCCCCAAGGCGACGCGGTCGTCTGCGCCATCCCGACGCAGCACATCCGCGCGACGCTCACCAAGACGTCCGTCGGAGACCGGCCGCTCCTGTCGGTCTCGAAGGGCATCGAGATGGGGACGATCATGCGGCCGAGCGAGATCCTGCGCGAGATCTACCCCCGAGCCTCCGTGACCGTGCTGTCCGGACCCAGCCACGCCGAGGAAGTGGGCCGCGGCCTGCCGACGGTCGTCGTCGCCGCCGCGCGCCACGAAGAACACGCGACCCTGTGGCAGGAGCTCTTCTCGGGCGGGGCCTTCCGCGTCTACACCTCGAACGATCCCACCGGCGTGGAGCTGGGCGGCGCGCTCAAGAACGTGATCGCGATCGGCGCGGGCCTCAGCGACGGCTTGAAGCTCGGCGACAACGCGAAGGCGGCGCTCATCACCCGCGGCATCGTCGAGATGTCCCGGCTGGGCCGGGCCTTGGGCGCGCGCAAGCACACGTTCTTCGGGATCAGCGGGATCGGCGATCTCGTGACGACGTGCACGAGCGCCCACGGCCGCAACCTCTACGTCGGGCGGCAGGTGGGAGCGGGCCGGACGCTCGCGGACGTCCTGGGAGAGATGCGCATGGTGGCCGAAGGCGTATGGACGTCCAAGGCGATCGTGAAGCTCGCCGCCAAGGTCGGCGTGGACATGCCGATCTCGCAGGAAGTGCACGCGATCCTCCACGAGGGCAAGCCGCCGATGGAGGCGCTCAAGACGCTCCTGGCCCGCGCGCCCCGCAGCGAGGAAGGAGACCTGGCGTAACTTATTCAGTTCAGCGGTTCATCCGTTCACCCGTTCGAAAGCGTTTGCGAGAATTCGTGCGTGGCTGCCGGAAAACGAATGCTCGCGCAGACAAGAAGCCCAGAACGGATGAACCGATGAACGTTTGAACGGATGAACGCATGAACGGGCGAACGGCTACGTGTGCGGCGGAGGAGGAGGCGGCAGCGTCTTCCCCTCCCGTGCCGCCGCCGCCGCGAAGTCCGTCAGCGACACCGCCTGGTGCGCCGGCGTCAAGACCCCGCACGAGATGATGATCCGCAGCGCCTCGTCCGCCGTGATCGGAAGCGGCACGACATCCTCCCGCGGCACCCAGCAGACGAATCCCGTGAACGGAGTCGGCGCCGTCGGCACGAAGACCGTGACCATCGGCTTGCGCGCCGCCTCATTGAGATGGCGCAGTCCCTCGCCGGTGATGAACCCTATGGAGTACACCCCGTAACAAGGAAACGGAATCGCCACCGCGTTCTTGAACTCCGGCTTCTTGCCCGGCGAGAAGAACTCCGTGAACTGCTTGGCGTACGGATAGATCACCCCGATGACGGGCGTACGGGCGAGGAGACGCTCGAAGAGCTGCAGCAGCTTCTTGCCGAAGAACGTCGCCACCGCGGCGCCGACGAAGAAGACGATCACGATGCCCAGGAGCAAACCGAGGAACGGCGCCCCGCTGCGGTAGAACCAGGAGATCCGCATCAGCTCTTCGGGACTCTGCCCGGTGATCCGGGCCAGCCCCCATCGCATCGTGTCGCCCAGCGGCATCCCCACGTACGTGTAGAGGAAGCTGATCACGAAGTAGATCACCAGGATCGTGACCGCCATCGGGAGCAACGCGATCAACCCTCGGGCGAAGAGGCCTTTCATCGACCGCATTCTACCAAGTTAGCCATAAGCCGTAACCTCAAGGCTGCTTATGGCTTACCGGGTCACTCCGTCCGGTCGCCCACGGCCGCCTCGACCAACCTGCGCTCCTCGGACGTCAGCAGGTCCGCATGGCGGTTGGAGCACCTCAAGAGCGCCCACAAGGCGTCCTCGCGCTCCTTGGCCTCGATGTTCGCCCCGAACGCCACGGTCTTCAACGTCTCGATCACCGCCCGGTCGTTCGGCCTGGCCGTGCCGAGGAAACGCAGCGCCTCCATCCGCACCCCCGCGTCCGCGTCCCCGGCCACCCGACCCAAGACCCGTTTGACGCGATCGGCATCAAGCGATACGCTCAAGCCGCGCAGCGCGGAGCGCCGTACTTCCGATGACGGATCGCCTTCCGCCGCGTCCAGCAACAAGTCCATCGTGGTCGCACCCTCGTTCGGCGGATTCTCCAGCAGCGCGCACCGCACTTTGATCATCTCGTGCCCGCGCGCGGCGGACGGCCACGTGCCGTTCAGATACGGCCGCAGAACCTCAGCGCGAAACCGCATCTCGGGAGCCTCGTGACGCGACCAGGAATCCAGCAGCGTCTGCACCTGCGGCGCCAACTCGGGGTCCTCCGTGAGCATCCGGCCGATACGCAGGAACTCGGGGATCCCGCACGAGGTCGTCAAGCTCGCGGCCACGGCGACGTCTCGAGACCTGGGCGGATGCACGGCCGACTCGACTCGCGCCGGCGCGGGATCATCGCCGGACGCCGGAGGCCGACTGAACACGGGCCTGACCAAACCGGGGCCCGCGAACAGGACGTAGCCCCCGACCATCACCAACACGCACCCAGGCAACGCGAAAGCCATCCAACGTTTCATCGGGAATCCCCCTACGCCGGGAAGAACGGGCCGAAGGTCCGCTCGATGCTCCGATCGACGGACTCGACGAGCTCCCGTCGCGCCCTCAGCCGGCCCTTCGCCTCCGCGGCGACGTCGATCTCCGCCTGCCCGGGCCCGCGTTCTCCCCACCTTAGGGAGAGCCGTCGGATCGCGATCGACAAGCACAGAAACCGAGAACCCACAAAATCCTCCCGCAACCCAACCACTCTGTTCGACACGGGAGCGATTTTCTTCAGAAGAAACAACGCCCCCAGATGAAGCCATTGATCGTTGCACAAATAGCTGAACCTCCGTACCCGAAGAAGGAAACCGCGGATTACACGGATTTCGCGGATTGGAGGGATCTGGAGCGCGAAATCCGCGGTTGCTCTTTAGCTGCCTGTGCAATGACCCATAAGTGTGTAAGAAAGGGAAAGGTGGAGAGTCGGATCCTTCCATCCGAGAGGATCCTCTCCCTCTCCCCTTCTCCTACACGTTCTCGGCTTGTCGCGGCTCGTTGAGAAGTAAACGCCGTCACCCCTTGACGCAGCCGAGGGGCTTGAGTCGAACCACCTTGTCGGAGATCCCGGCGCGCTCCATCACGTCCACCACGAGGCTCGCGTCCTTGTACGCTTGCGGCATCTCCTCCGCCACGCCGTCGCGAGAGTGCCCCATCACGATCACGCCGAACTCCCGCTCCAGGGTGCCGGTGAGGTCCTGGCCCGCGACCATCCTCTTCATCGCGGAGCGCGAGAACTGCCGGCCGGCGCCGTGGCACGTGGACGCGAACGTGTCCCTCGACGCGCGGGCGTTGCCGATCAAGAGGAAGCTCGAGCGCCCCATGTCTCCCGGCACGAAGACGGGTTGTCCCGTCTCCTTGTAGGCCTCCGGAACCAGCGGATGACCGGGCGGCAACGCCCGGGTCGCGCCTTTCCGATGGACGAACACGCGCTTTCCGTCGTGCTCCTCCCACTTCCCGATGTTGTGGCACACGTCGTAGATCAACCGCATCTCCAAATCCGCCTCGCGCCGGCCTAGCGCCCGCGCCAGCGCTTTCTCGGCCAGCGCCATCATGACCTGCCGGTTGCAGAACGCGTAGTTCGCGGCGGCGTACATCGCGCCCGTATACCGCTTCGCCTCGGGCGAAGACAGGGGGGCGCAGCACAGCTGTCGATCCGGCAATTCGATCCCGTACGCCCGCGACGCCTTCATCATCGTCGCGATGAAGTCGTCGCAGACTTGATAGCCGAACCCGCGCGAGCCGGAATGGATCGCGATCGTGACGGAGCCTTCCCGCAGCCCGAACCGGGCCGCGATCTCCGGCCGGTAGACCGCGTCGACGACCTGCACCTCGACGAAGTGATTGCCGCTGCCCAGCGTCCCGACCTGCGGTAGGCCGCGCTCGTAGGCGCGGTTGCTCACGGCCTCGGGATCGGCTCCGGAGAGACACCCGCCTTCCTCGATGAAACGAAGATCCTCGGATCGCCCCAAGCCGCGCTCGATGGCCCAGCGCGCCCCTTTGACGAGCAGTTCGCGCGCCTCGTCCCGCGAGGGCCTCTTGATGGCGCCTTCGCTGCCGACCCCCGCCGGAATCGTCCGAAAGATCTCCCGCACGACCTCGCGCAG
>JACPRB010000195.1 GCA_016190155.1 Planctomycetota bacterium
CCCGGACAAGGACGCGCTGGTCGTGATCAACCAGGACCTCGCCAGCTACTACTGCGTGCTGCCGATCTCGAAGATCGGGAACATCCTGACGCTGGCGGTCGGTCAGCCCTTCGACATTCTGAAGCTGGACGACTTGCGTCTGCTGACGAATAGCGAGCTGCGCCCGCTCGTGGGCACGGAGCGGGCCATCCGCCGCAACCTGGCCCGGGCGTACAGCACGGACGAATGGGAGGGGATGCCCGGAACCGAGTCGTCGCCGGAAGCGGCGGCTCAACCCGGCGCGCCGGCGCCGGGGATCCCGGCGGCCGAGTCGCCGGAGCAGGCGTTGCCGGACATGCCCGTGGTGCCCGAGGGATCGCTGGCCGACCTCGAGGTCAAGGAGCAGCAGCAGGACGTCATCGACCTGAGCAAGGCGATGCAGGACTCGGGCACGTCTCCGATCATCAAGATCATCAACACCTTGGTCGCGCAGGCGCTGCGCAGCGGATCCAGCGACATCCATCTCGAGGCGTACGAAAAGCAGAGCATCGTGCGGTTTCGCGAGGACGGCGTCTTGAAGGACGTGGCCTCTCCGCCGAAGGCCATGCACAACGCGCTCGTCTCGCGCATCAAGGTCATGTCGCAGCTGGACGTCGCGGAGCGCCGCATCCCGCAGGACGGCAAGTTCCAAGTCCGCTTTGAAGGCCGGCAGGTGGATTTCCGCGTGTCCATCCTGCCGTGCGTCCACGGCGAGAAGGCCGTCGTGCGCGTCCTGGATTCGTCGAAGCTGAACCTGGGCATCAGCCAGCTGGGCTACGAGCCTTCGGCCGAGACGGCCTTCCGGCGCTCGCTGGAGGCTTCGTTCGGCCTCGTCCTGCTGACCGGCCCGACGGGGAGCGGCAAGTCCACGACGTTGTACGCGTCGCTCCGCGAGGTGCTCGATCCGGAGGAGAACGTCTGCACGATCGAGGATCCGGTCGAGTACCAGCTGGACGGCGTCGTGCAGACGCCGGTGAACGCCAAGGCGGGGTTGACCTTCGCCACCGCGCTGCGATCCGTGCTGCGGCAGGATCCGGACATCATCATGGTGGGCGAGATCCGCGATTTCGAGACGGCGGACATCGCGGTCAAGGCGGCCGTCACGGGGCACCTGGTGCTCTCGACGCTGCACACCAACGACGCCGCCAGCGCCATCACGCGCTTGACGGACATGGGCGTGGACGCGTTCATGGTGTCCTCGTCGATGGTGCTCGTGGCGGCCCAGCGGTTGTGCCGGAGGCTGTGCGACAACTGCAAAGCGCCGATGGACGTGCTTCCGCCGAAGGATCAGATGCATCACATGGGGTTTCTTCCGGAGGACACGGACAAGCTGGATGGGTTGCGCAAGGGAGTCGGCTGCGGCGGTTGCTCGAACGGGTACCGCGGCCGCTTCGCGATCATCGAGGCGCTGGAGGTGGACGACACGATCCGCAAGATGATCATCCAGGAGCGCCCGCCGGCGGAGATCAAGGACTACGCCATCAAGAAGGGCATGCTGACGTTGCGGCGCACGGGGATTCTCAACGCCCTGCGCGGCAAGACGACGCTCGAAGAAGTGATGCGCATGACGATGGGAGACTAGCCCGGAGTGCTCATGGACAAGTTCCGCCAACGCATCAAGAAAGTGCTGGTGAAGTTCGGCACGCTCGACGAGGGGCGCGCGCAGGAGACGCTCACCCTGGCGGAGTCCGACAACGTCGAGTCCTACGCGGAATTCCTCATCGAGAAGGGCTTCGTCGACGAGCACGCGTATCTGAGCGCCGTGGCGCAGGAGACGAGCCTCGCGCCGGTAGATCTCGATCGGGTCGAGTTCGACGAGACGGCGCTGACCATCGTCAACCAGGACTTGGCCACGTACTACTGCGTGCTGCCCATCAGCAAGGTCGGCAATGTGCTCACCTTGGCGGTGGGGCAGCCGTTCGACATCCTCAAGCTCGACGACTTGCGCACGTTGACGGATTGCGAGCTGCGGCCGGTCGTCGGCACGGAGCGCTCCATCCGGCGGAACATCCAGCGCGCCTACCAGGAAGGGCCCACCGAGGAGGAGTTCGCCGAGCAGCTCGGCGCCGCCGTGGAGGAGCAGAGCGCGGCCGACGACATCGAGTTGAAGCGGCCCGGCGAAGAGGTGGTGGACGTCAGCCAGGCGGTCGAATCGGCCAAAGACGCGCCGATCGTCAAGGCGTTGAACGTGATCATCATCAACGCGCTGCGCAACCGAGCTAGCGACATCCATATCGAGCCGTTCGAGAAGTACACCCGCGTGCGGATTCGCATCGACGGCATGCTGCGCGAGGCGGCGGCCCCCCCGCTGGCCATGCAGGCCGGCATCGTCTCCCGCATCAAGATCCTGTCCAACCTGGACATCGCGGAGCGTCGCGTCCCCCAGGACGGCAAGTTCCAGGTGCGCTACGAGGGGCGGCAGATCGACTTCCGCGTGTCGATCATGCCGACGATCTATGGGGAGAAGGCCGTGCTGCGCGTGCTGGACTCGTCGGCCCTCAACCTGAAGATCGAGCAGCTCGGGTTGTCGCAGGAAGCGGACGCCGCCTTCCGCCGGGCGATCTCCGCGTCGTACGGATGGGTCGTCGTGACCGGGCCGACCGGATCCGGCAAGACGACCACGTTGTACGCGGCGCTGCGGGAGATCCTGAACCTGGAAGAGAACACGGTGACGGTCGAGGATCCCGTCGAGTATCAGCTGGAGCGCGTCAACCAGGTTCCCGTCAACGTCAAGCGCGGGCTGACGTTCGCGGCGGCGCTGCGGTCGATCCTGCGCCAGGACCCCGACATCATCATGATCGGCGAGGTGCGCGACTTCGAAACGGCCGACATCGCCGTCAAGGCTTCGATCACGGGTCACTTGGTGCTCTCGACGCTGCACACCAACGACGCGCCTTCCGCGGTCACGCGCTTGGTGGACATGGGCATCGACGCGTTCATGGTGGCCAGCTCGGTGATCATGGTCGGGGCGCAGCGTCTGCTGCGCAAGCTGTGCGATCACTGCAAGGCGGCCCAGGATCCGCTGCCGCCGCGCGAGCGGCTGCTCGAGCTGGGGTTCCGCAAGGAGGAGGTCGAGAATCTTCCGCCCCTGTACAAGGCCGTCGGTTGCGGCGCCTGCAACGGGGGATACAAGGGGCGCTACTGCATCATGGAGGTGCTCGAGATGAACCGCGACATCCAGCGGCTCATCATCGAGGGCAAGTCGGCGGTGGACGTCAAGAAGTTCGCCATCGAGAACGGGATGGGGACCCTTCGACGCAGCGGCATCCAGACGGTTTTGGCGGGCCGGACGTCCGTGGAGGAGATGCTGCGGAACACGGCGGGAGACTAACCCCCCAGGTCCGAATCCACTGACTACTCGCACCTGGGGTTGAGCTAGGCCGCCAATGAAGTAGAATCAGTAGGTCAGGGAGGACGCGTTTATGGGAGTCTTCACGTACGAGGCGAAGGCGGCCGACGGCAAGAGAAGCGAAGGGACCATTCGGGCCCCGGATCGCGGGGCGGCGACCGCCGAGCTGAAGAAGAAGAATCTGACCGTCACTTCCATGACGGAGCAGAAGCAACAACCGCGCCGGGGGCTTTTCGGAGGGCCCCGGGTGCGGGTCAAGACGAAGGACATCGCCGTCGTGACCCGCCAGCTTTCCACGATGATCTCGGCCGGCATCCCGTTGCTGGAGTCGATGGAGATCCTGCACGAACAGGCGGCCGATCCCGGCTTCAAGGGGGTGCTCGACACGGTCATCGAGCGCGTCCGCTCGGGCACGGATTTCTCCTCCGCCTTGGCGGAGCATCCGAAGGTATTCACCAACATCTACGTGAACATGGTGAAGGCCGGCGAGGCGGGCGGACAATTGGATACGATCCTGAACCGCTTGGCCGATTACCTCGAGAACATCGAGGAAATCAAGCGCGAGGTGCGCGCGGCCCTGACGTACCCGATCGTGTCGTTGGGATTGATTTTGACCATCACGATCGGCCTGGTGGTGGGCGTGGTGCCCCGCTTCCAGCAGATCTTCATCCAGTTGAAGATGGACAAGCTCCCGCTGCCGACCGAGATCCTCATGGCGATCAGCAAGTTCATGCGCGAGCAGTTCCTCCTGCTCATGGGCATCATCGTCGCCATCATCGTGGGGTTCGTCATGTACATTCGGACCCGGAGCGGCGAGAAGCAGTTCCACTGGTTCCTGCTGCACATGCCGATTTTCGGGCCGTTGTTCCGGAAGGTCGCCATTTCGCGTTTCGCCCGCACGTTCTCCACGCTCATTCAAAGCGGCGTGCCGATGCTCTCGGCGCTCGACATCGTGGCGGGCACCGCGGGCAACCGGATCATCGAAGAGGCGGTGTTCAGGGCGAAGGACGCCGTCAGCAAGGGCGAGACGCTCGGCGAGCCGCTGGCGGCCACGAAGGTGTTCCCGCCCATGGTCACCCGCATGATCTCGATCGGCGAGAAGACCGGCGCGTTGGAGAAGCTCTTGTCGAAGATATCGGAGTTCTACGATTCCGAGGTAAGGGCTTCGGTGAAGGCGTTGACCTCCTTGATCGAGCCGCTGTTGATTTCGATCATGGGCATCTGCGTCGGCAGCATCGTGCTGGCGATCTTCCTGCCCATCATCGAGATCCAGAAGAAGCTGGCGGGATGATGGACGGTCTTGCGTCACGCGTCGCCCGGCGCCCGTCGGGTTCGGAGGTCGAGATTCGGGCGCCGGCTCCTCGATATCGAGCGCACGAAAGAGCATGAGCCCCCTCCCCACGCCGTTCGCGGAAGTGAGGCTGGAGAGCCGGCTCAAGTGGTTGATGTTCATCCGGCTGGCGGTGGCGCTGCTGTGCCTTTCCGCCATCGTCGTGTTTCAGGGGGGATTGCGTCCGCTCTCCCCTCAGCCCCCGTATTTCGTGTTGACTTTCGCGTGCGTCGTCAACCTCGCGTATCTCGTGGCCGTGCGGCTGGGAGCGGACTTGCGCCGGCAGGCGATCCTCCAGTTGGCGACGGATGTCCTGCTGGTGACGGTCCTGGTCTATCTGATGGGGCCGCAGCGGCTCTACGCGGCGCTGTACTTCGCGGTGGTCATCGGCGGCGCGGCGGTGATGGGCCTGCGCACGGCCCTGTCGATCGCGGCGCAAGCCTCGCTGTTCCTGGGCGGCGTCGCGGCGCTTTACTACTACGCCGATGCCGAGACCGGATTGTGGATGGTCGATCCCGAGGTCTTGAAGGCGACGGACACGCGCCTGTCGTTCCTGGTGTCGTACTCGGTCTTCTACGCCTTCGGGCTTTTTGCCGTCGGGCTTCTGGCGGGCAAGCTCTCGGAAGAGGTGCGCCAGGTCCGCATCCTCAACGAGGAGATCCTGCAGAACATGGCGGGCGGCGTGGTCGCCATCGACCGCTTCGGAGAGATCCAGTTCGTGAACTCCCAGGCCCGACGCATGCTCGGCATGCAGAACGGGGCGGTGGGGACCGAGTACGGGCGGGCGATGCCGCGCGAAGTGGCGCTGTTGTTCAAGGACGCCCTCTCGGGAGGCGAACGGGTGGAGAAGGAGATCATGGTCGACGGCACGCCCCTGGAGGTGTCGATTTCACCGTTGGAAGACGGCCGTCGGGCGCGCATCCGGGGCGTAGTGGCGATCGTGAACGACCTGTCGCTGCGCAGCGAGGTCGAGAAGATGACCCAACAGGCGTCGCGCTTTCGGGCGCTGCTGGAAATGAGCGCGGGGATCGCCCACGAGATCCGCAATCCGATCGCGTCCATCCGGGGCGCGGCTCAGGAACTGCAGGGCGTGCAACTGCCGGACCCGGACGACCTGAAGCTCATGGACGTGGTGATGCGCGAGTCGGATCGGCTGGACAAGATCATCACGGATTTCCTGGAGTACGCCAGCGATCGACCGATGCAGCCGCAGTTGTGCAACCTGGCGGAGCTGCTTCCCGAGGTGGTGTTGCTGCTGCAAGCACGCGATTCGGAGCGGAATCTGAGGATCGAGCTGCAGGTTCCGCGGACGATCATCTGCCGCGGCGCGCCGGACAAGCTCAAGCAGGTGTTCCTCAACCTCGGCGTCAACGCGCTGGAAGCCGTCGAGCCGGGAGGCAAGCTCACGGTCCGATGCTTGTCGGCGACCGCTCCGGAGGGCCCTTCCCGGGACGGCGTGCTGGTCGAGTTCGAGGACAACGGCCCGGGGATTTCGCCGGAACACCTCGGGCGCGGGGTCGATCCGTTCTTCACCACCAAACCCAAGGGCACGGGCATGGGGTTGGCCATCGCGCGCAAGATCGTCGACGAACACGGCGGCACGATCATCGCGGAGAACATGCCCGGGCGGGGCGCGAAATTCCGGGTGTGGCTGCCGGCGGATTAGGGGCGCGGGAGCCCGGCCGGTGCTACCATGACGGCGTCGTGAATCGCGAAGAACCTGTAGGCCGATCGATCCTGCCGATCCTCGGATCCCTCGTGCTTGCGGTCTCGCCGCTCGTGACGTGGTGGGGCTTCGGATACGACGCCCTGAGATTGCCTCTGGTGGCCTTGGGAACGGCGATGCTGCTCGCGGGGGGCATCGTCGGACGGAAGGTCGGAGTCTGGCCCAGTCTTCCTTGGATTTTGGCGGCCGGCGCTTACCTCGGCGCGCACGGGTTGTCCGCGGTGCTGGCGCGCAACGGGGGAGAGGCGCTGCCGGCGCTGCTGCCGGTGACGGCGGGAGTCGCGGTCTTCTGGGCCGTCGCGCGCGGCCGGGTGCCGCAAGCGCCGCTCGTGCCCTTCATCGCGGGCATGGCGGCTCTCTTCGCGACACTCGGGTTGGGACAACGGCTTGGCGGGCTGCCCGCCGTCAGCACGCTGGGCAACACGAATTACGCCGGCGCGCTCTCCGCCATTCTGACGTGCTTCTGCGTCGGGGGCGTGCTGTCGGAGGGCTCCCGCCGACTCCGCTTGTTCTGTGCCGCAAGCGCGCTGTTGGGGGCCGCCCACGTGGCCGTCAGCCAGTCCCGCGGCGCGATGGTCGGCCTGGCGGTCGGCCTGGTGGCGGTCGGACTGTGGGGGCTGCGGCACGGTCCGCGATGGGCCGTCGCCGCTTGCGCGTTGCCCGCGGTCCTGGCGGCCGCGTTGAACCTCCCGCGCGTCCGCCAGATCGTCGACCCTCGCGACGAGACCGCGCGGGTCCGGTTCGGACTATGGAAGGGGACACTGCGGCTGGCGCGCGACCATCCCGTCGCCGGTTGCGGGACCGGGAACTTCCGCTTCGAATTCCCTCCCTATCGCGACGCCGAGGAGTTCGAGATCAGCAGCCGGAGCACGCCCGAGGCCTTCATCGAGGCGCGCGAGCCGCATTCGACTCCCCTGCTCGTGCTCGCGGAAACGGGGCCCGTCGGGTTGGCGGGCTACGTGGGGCTCGTGGTGCTGGGGGTGATGGGCGCGCT
Source organism: Planctomycetota bacterium (assembly GCA_016190155.1). Lineage (GTDB taxonomy): Bacteria > Planctomycetota > MHYJ01 > MHYJ01 > JACPRB01 > JACPRB01. The sequence continues at coordinate 7,418 of JACPRB010000195.1, forward strand.
GCGATCGAGCCGATTGGCGGCGCCCTTGGGAGGCCTCGCGGCTTTCGCGGCCGCCGGGCTGTTCAACTCGCTGCATCAATTCTCTCCGTTCGATGTCCTGTCCGGCGCCCTGCTCGGCTGGGTGGCGGCCGCCGACGCGCGGGAGCGACCCGGGGGAAGGGCCTCGGCGTGGATGTGCGCCGCGGGGACGATCGTAGCGCTGATCTGGGGGTGGAAGGCCGTCGGTGCGGCCGCGGCGGAGCGGCACTTCTGGAGCGCCATGGCGCAGGCGCGGGACGTGGAACGTCGAGTTCTCGGCCTGCAGGCGGCGTTGCGGGCCCGGCCGGATCATTGGCAGGCGCGGACGGAGTTGGGCGTCGTTTACATGCATGCGGGCGATTTTGCCGGGGCCGCGCGGGAGTTGCGCGGGGCGCTCGAACGGCATCCGAACAACGTGAACATCCTGACGCTGTTGGCCCATTGTGCGTACGAGAACAAGGAACCCCCGGAGAATGTGGAACGGTTGTTTCGGGAGGCCTTGAGCCTCCAGCCGAACTACTGGAGGACGCACTACAACTTGGGCAAGATGGCCGTGTTTGAGGGGCGATACGAAGAGGCGGTGGAGTGGTTTCGGGGGGCGCGGGCGTGCGGGGCGGACGTGGGGCGCCGTCTCCGGCAGACGAATCCGGAGCTGGAGCACGATCCTCGATTCCGGGAGTTCTTCGGGACGGGGAAGTGAACGGCGGACTCCCCCCGAGCGGAAGTCGCCGGCAGCCCCGATCGCAGGCGGCCGGAGTCGAACGGCTGCCTCCAAGGTCCGCCGGGTTTGGGGAGAGTCGCCCGCAAGGAAGCGCTTTCCAGGGCGATTCAAAGTCTCAGCGATCGCCGCTCAGCTCGACGAGACGCCGGCAGGAGTCGATGCGCTGCTGCAGGGGGGCGGCCAGCGTCGGGTTGAGGCGGACGGCCTCCTCGTAGCTTTCCACGGCGGTCCGGTAATCTTCTCGTCCATCCATGCGCTCCGACCGACGCCGCTCCGCCCTGGCGTAATGCGCGTTTCCCATGAGGTGCCAAGTGGCGGCGACCGACCGGTTGATGCTGATGCAATGGTGGAGATCGTCGACCGCGGCGTCGAGGAGTTCGCTGGGATTCATGCCTGCGCCGTCGATATAGAGGCTCCAATTCAGACGCGCCATTCCTCTTCTCATCCACGCCTCGTAATTGCCGGGGTTCAGCTCCATCGCCTTACCGCAGTTCTCGATCGCCGTCTGATAGAGGGGTGACGGATCTTCACCGTGCCCATGTTTGCAGACAGCCCAGTTGGCGTGCACGACGCCGCGTTCCACCCAGATTCCGCTGTGTGCCGGCCTGAGCTTGAGACTCTCGTCGAAATCCTCGACGGCGGATTGGAAGAGCGGGTCAAGGAGCTCGCCTTGGGTGGCCTTGTAGAAGGCCCAATGCCCGCGGGTGCCGCCGCGCCACCACCAAGCCGCGTCGTTCTCCGGTTTGAGCCTGATGGCCTCTCCGAGGTCGTCGACGGCGCTCTGGAAGAGCGATCCTGGATCCTCATGTTGTCCCACTTTGTACGTGGCCCAGTTCGCGCGGATCAGCCCTCGCTCTGTCCATGCCTCGCTGAGCTCCGGATTGAGCTTCAGGAGTTCATCGAGGTCATCCAGCGCCGCCCGGAACAGGTCGGTCGGGTCCTTGCCCCGCCCCTGCTCATAGCGGGCGCGGTTCAGGGTAAGTTCGGCGCGCCTGTATCGGGCGTCCTGGCTGGACGGATCGAGTCTGAGAGCCTCCGCGTAGTCATCCGCTGACGCTTGCATGAGCGGGAGAGGATCTTCTTCACACCGGTACCAAGCCCAGACTTCGCGCACGGTACCCCGTCCACACCAGGCCGTCGGATCCATGGCGTCCAGCCTGAGGACCTCATCGTAGTCCCTGACGGCGGCCTCCAGCAGCGCATTCCGATTCTCGACGCCCGCGGACTTGGCGGTGGCCCAGCTCAGGAGGTAGATCGCGCGCGCCTTGTAATAGGGTACGTAGCCTCGATCGGTTCGAATCGCCTCATCCAGGCATGCGATGGTGCGCTGGAACGCCTGTTCCGGCGGACTGAGCGTGTACTCCATCTCCACCAACCCTTCGTAGCCCTCCTCGAGCGAAGGATCCTGGCTCACGGCTTGCGCGAAGTACTGTCGGGCTTTCTCCAGATCGAGGGACACCCTGGCATGCCACCCGCGCACGCAGAGCAGCTGTCCCTCGCGCAACTGTTGAGTACACTTCGCCAGAGCGTCGAGATCCTTCTTGATCTGACCGGCGAAGACCTCTGCGCTCGAACGGGCCTGGTCCAACTCTGCCGGCGGATCCATGATCTCCTCGCCTTGTTTCTGAGCCGGCCAATAGACGTCGCGGTGAGGATCGCGCACCTTGATCCCCCGGCACCATTGCTCCCGTGCCGTCAGAACGATGCGTTCGTAGAGCGCCGGGCCGTAGAACGGATCCTTGGCCAACGCCTGGTTCTGCTCGTTCAGGGCCTCCTTGTAGCGCATCTGAACGCGCAGCATGCGGCCCCGGAGATAATGCGGTTCGGCGAGGTACGGCATCTCGTGGATGACCCCTTGGCAGATTTCCTCGAGTTTGGCGGCGTTCTCCGGCATGCGGTCGAGTTTGCCGATACGACGGAGGTCCAGGGTGGCTTCGAGGCAGGTGACGGATGTGGCGCGCATCTGCTCGAGGAGAACGTGTTGAGCTTCGCTCAACTTGCCTTGGGTGTGACGCAGACGCAAGGTGGCGATTCCGGCCGTGAAGGCCAGAGTGATTACGACGATACCGATCAGGCCGGCGACCTTCCGGCGAACGATCCGGCGGGCGATTCGGGACCACGAGCTGATGTGGCGGCTGGAGACGGCCTCGCCCTTGCGAAGGCGGGAGAGGTCATCGGCGAAGGCGGCGGCGGTCGTGTAGCGATCGCGTGGATCCTTGGCCAGGGCGCGCAGACAGACGGTGACGAAGTCCGGCGCCGCCCCCGGGAGCCGCGGCGGCTCTTCGTGAAGGACGCGCTTGTAGAGTTCGATGATCGTATGGGCCATGAACGGGGGACGGCCGGCAAAGGCCTCGTAGAGCATGACCCCGAGCGAGTACACGTCCGCGCGGCCGTCGGCCGGCTCTCCGCGGATCTGCTCGGGAGCCATGTACAGCGGGGTTCCGACGGCGGCTCCGGAGCGGGTGAGACGGCTTCGGGCGTCGGCGAGGTGCGCGAGCCCGAAGTCGGTGAGGACGACGCGTCCCGACGGTTCCATCAGGATATTGTCGGGTTTAAGGTCGCGGTGGACGACGCCGTGTTCGTGAGCGGCGTGCACTGCTCGGGCGACGTCTTCGATGACCCGCAGGCGTTCGGGAAGGGCGAGGCGATCCAGTTGCAGACGCTGCCCCTGGACGAGTTCCATGACGAGGGCATCCTCCCGGACGTCGTAGAGGCGGACGATGTTGGGATGATCGAGTTTGGCGACCACCTGGGCTTCGCGTTGCATGCGGGCGAGGAACTGCGGGTCGCACGCATACTCATGCCGGAGGATCTTGACGGCGACGTCGCGACCCAAGGCGAGATCTCGCGCGCGATAGACGACGGCCATGGCGCCGGAGCCGAGCTCCTCGATCAACTCGTAGCGCTCGGGCGCGGACATCACCTTTAGTATACCGTCCAGGCCGGCGTCGCCGACCCGTGATAACGTCGCCGTGCCTGGCGGATCAAGACTGGGTAGGCGGCGGCAGACAATGGAGGTACCCATGATTCTCAAGAGAAGGGCGAAGGTCGCGGACTTCATGACCCAGACCGTGGAAACGGTCTCCCCGGACGCGATGGTCGCCGAGGCGGCCCGCAAGATGCGGGATTTCGATTGCGGCGCGTTGCCCGTATGCGACGAGAATCGCAAGCTCCTCGGCATCCTCACGGATCGCGATATCGCCGTGCGCGCCGTCGCGTTCGAGAAGGACCCGAAGATCACGCGCGTGGGCGACATCATGACGCATCGGGTGGTCTCGTGCGGACCGGACGCGAATCTGCGTGAGGCGGAGAAGCTGATGCAGGCGAATCAGATTCGCCGGCTGCCCGTCGTCGACGAGGCGACGAATGGCATCGTGGGCATCTTGTCGCTCGGCAAGCTCGCGCGCATCGAGAGCGAGCGCGTCGCGGGGCACGTGCTCAAGGGAGTCTCGGAGAAGACGCACCACGAGCCCGGCTACGCGGAGAGCAAGGCGACCTGAAGTCGGGGGTCCGACCATGAAATCCCGCAAGAGATCGTCGGCGGCCGGCAAGGCGGCGCGCGGGCGGTCGGCGACTCGGCTCGAATCGGTGCGCGTACGGGCCGGTCAGAAGGCCGTATCCGGCGAGCCGAGATGGGGCGCATCGCCGGAGGCACGCTGAGGCGGCCGCGGCGCCTGGACCGGGAGAGCTTGCGAGGGCGGCTCGAAGGGCCGTTCGGACGAAGGGACCGGCGGGGCGGCATCGCGGCTCCGGCGGTGGTGGACAGGACCGGGATTGAACCGGTGACCCCTACATTTTCAGTGTAGTGCTCTACCAGCTGAGCTACCTGTCCACGATTGCGCTGGTTAGGGCGAGAGATTCTAAGGCACGCCTGCGGGATGGTCAAGGGCGCGAACGACGCGAGAGCGCCTCGGCCTCGTCACGTCACCTCCCTGTATCCTTTCCTGAGCTTCTCGGCGATGAGCTTGTCCGCGGCGGCGCGAGCATCGCCGGGGCTCGCGAACGATTTCGTCTGCATCTGGCCTTTCGTGCCGATCTTGCCGAATCGTACGGTGAACGAGCGAACGGTTGAACGGATGAACGGACTTCGGAGTTTCCGCAGCGGTCACGCCCTCTCGCGACCGATAAATCCTTTGGACGAAGCCATCGCACAGGGAGAGGGCCCATGGCATTCATTCCGGACAAGTCGCTCGATTCCGTCACCGCCGCCGACATCCCCCTCGCGCAAGGCGCGCCCGTCGACGACGTGCGTGAAATACGGCGCACGCCGACCGCGCTCGCCGCCCGCCTGAAGGGCATCCGCGTCACCATCAGCGCGGACCTCGAGGAAGCCCTCTGCAGCACGTGCCCGTCCAGCCCCTGCCCGCACATCGCCGCGGCGCTGCTGGCCTGGGTCAAGAAACGCGTCCCCGTGCGCGAGCCCAAGCGACTCGGACTGGTCGATCGCCTGCTCCTCGGCCCGGGATGGAAGAACCTCGACGATTTCGTGGCCGACACGCTCCAGGGCGCCATAGGCGAGGCCGACGTCCGCGAAGACGGCAGCCTCGAAGTCCGGCTGGTCGCCCGCGGACGAACCGCCACGATCACGCTCCCGTCCGATGAAGCGCCCCCGTTCCTGTGGAACCTCCCCAAAGGCGTGACGAAATCGGAGCGGCTGCGCCGGACGCGCGTCTCGCGACGGCCCATCGAGCCGGAGCTGCGCGCCGAATACGACGAGCGCAAGCGACTCGTGCTTCGCCCCGTTTGGGGAGAAGGCATCGCGCCGAAGAACGGCGCGCGCTGGCACTTCGACGGCGCCGCCTATCACCCCTTAGGCACCGCCCCGCGCGACCTGCGCTCGTACTTCAAGGGCGAACGCGTGATCGAAGAGGACGACATCCCGGCCTTCATCGAGAGCGAATTCCGGTCGCTGTGCACCCACTCGGCGTTCAAACCCAGCGCGGAAGTGCGCGATACCCAAGTGGCGCCGCGGCCCACGCTCTCCGCCGTGCGCGTCAAGGGCGCCGGAGGCGATTGGCTGGAATTGGATCCCGTCTACACCGCCGGAGATCACCGCCTGGCCATGAGCGAGATCCTCGCCGTCCAGGGGAAGAAGAAGTTCATCCGCAAGGGCAATACGTGGATCCCGGCCGATCCGATCCGGACCTACGGCGGTCCGACCCGCATGCGGCGCGCCGAGTTCATCTTCCAGAAGCCCGACGTCCCGATCGAGGGCGACCTACCGTCGTTCGACCCCGACGCGGAAGACCCGCTCCCCAAAGGCCTGCTGACGATCCTGCGCCCGTATCAGAAGGTCGGCTACGAGTGGATGCGCTACCTGCGCCGCGCCGGCCTGCACGGAGTTCTCGCCGACGACATGGGCCTGGGCAAGACGCATCAGGCGATGTCGTTCCTCCTGTCCCTTTACGAGCAGGGCGCGACGCGTCCGTCGCTCATCGTGGCGCCCACCAGCGTCCTGGAGCCCTGGATCCAGAAGATGCGCCAGTTCGCCCCGGGCTTGCGCCCCTACCGCTACTACGGCCCCGACCGCAAGCCCGAGATGCTGCGCCTGCCCGGCCAACGCGCCGTGGTGACGACCTACACCGTGCTCATCCGCGACATCGACGCCCTCTCCGCCATGGACTGGGAGTGCGTCATCCTCGACGAGGCGCAGTACATCAAGACGATGGCGACGCAGTTCGCGCGCGCGGCCAAGCAGCTCAACGCCGGCACGCGACTCGCGTTGACGGGCACGCCGATCGAGAATCGCCTGGACGAGCTGTGGTCGATCTACGACTTCTGCCTGCCCGGCTATCTCGGCAGCGCCGAGAAATTCCGCGAGCGCTTCGAGATCCCGATCGTGCGCAAGAACGACGTCTTCTCGCTGGAGAAGCTCAAGAAGATGATCGCGCCCTTCAAGCTGCGGCGCGTCAAGAGCGAGGTCCTGCAGGACCTCCCGCCCAAGGTGGAAGACGTGCGGATGTGCGACCTCTCGCCCCATCAGGCGGCGCTGTATCGGACGCTGGTGGATCGCGACGGACAGGCCCTCGCGGAGGAACTGCGCGACACCGGCCGGCGCATCAATTACATCAGCGTCTTCGCGGCGCTCTCCAAGCTCAAGCGCGTCTGCGATCATCCGGCGCTCGTGGTGGACGGCGCGCGCGCGTCCGACCTCGCGTCGGGGAAGTTCGACGTCTTCAAGGAGCTCCTCGACGAGGCGCTGCGCAGCGGGCAGAAGGTCGTGGTCTTCACGCAGTACCTCCAGATGATGGACATCATCGAGGATCACCTGCGGATGGTCCGCGTGCCGTTCACGGAGATCCGCGGCGACACGCGCGACCGCGCGGAGGCGATCCGTCGCTTCAACGACGACGAGGACTGCCGCGTGTTCGTCTGCAGCCTGATGGCGGGCGGCGTGGGCATCGATCTGACGAGCGCGAGCGTCGTGATCCACTACGACCGCTGGTGGAACGCCGCGCGGGAGGATCAGGCGACCGACCGCGTGCATCGCATCGGGCAGCGCCGGGGCGTGCAGGTCTTCAAGCTCGTCACGCGCGGGACGCTGGAGGAGAGGATCGACCGGATGATCGCGGCGAAGGGCGAGCTGATGAACTCCGTCGTCGATGCGGACGCCGGCTCGTTCCGCCGATTCGGGCGCGAGGAGCTCATCGAGCTGCTCACCGGCGCGCGGCAGGTCCTGTCGGCCGTGCCGGTCTGACCCGACGGTTCAACCGTCCAGCGATTCACACGTTCAGCCGTTCCGCCGTTCGCGCGATTGCGGCGTTCCTTCAAAACTTTCCGCAGGCGATTTCGGAAAGAAGGGGGAGGAATGTCGATATGTGGCGCGTAGGGTGCATCGGTCTTGCGGCCATCGCGTTGTCGATGTCGGCATGCGGGGGCGACGGCTCTTCCAGTTCCTCGTCCCCGAGCGGCCCGACGCCGGCGCCGCCGGTCCCGCCCGGAGATCCCCTCACGCCGGACGATCCTGGGCCGGCCGACGTGCAAATCCGCGTGGATTCCGGTCAGGACGTTCACGCGATCTCACCTTACATCTACGGCAAGAACCATCACGATTGGTCGGGTTCCCTGCGGAATCTCGCGCTTTCGCGCGTAGGCGGCAATCGATGGACCGCCTTCAACTGGGAGAACAACGCGTCCAATGCGGGAACCGATTGGCTCAATCAGAACGACAACTTCCTGGGCGGCGGCGACGTGCCCGGGGAGGCGGTGCGGTCGCGCGTCTCCGCCGCCTTTTCTGCCGGCGGGGCCGTCATCGTCACGGTGCCGATCGCCGGATATGCGGCGGCGGACAAGCAGGGAGGCGGCGACGTGAATCAGACGCCCAATTACCTCAGCACGCGCTTTCGAGTCTCGGTCGCGAAGAAGAACGCCGCGTTCGCCTATCCGCCGGCCCTTTCCGACTCGCGGGTCTATCAGGATGAATTCGTCTGGTGGCTGGAGTCGCAGTTCCCGCAGGCCCGGACGGATCCGAGGCGCACGATCTTCTACTCGCTCGACAACGAGCCGGATCTCTGGTCGGATACGCATCCGCGTATTCATCCCGATCCGGCCACGTATGAGGAGCTGCGTCAGCGATCGATCGAGTACGCGGCGGCCGTCAAGGATGTGGTGCCGCAAGCGGTCGTCTTCGGGCCGGTGAATTACGGGTGGCAGGGGTTCGTGAATCTGCAGGGTGCGCCGGATGCGAACGGCCGGGACTTCCTGCAGTACTATCTCGCGGCGATGGCCCAGGCCCACCAAGCGCAAGGCCGGCGGCTCCTGGATGTCCTGGACCTTCACTGGTACCCGGAGGCGCGCGGCGGGGGCGTGCGGATCATCGAGGATGCCGCGGATTCCGCCGTGGCCGCCGCTCGCGTGCAGGCGCCGCGCTCGCTGTGGGATCCGGCGTACACCGAAACGAGCTGGATCGCCAGCTCGATCGGCCAGCCGATTCGACTCATCCCGCGCGTCCGGGAAAAGACCAACAGCGCGTACCCAGGAACGAAGCTGGCGTTTACGGAATACTACTACGGCGGCGGGGCGCACATCTCCGGCGGCATCGCGCAGGCGGACGTGTTGGGGGTTTTCGCGCGGGAGGACGTCTTCGCCGCGACGCTGTGGCACATGGGATCGACGGACGATCGTTTCATCAACGGCGGCTTCGCCATGTATCGGAACTACGACGGGGCCGACGGCTCGTTCGGCGACACCTCCGTGCGGGCGGTGACGTCGAACGTCGCGGATACGTCCGTGTACGCCGGCGTCGATGCCGGTCAATCGGGGCGGATGGTGATCATCGCCATCAACAAGACCGCTTCCGCGCGATCGGCAGGGATCGCGATCACGCACACCCAGCGCTTCTCGCGCGCGGAGGTGTACCGGCTGACCGCCGCCTCGCCGACTCCACAACGAGTCCCGGACGCGTCAGTGGTGCTGACCAACGCGTTCACGATCGCGATGCCCGCGATGAGCGTGACGACGTTGGTGCTCAGGGCCGCGGAGTGAACCAGCGGAAAAGTCGCTTCAACCAGGGTCCCGGCTGTGCGATCGGTTGTCCCGTGGCCCCGCGCTCCAAGTCGTCGGCGAACGCCTCGGCCGTGGCATAGCGGTTTTCGGGCGTCTTCTGCAAGGCGTGCAGGCAAACGATCTCGAGCGCCGCGGGCACCGAGGCGTCGATGCGGCGCGGGGGGCGGGGCGCCTCCGCGAGGACGCGCCGGAACGTGCTCGCGGCGTCGATGTCCACGAACGGAAGGCGCCGGCAGAGGATCGTGTAGAGGATGACGCCGAGCGCCCAAATATCCGTCGCGGGACCGATCGCGGCGAGCCTTCGATCGATCTGTTCGGGCGCCATGTGCGTCGGCGTGCCGATGGGCGGCTGGTTCTTGACGCGTGTGATCGAGTCCATCGCGCGAGCGATCCCGAAATCGGTGACGATGGGGCCGTCGGGGCCGATGAGGATGTTCTGGGGCTTCAGGTCGCGGTGCACGATGCCGTGTGTGTGCGCATAGTGGACGGCGCGCGCGACCCGCATCAGCAGATAGAGCTGTTCCTCCCGCGGCGCGCCGTGCTCGATGACGACCTGCAGCGTGGGCCCGGGGACGTAATCCATGGCCAGATACAGCCCTTCGTTCGCGCGCGCGATCTCGCGCAGGACGACGATGTCCGGATGGCTCAGGCCTTTCAGGATGGCGGCTTCGCGCTTGAACACCGCCTCCGCTTCCGGACCCGCTTGATCGTGCCGGATGACCTTCACCGCCACGTCGCGACCCGCCTCATCGGCGGCGCGATAGACGTTGGCGACGGACCCGCGCCCGATGCGCTCGATCACCTTGTACGGGCCGATGTTTTGCGGCAGCGGTTCGCCGGACGGAGGGGATGCCCCTTTGGCCTTGATCGACTGGCGGAATCGATCGCGGATCCATGCGGTGGTGGATGAGAAAGGGCGTCGAGGCGGAGGCGCATCGGCGTTCACGTCCGGTCCTCTACGAGAGAACGCGACGGGCTTCTTCGACGATGGCGGTCGCGCTGATGCGGTGCGTCTCCAGGAGCTCCCGGGGGGCGCCCGAACGCGGGATTTCGCGCACGCCGAGCATCGCGACCGGAACGTCGACCTCGCGGCGAACGGCGTCGCCCAATCCGCCGTGCACGGAATGGTCCTCCACCGTGAGGATCGCGCGCGTCTCGCGCGCCGCTTCCCGCAGGGTCGCCGAGTCGATCGGCTTGATCGAGTACAGATCGACCACGCGCACCGCGATCCCCTGTTGAGCCAGCCGCACGTGCGCCTCCAGGGCCTCGTGCAGCGTGATGCCGGCGGCCACGAGGGTCAGACGGTCGCGGTCGGAACGGCGGAGCACCTTCGAGCCGCCGATGGGGAACGGCTCCGTGTTGGGATAAAGCAGCTTCGTCTTCGGCCGGGTGGTGCGGATGTAGACGACGCCTTGAGCGGCGCAGGCGGCCGCCGTGAGCCGTTCGGCGGATACGGCGTCGGACGGATACAGCACGGTGGAGCCGAACACGGCGCGCATGATCGCGATGTCTTCGAGCCCCATTTGGGACGGCCCGTCCTCTCCGATCGAGACGCCCGCGTGGCTGCCGCAGAGCACCAGGACGGGGGGGCGCGAATACGCGGCCATGCGGATCTGATCGACCGCGCGCGTGAGGAAGCAGGCGAACGTCGACGCGAAGGGGATCTTGCCCTCGCCGGCCAGTCCCGTGGCGATGCCGACCATGTTCTGCTCGGCGATGTACGCCTCGATGAACCGATCGGGGAAGGCCGCCTTGAATTTCTCGGAGAACGTCGAGTTCTTGGTGTCGCCGTCGATGACGATCACGTGGGGATTGACGGCGCCCAGTTTCACGAGCGCGTTGCCGTAGGCCTCGCGGGTGGCGATTTCCTGACCGGCCTGATAGGTCGGCGCCGCCGGCTCCCGTCGGTCGGCGACCGGCGCCGGGGCGGTCGGATAACGGCGGGGGCGCACGTCGATCGCGGCGTTCGGGTCGCCGATCTCCTTCAACGCCGCGTCCAATTCCTGGCCCTTCTTGAGCGGTTTGCCGTGCCACCCTTCCTTGCCTTCCAGAAAGCCGACGCCCTTTCCCTTGAGCGTCCGCGCCAGCACGACGGTCGGCCGGCCTTTGGCGGCGCGCGCCTTCTCGAAGGCGCCGATCAGCTCGGCGATGCTGTGGCCGTCGACGATGACCGAGTTCCACCCGAACGCGTCGAATCGCCGGGCGTAGGCTTCGACGTCGTGGCGCAGCATCGTGGCGCCGCTTTGTCCCAGCGCGTTGATGTCGACGACGGCGCAGAGATTATCGAGGGCATTGTGCGCGGCGAACTGGGCGGCCTCCCAGACGGAACCTTCGGCGGTTTCACCGTCGCCCATGAGGCAGTAGACGCGCGCGCCGAGCATGTCGTGCCGTCGAGCCCAGGCGATGCCGCACGAGGCGGAGAGGCCCTGGCCGAGGGAACCGGTGGCGATCTTCACCCAAGGGCACAGCGGCGTAGGATGGCCTTCGAGAGGGCTGGTGAACGCGCGCAGCGTCGTAGGATCCTCCGAGATGGCGCCGGCCTCGCGGAGCGCCGCCCACAGGATCGGGGCGGCGTGTCCCTTGGAAAGCACGAACGAGTCCACGTTGCGCGCGCGCGGGTCCTTCGGATCGAACCGCATCTCGTGGAAGAACAGGACGGCGACGATTTCGGCGCTCGACAGGCACGTGGTGGGATGCCCCGATCCGGCTTGCGTGGTCGAGATCAAGCTGATGCGGCGCAGGCGCTGCGCCGTCTTCGACAATGCGACGGGGTCGGCTTGCATGGGTGGGGGCGTCCTCCGAGATTTGCGGGCCCATGATAGCGGCGTGGGCGTCAGGAGCAAAGTATAATGACGGAGATTGCCCGCGGGGCGGTCCCGGCGGGTTTACGGGAAGGACGGTCGCATGGAACGTCGATACACGATCTTGGCCATCGCGGTTCCTCCGATGCTGCTGGCGGCGTTCGTTCTGGGATTCTTCCTGCGCGGACAAGCGGAAGGCCAGGAGGCGCTCGGCGCGAAGGTGCGCGAGACGGCGCGCGTCATCCAGGAGCGTTACTACGGAGAGGTGGCCGACGAGAAGCTGGAGCACGCGATCCTCGACGGAATGATGAACGCGCTCGATCCCTACTGCCAGTACTTCACGAAGCAGGAGTACGAGGACTTCCACAGCAAGGCGATGAGCGGGAATTTCTTCGGGGTGGGGATCGTGGTGGAGGAGGATCGCGAGACCGGGTACGTCACCGTGGTGACGCCGCTGGAGGATACGCCGGCCTTCCAGGCGGACATTTTGCCCGGGGACAAGATGATCAAGATCAACGGCGAGGACATCAAGGGGCAGAACCTCAACGACGTGGTGCGCAAGATCAAGGGCGAGGAAGGGACGAAGGTGACGATCACGTTGGCTCGCAGGGGCCGGGAGCCCTTCGACGTGACCTTGACGCGCGCGCAGATCACGATCGTCGCCGTGAAGCACAAGATGCTGGACGAGAGGATGGGCTATGTCCGCATCAGCGACTTCACGGAGATGCTGCCGCAGTTCGACAAGGCGATCGCGGATCTGAGGTCGAAAGGGATGAAGGGAATCGTCATCGATCTGCGCTTCAACGGCGGCGGCCTGCTGGATTCGGCGGTCGAATTGGCGGACCGATTTCTGCCGAAAGGGAAGCTCATCGTGAGCACGAAGGGGCGCCTGCGCGGCGACCGCCGCGAGGTGATGTCGGAAGACGGGGAGAACGACGTGATCGATGTGCCGGTGGTGATCTTGACCAACAGCGGCACGGCGAGCGCCAG
>JACPRB010000024.1 GCA_016190155.1 Planctomycetota bacterium
CCGCCTATGCCGTCTGGGCGGGCAAACGGCTTCCCACGGAGGAAGAATGGGAGATGGCCGCCCGGGGAACCGACGGACGCCGATACCCGTGGGGAGATTCCTGGGATCCGTCGAAGTGCATGTCCGCGGAAACGGCGAACGCGCGACCGGTCGACGTCCGGTCGTTCCCCGAAGGCGCCAGTCCCTGCGGCTGCCTCAACATGGCCGGGAACGCGATGGAATGGACATCCACGCGGGAGACCGTCTCCGGCCGCGGCGGCTACCGCATCGTCAAAGGCGGGTCGTTCCTCCTCGGACCCGAATTCGCGGACTCCTCGAGCCGTTTCGCGTACGTGGAAGTGGGTCACTGCACCGACATCGGCTTCCGGTGCGCGCGCGACGTCGAGCCCGAAAGGCGGCCCGATGAGGGTCATTGAGGCCGCCGCCTCCAAGCGCCTGGCCGTAGTGCTCATCGCGGCGCTGGCCGCCGCATGCCTGCTCGGGGGCGTGAGCGACACGCTCTTCTCGCCGTGGGTGATGGCCGCTCTGCTGGCGGCGCTCGCGATCAACACGGCCGCCTGCACGACGCGGATGATGCGCTCGACGCGCGGGAACGGCGGCGCCGATCTCGCGATGGAGGGAACGCTGCCGCCCGACAAGGCGGGATCCGCGCGGGAGCGCGCGCGGGAGCTCCTGCGCGCGCTGGGCTACCGCGTGCGGACGATCGGGCCCGTCGTCGAGGGTCGGCGCGGAGTCTCCGCGCGGTGGATGCTCATCCTCTTCCACGCGGCGCTCGTGGCGCTGCTCGCCGGAGTCGGCGCCGAGGTGCTCGTGCGCTCGGAGCGCGTCCTCATCCTCGCGCCGGGCGCGTTCTTCGAGGACCGCCCCGAGTCCTACGCCCACGCGAGGGACGGCGCCTTCGGCGGGACGTACGCGCGCTTCTACGGGCGCGCGGTGCGCGTGTGGCGGAAGGACGGGGTCGACTGGTGCGAGCTGCGCGTCGTGCACCGCGGTCGCGGGGGCAAGGAGCGGTTGCGGTTCTCGCGCTCCGCTCCGGCCCGCCTGCTGGGCGGCACCGTGCGCCTGCGTCAAACCGGGCGCGCACCCGTGCTGGTCCTGCGCAAGGGCGACCGCATCCTGCTCGACGCCTGCGTGAACGTGTTCGGGCGCGACGAGGTGCCGCTCGCAGGCGGAGGCAAGCTGCAGCTCGTTCCTGAGGCCGACGACGACACGTTCACGGCCATGCTCGCGGAAGAGGGACGGACAGTTCTGAGTGGATCCGTCCGCCCCGGCGCGCGGCTGGAGGGTGGAGGGACTTCGCTCGAAATGCCCGAAGTGCGACGGTGGGCGGAGATCGCGCTCGTGGAGGACCCGGCGCTCGAGCCCGTGCTCGTGTCCGCCGCGCTGTGCGTCGTGTCGCTGGCGGCGTATGCCTTGATGCACGGACGATCCATGGCGATCTGGATCGGTCCGGACGGGGCCGTGCGCGTGAGCGGGCGCACGCACCGGTTCAACCCGCTCTTCCAGGAGGAGATGGCCGGCGTCTTGGAGGGCCTCGTGTCGTGACGAGCCTGACGCCGGCCTATGGGGCCCTGACGCTGTATCTCGTCGCGGGCACGCTCTGGCTGGTGAGCGCCGCGCGCCGGAAGCCGCCTCTGGCGACGGCCGCGCGAGCCCTCGCCGGCGTCGGTGTCGTGATTCACGCCGTCAGCGTCGCGTTACAGTGGATCGCCGACGGCCACATCCCGCTGGTCTCGCTCTACGAGCTCGTGTCCGCCGGAACGCTCGCGTGCGTGGCGGGGTATCGGGTGTTCGCGTGGATGCACGGCGACATCCCGGAGGCGGGCGCGAGCGTGGCCTTCGCGAGCTTCGTCGTGATGGGCTTGGCGCTGCAGACGCCGACGGAGCCGTCGGCGATGAACGAGGCGTTGAAAAGCTACTGGCTGATCGTGCACGTGATCTTCGCGCTGGCGGCGTACGGCGGCTACACGATCGCGGCGGCCCTGGGGACGGCCTATCTCGTGCGGGCGCGGCAGGGAGCGGATCGCCAGGAGGCGCTGGCCCATCGGCTGATCCTCCTGGGGTTCGTCGCGCACGCCGTGATGGTCCTCAGCGGCGCCATCTGGGCGCATCGGGCGTGGGGGCGCTATTGGGCTTGGGACCCGATCGAGATCTGGTCGCTGGGCACATGGCTGGTCTACGCGCTCTATCTGCACTTGTGGTCGGTGCACGGATGGCGCGGGCGGCGCGCGGCCTGGTTCGCCGCGCTGGCGCTGCCGCTGATCGTGGCGTGTTACTGGGCGGTGCCGCTCTTCTCGAAATCGATCCATGCGTACTCGAAGGGGCTGCGGTAGATTTCACGGAGTGATCTTGGAGCATTGCATGGATCGAGAAACGTGAGCATTCACCAGGGGGAATCGTTCACCGGTTCACCCGTTCATTCGTTCGCCCGTTCCGGGCTTCTGGTCCGCGGGGGCATTCGTTCTCCGCCGGCCGCCACGACCTTTCGCGAAGGCCTTCGAGCACAGGAACGGGTAAACGCAAGAACCGGTGAACGGAAGAACGGACGAACGGCTGAACGGTTACCACCAGGGTAGCCCTCCAAGAAAGAAACCACGGATGACACGGATTCACCGATGGAGGCTGCGCGCCGCGGCGGCCGCACTGCTGGTCGTCGCGATGGGGTGCGGGCCGCGCGGGCTGCCGCCGGCGGGCCTCGGATCCGAGATCCCGGTGAAGCCGGGCGCCGAGACGCTCTTCTCGGATCTGAGCCTGAAGTGTTTCTTCGTGGCGAGCGGGGCGAGTCTCGAAGAACTCGGCTACCGCAGGGGCGAGGGGCGGTTCGGATGGAACGTGCCGGACGACGTCTGCGTGTTCGACGCGCGGGGCGGAGCGGTCGAGAGCTCCGATCCGGGCAACGTCGCGCGGGTGAAGTTCGAGGGGACGCGCGTCGCGGTGACGGTCGGCATGGACGTGGAGGGAGACGAGTGGAGATTCGTCGTCGACCCCGACGGGGCCGGCCCCGTCGACGGCGGCTGGGTCAACACGTGCACGGACGAGGGAAGCGCGCAGGTCTATCCCGACGGCCGGCCCCCCAAGAGGAGGATTCGCCGCAAGGACCCGGACGATCCCAGGCTCGACGCGAGGTACCTTCAGGAGTTCGAGATCGCCCGGGATCTTGCGCCGGGCGTCCATGTCCTCAGGATCGAGAACGCGTGGTCTAGGGACCATGATCCCGCCGGCGCGTCTTTCAGCCATCTCTATTCGATGCGCGTCGAATGAGCGGGTGAACGGGATAGAGATCACTTCCCCGCGTCTTCGCGGGGCTTGGCGAGCGTATCCACGGGGATCGTCAGGATCTGCACGCGCTTCTGCTGCGTCTCGCACACGTAAAGGCGTCCCTTCTCGTCCCGCGTGAGCGAGAACGGAAAGGAGAACCATCCAGGCGACGTGCCCTCTCCCCCGCATTCGCCGATGGGCTTGCCGTCGTCGTCAAAGAGGGTAATGCAATGCCGGAGCGTATCCAGCACGTACACCCGGTCTTCTTTGTCCGCCACGATACCCACGGGCACCGCGAGGCGCTTCGGACTTCCCCCGCGCTCCGCAAACGTGAAGAGCAACTCGCCTTTGTGGCGCGTGAAGACGCTGACGCGCGACGTCGTGCCGTCGATCACATAGACCCGGTTTCGATTGACCCAAGCCGCCTTGACGTCGCCGAATCTCATCCCCTTGCCTTGGTTTCCGATCACGCCGTAGTGCCGCAGGACCTTGCCGTCGCCGCCCAGGTGCAGAAGCGCCTTGTTGGCCGCATCGAGCACGAAGAGCTCGTCGTCGACGACGAGGAGCTGGCGGGCGACGGAACCGACGGCCCCGTCCGGAAGCCCCTTCGGCTTGATGTCCCGGAGTTTGCGTCCGGTGACGTCGTAGAGCGCGATTCCCCCCACGTCGTCGGCGACGTAGAGCGCGCCCCGGCTGTCCACCGCGATGCTGCACGGGGAACGGATGGGCAGCGTGGCCTTCTGACGGCCCGTCTCGGAGAAGACGAAGACGATGTTCCCATGTCCGTCCGCCACGTACACATCCCAGGTCTTGGGATCGACGGCGACGGAGCGGGGGTCCCTGAAGCCGGCGTTCCTCTCATCCAAGACCGACATCACGTCCGCCTTGAGAACCGGATA
This sequence comes from Planctomycetota bacterium, assembly GCA_016190155.1. GTDB lineage: Bacteria > Planctomycetota > MHYJ01 > MHYJ01 > JACPRB01 > JACPRB01. The sequence goes on from JACPRB010000024.1 coordinate 4,158, forward strand.
CTCGTCGCTCTCATCCTGCGCGGCGACCGCTTGGGCGGACGTCGCCGCGACGACGCACACCGCGAGCATTCGGATTGTTCCTCGGATCTTCATCGCACGCTCGGGAGGCGCCGGAGGCTGGAAGGCCGCCGGCGCCTCTTTGATGGATGGAACTACTTGTTGTGGCACTCGCCGCACTTGCCGCGGGCGTTGTCGGTGCCCCCCGAACCGCTCGAGGTGTCCCAGCGGATCGAATTGGCCTGATCCGTCGCGTGCGCCTTGTGGCACGATAGGCAGAACACCCGGTGGGCCACGGTGACGGACCACAGGGCGCCCGTCGTGCCCACTCCGACCGGAGCGACGACCGGGAGGTTCGGATCGTAGTCGTCGTCGGCGGCCGTCGTTCCGTAGGCCGTCACGTAGGCCGCCAGCAGGGCCTGATCGGTGGGGTGCCGGATGTAACGGCCGCCGAAGAAGATGTCCGAGTCCGTGTTGTCGCCATGGAAGGTCCCGTGACACCCGCCGCACCACGCGCCGATCGTTCCCCGGTACACGTTGTGATTCGTGGCGCTGAACGTGAGGCCGTTCTGGTTGGCCAGGACGCCCGCCGTCACCAGCGTCGCCTCTTCGGTGTTGCCGCTGGAGACCGCCGCGCTCACGTCGGTGCTGTTGACGGTCTTCTTGAGGTTCCGGTACTGGAACACGTTCGGGTCCGCGGCGCCGGTGGGGCCGTGGGCGTCATGGCAGCTCGTGCACTGCAGCGACGTCGTCGGATACGGAGATCCGCCGCCGCCGGGCCCGTTCGCCACCGCTTCGGCGAGGAAGCCGCTGCTGTTGAGGCTGTGTCCGCGGTCCGAGTTGCCGCCGGCCATGACGTTGTTGAAGTTCCCGCCGGGCAGTTGGTTGCCGCCGCCGGTCACGATGACCTTCGGGGGCGTGCTGCCGGCCCACGAGAACGTGGCGTTCGATCCGCTCTCGCTGTGGCAGGCGACGCACAGGCTCGTCGCGCTGCTTCGCAGGAGCAGGCCGCCGAAGGGGCCGCCCGCGTCGGCGTTCGTGGGCACCGCCCCGTCCTCGCTGTAATGCATGGTATGGCACTGGGAGCAGATCAAGCTGCCGGGTTCATGGAAGGCTTGGGCGAACGCCGGCGGGCTCAACGCCAGCAAGACGACGGCCGGCAGGCCGCCGGCGATCCGCAGGAGCCGCGTTCCTCTCATGGTATTCCCTCCTCGAGTTCTTCACGGGCATCCGGGCGCAACCCATTAACTGTGTTAATTATGAATATTATATGCCAAGAATCACCGCGGCGCAGGAAAGCTCGATCAAAGAGTGCCCGCCGGAGGTCGGGCGCCCGCGAGCGTTCACCGCGAAGGACGCCGTAGGCGTTTCACCGACTTCTTCGCGCCCTCTGCGCGCTTTGCGGTCACGCGCCCCCTACGAACCTAACCCGGTCCATTCACGAACAGAGGCAACGCTTCAACCGTGTGTCATCAATCTCGCCCGGGAGGTGAATAATCCCGGCTAGAACCGCTGTTCCAGAGGGCCCACGGGAAGTACAATCCGTAACGTCGTTAATCACCGATAGGCACCCTTGGAGCGTGCCCGACGCGCTTTGTTCCGCCGCCGGCGTTCGGACGTCGCGTCGAAGTCCTTTGATGCCATGAACCTCCTCATCCAACTGAACAACTACCTGCACGACTTCAGCGCGGCGCTGTGGGTCGCCACGTTGCTCTGCGGCGTCCTTCTCCGCCGGGCGCATTCAAAGACCCAGGAAGAAAACGGAGAAAAAGGAGAACAAGGAGGAGATAGGGGATTCTCTGTGCCCATGGGTCAAAAGCATCCCGGACCTCCCACCGCGATCGCCTCTCCTCCTTCCGTCTGCCCCTGTCTCTTCTCCACCTTCCGCGCCTTGAGCCGCCTCTTCTGGGCCAGCCTCGCCGGAGTCGTCCTCTTCGGCGTCGTCCGGGCCCTGGCGTACGCGAAGTTCGAATGGGTCGACGCGCTGGGCGCCTCGCAAGTCGCTCTCCTGGCGATCAAACACGCGATCTTCGCCCTGGCGGTCGTCGCCGGGATCATCTGGTGGCGTCGCGCCCAACGGAGGATGGCGGGATGAAGCGCCCCACCGTCCTGCTCGTAACGCCTCCCTACCACGCCGGAGTCGTCGAATCGGCCGGACGCTGGCCGAACCTCGCCTTCATCTATCTGGCCGGCGAGCTCCGCGCCGCGGGATTCGATCCCGTCTACTACGACGCGATGTCGAAGTTCCACACGTTCGCCGACATCGAGAAGGAACTCGATCGCGTGAAGCCGGACATCGTGGCCTCGACCGCCATCACCGCGTCGCTCGACGCGGCCGTCGGCGTCCTACGACGGGCCAAGCAGCGGAGCCCCTCGGTCACGACGGTCCTCGGCGGAATCCACCCCACGTTCTGCTACGACGACGTGCTGCGGCGGCACGCCGACGCCGTCGACTACTGCGTGCTCGGCGAAGGAGAGCGAACGCTGCCGGAGTTGCTGCAAGCGATCGGATCCGACGGCGACATCGCGCGCGTGCCCGGCATCGCCTATCGGCGCGACGGCCGCGTCGCGCGGACGCCCCCGCGCCCGTTCCTGGACGACCTCGACCGCCTTCGTCCCGCGTGGGACATCGTCCAGTGGAAGGACTATCCGCTCTACTTCATCGACGATTCCCGCGTCGCCATCGTGAGCTCGTCCCGCGGGTGCGTCTACCAGTGCTCCTTCTGCTCCCAGCACAAGTTCTGGCAGGCGACGTACCGCGAACGGTGCGCCGAGTCGTTCGTGGAGGAGATGGAGCGCCTGACCGCCGACTTCGGCGTCAACGTCTTCTTCATCGCCGACGAGTATCCTACCCGCAACCGCGAGCGGTGGGAGCGGATCCTCGACCTGCTGCGGGAACGCCGGCTCGGCGCGCACGTCCTGCTGGAAACGTGCGTCCGCGACATTCTGCGCGACCAGGACATCCTGTGGAAGTACCGCGAGGCCGGCGTGCTCTTCATCTATATGGGCGTGGAGGCGGCCAAGGCGCACACGCTCAAGCTGTTCCGCAAGGACATCAAGTTCGAGCAGAGCCGCCAGGCCATCCACCTCGTGAAGTCCCACGACATGATCACGGAGTCCTCGCTCATCGTGGGACTGCCCGACGAGACGCCGGAGAACCTCCGCGAGACGCGCGACCTCGCGGCCCTGTACGACCCGGACTACATGCATTTCCTCTTCATCACGCCTTGGCCGTACGCGGACATGTATCGCGAGCTGGAGCCGCACATCGAGATCCACGATTTCTCGAAGTACAACCTCGTGGAGCCCGTCATCCGGCCGGTCGCCATGACACGGGACCAGCTCTTCCAGGAAGTGCTCACCTGCTATCGCACCTACTACATGCGCAAAGTGAAAGAGTGGTGCTGGAGCTCGATGAGCGACCTCAAGCGGCGATGCCTACTGAAGGGCCTGAAGGCGATCATGGACCATTCGTTCCTGAAGGACCGCGTGTCGAGCCTTGGGGCGATGCCGAAGGAGGTGCGCGAGCTGTTGGACAACCTGGGACGGCCGCAGAATGAGAGGACGCAGAGATGAATCTCCTCTCAGGCTTCGCCACAGCTCGAGCACACCGTAACGAGCTGAGGACGCAGAGAAATACCAACACCAGAGGATGCAGAGGACCCAGAGACGAGGGGAAAGGGAGTGGGCAACAAGAGCGGCGGCATGGCTTCGCGAAGTCTGCGGGGCGCGCTTCAAGCGAATCGTTCCCGCCTTCAGCTTGCCCAAGACCTTGCGCTTGCCGTTTGACCGATGGCCGTTCCTCTCTGCACGACTCGCAATCGACATCTTGTGGCACTCAGGTAACCAGCCAGGCCTCAAGCGGTTGCGTCCGTTTTCAAAAAAAATCCCTGCGTCCTCCGGGTCCTCTGGTGTTGGATTCTTCTCAGGGTTCTCCGGTCCCTTCTGCGCCCCTCACCCGTGCCCTGTTTGGTTGCGGCGGTGCCGCGCCGCGTTCTCAGCGCCCTCCCGTGTTTCTTCTCCAGGTCCTCTGCTCGCTCTGGGTGCTCTGCCCCCCCCTGGCCGCCCAGGCCCAGAATGACCTCTCCGGCAGCAACTCCTTCTCCTACCAGGAACAGAAACAGGAGAGTCACTCCATCACCGACCTGCAGGAGGCGCTCTACCTGAGCTACAACGGCGCGCTCTCGCCGGAGTGGCGCGCATCCCTGGCGGGCAATCTCCTCTGGCAGAAGAGCTCGGAGCTGGAGAATCCGGCCCTTCGCCCTTTCCTGAGCGGTTACCTCTCCAACGAACCTCTCTGGCTCAACGCCACCACCTCGTTCCTTCAGGACCGAAACTACGAGGCGGGCACCGCCACGCTGGAAACGAGCAACTCCGCGATGTCGATGGGGCTGCGCCCCCCGAACCTCCCGTCCGTGACGCTCAATTACGGCCTGGCCTTGGGTGAGGATGACCTGTCGCCGAAGAAGACCGATTTCGAACGCACCACCCGCTCGATCCAGCTCGGCTATCGCGGCGAGGGCTTCGACGTGTTCTATCTTCACAGCGAAAGCGAAGACGTCAGCCGGCTGCCGGCCGTCGCGTCCATGACCCTCTTTCAGATGCCCAAGTACGTGGCCGTCGACGGCACCGGTGCGGTCTACGTGGTCGACGAAGGCGCCGCTCAAGTCCTGAAGTTCAACTCGAGCGGCGGACTCATCCAGATGTGGGGCACGCTCGGCGCCGGCCCCGGACAATTCATCACCCCTACCGGCATCGCCGTCGACCTCGCCGGCAACGTTTACGTCGCGGACGCCTTCTCGGCTCGAGTCCAGAAGTTCGACGGCAACGGGAACTTCCTGCTCCAATGGGGCGTTCCCGGCATCGGCCCGGGCCAGTTCAGCAACCCCACCGGACTCGCCGCCGACGCCACCGGAATCTACGTCGCCGACACGAACAACAATCGCATCCAGAAATTCGACACGGGCGGCGCCTTTCTCCTCACGTGGGGAACGACCGGCGCGGCCAACGGACAGTTCCTGGGACCCCAAGGCGTTGCCTCCAACGGAACGAACGTCTTCGTCGCGGACACCAACAACCATCGTATCCAGACGTTCGATACGTCGGGGGCCTTCGTCTCCTCGTGGGGCACGTTCGGATCCGGCAACGGCTTCTTCTCCTCCCCACGGGGCATCGCCGTGGAGGCGGGCGGATTCGTCTACGTCGCCGACAGCGGCAACGACCGCGTCCAGCGCTTCACGACGCTGGGCGGATACGTCTCTCAATGGGGATCGACGGGAACGGGCGACGGCGACTTCGTCAACCCGATCGGCATCGCCGCCGACGCCTCGGGCAACCTCTTCGTCGTCGACAGCGACAACGACCGCGTGCAGCGCTTCCTCGCGTCCGGCGCCTTCATCACCGGCTGGGGCAACACGACGACTCCGGCAGCCCTCGAGTCGCGTCGGGAGCATCGCCTGGACAGCGTCGGCGGATCCTTCTCCTACAGTCTGGGGGCCGCCTTGACGTTCAGCGGGAACTTCGGCGTCACCCGAACCCTGGCCGAGGACAATCTCCTCGCCGTCGACGCCGAGACGACCAGCCTGTGGACCGCGCCCTCGGTCACCATGCGCCTCCTGAGAGACGTCAGCCTCGCCTACAACTTCTACATCCAGGAGGATTCCGCCGATATCGGAAGCGTGGATACCGAACGCCGGAACCTCACCCACAGCACTGCGCTGACGCTCGTCCCCTACGCCGACGTCGCGTGCGTCCTGGGCTATCACGAAAGCGCCTTGAACGAGGCCTCGGCGCCCGAAACGTCTTCCCGCGGCCCGTCGGCCACCGTGTCGATGAAGCCGCTCCGCTTCGCCAACGTCAACATGTCCGCCAATCAGACCGTGAGCGAAGTGGAGGGCCAGGACCCGACGGTGTCGTACGTCCTGAGCATGGTCACGAACGTCACGATCTTCCGGCAGAACGTGACGTCGCTCGGATACACTCACACGATCACCAACGATCGCGCCACGGACACGGAAGGGACCATCGACACGGCGACCGCAGACCTCTACCTGCTGCCCTGGCGGCGGCTCAGCGTGTCGTCGCGGAACACGTATTCCGTCTCGGCGACCGACGCGGCCACGTCCTTCGAAACGGTCGCGTGGAGCACGTCGGCCGCGGTCTCGTGGCTCCTTCAGGAGGGGACCTCTTTGAGCACCGGGCTCACCCACGGCGTGTCGAACCCGGACACGGGCCCCCGCACCTCCCGATGGACGGGGGTGAGCAGCGCCAGCTATCAATGGCAAGGACATACCGCTTCGGTGTTCTACTCTTCGACGCGCGACATCTCCGACTCCCAGTCCATCGGAGCGACGACGCGTCTGGTCCTCTCGCAGACGACCACCGCGGGGTTCTATGCCCAATGGACGTTCGGGACGGACAACGACGGGGATCGCATGCTGCGAGCGGATGTCACGGTGGCGTTTTGAAGCATGGGAAGGACAGAGAGCTATGAATGATCGACGATTCGGCGGATCGGCGGCCCGCGCGGCGGCGCTCGTCTTGCTCCTCGCCGCCGGCGGATGCGGCAGCGTCAGCAACAGCGTCTACACGCACGAGCAGTTCGACCTCGGCTCCATCACCAAGGTGGCCGTCTTGCCGTTCCAGAACTTCTCGACGGAGTCGCGGGCCGGCGAGCGCATCCTGAGCATCTTCTGCTCGGAGCTGCTGTCCATGCGCCTGTTCGACGTCGTCGACCCGGCGCAGACGGCGGATTACCTCAAGGTCGCGAAGGTCGACAGCGCGACGCTCTCGAGCCCGGAGCTCAAGAAATTCAAGCAGGCCCTGGGAGTGAACGCCGTCGTGTTCGGATCGGTGGACGAGTACTCGATGCAGGCCGCCACGGGAGATTCCTTCCCCGTCGTGACCGTCTCCGCGCGCATGGTGGACGTGGAGACGGGAACGGTCCTGTGGATGTGCTCGGCGTCCGCCTCCGGCGATCCGAAGGTCCCGATCCTGTCGCTGGGCCGCGTCAAGACGCTTCCGGAGATGGCCCAGACCGTGTGCCGACATCTTGTGGAAACGCTCCAGTGAGAAAGACAGCGGTCCTCCTGGCCGTCCTCGCGGCGTCCTGCTCTTCGTCCGGCCCCGCGAGGGTCGAGCTTCAAGGCGTGCAGCGCGTCGTCGTCTTCCCCTTCGAGAACCTCTCCGGCCTGCCCAACGACGCCGGCCGGAGGATGACGGCCGTCTTCGGCTCCAGCTTGTACCGCAGCGCGGGAATCGAAGTGATCGAACAGGGCGAGGTCGAGCGCTTCATCACCGACGAACGGATCCGCGGCATCGACGGGCTGAACGTCGACACCTTGCGCACGCTGAGCCGGCGCTTCAGCGCGCAGCTCGTCGTCATCGGAGTCGTCAGCGAATTCGACTACGTGCAGATCGGGGAAGCCGTGCCCGTGGTCGGACTCTCCGTCCGCATCGTCGATCCTCGAACCGGAAGGCTCGCGTGGTCCTGCAGCCGCACTCGCGAAGGGACCGACGACGAAGGGCTCTTCGGGAGCGGGAAGATCCTCTCGCTGGCCCGGCTTTCCGAGGTCGTCATCCAGGACATCATCGGGGAGATGAGTTCGTCCTCACCGGACATCTCCCGCTCGCTCCAGCGCCCGGAGACGCCCGCCGCGCCGGTCCCGTCGGGTCCCGAGCCGCCCGTCGCGGTTACCGTCGAAGCGACGCCCGCCGGGACGGACGAGGACAAGGAGGACGTTCATCGGGCCGTGAAGCGTCACTGGCAATTGATCAAGGAAAGAGGTGGCAAGTAAAGCCATGAACTCGCTGACTCTCGGCGCCGCGCTGCTCGCGGCCGTCTCCCTCGCCGCCGGTCAAGACCCGCAAGATCCCACCCGCAAGCCTGCGGAAGGAGAGAAGCTCTCCAACGACTCCTGCCTGGGATGCCACAAGACGAAGGCGGACGAGCTGAAGCAGAAGTTCGTTCACGACCAGTTCTCGGAAGGGATCTGCTCCTCGTGCCACGATTCTTCCGCGCACGGGAAGCTCAAGCGCGGGAAGGACACGCTCTGCCACAAGTGCCACGCCGCCGAGAAGGACCTGCTCGAATCCAAGAGCGTCCACCCGCCGTTCCGCCAGGACTGCACGCAATGTCACAACCCGCATGCCGGTCCCAACGCGAAGATGCTCAAGACGCCCGCGGATCAGACGTGCTTCGGCTGCCACAAGGAAATGGACGCGTGGAGGAGCTACAGTTCCGTCCACGCCCCGTTCAAGGAAGGCAAGTGCGTCCAGTGCCACAGTCCCCACGCGACCGACAACAAGCCGCTGCTCTCGAAGAAGGCCCCGGACCTCTGCTGGGGCTGCCACGACGCCTCGAAGGACTCGATCAAGGCCGCCCACTTCAAGATCGACTTCGAGAAGTCCAACTGCCTCATGTGCCACAATCCGCACGCCTCGACCAACACGAAGCTCGTCAAGAAATCGCAGCACTATCCCTTCAAAGAGAAGAACTGCGCGGGCTGCCATCTCATGCAGGAGGGAAAGCCGCCCGAGCTGCTGGCCGCGCCCGAAAAAATCTGCCGCACATGCCACGGGACCAAAGGCGCGGAGCCTTCCCTGGCGATGCATCACGAGCCCGCGCGCGAGAGCCTCTGTCTGTCCTGCCACGCGCCGCACGCGTCCGACCACAAGGCGTGCCTCAAGACCCTGCCGCCCACCCTGTGCTACAAGTGCCACGCCCAGGCGAAGGAGGACATGGGGCTGAAGACCGTGCACCCGCCGTTCAAGCAGGACTGCACGATCTGCCACGAGCCCCATTCGGCCGCCCAGAAGACTCTGCTGAAACAGCCGACGCCGGACGTCTGCTATTCCTGCCACAAGGAAGTCCACGCCAGCGCCCTGAAGAAGGTGGTGCACGCGCCCGTCGCCGCCGGCCAGTGCGTCGCCTGCCACAAGCCGCACGCCACCGACACGAAATCGCTGCTCCTGGCCGAGCCGAACGAGCTGTGTCTGTCCTGCCACAAGGAGCTGGCCCAACGATTGAAATCGGAGATCCCGCACACGGCGGTGGCGCAGCACGGCTGCCTCGAGTGCCATGTGCCCCACGGGGCCGATTTCAAGAAACAGCTCTCCGTCGGCCGGGAGGAACTCTGCGCGAAGTGCCACAAGACCGACGAGATCGCCGGAGGACGCCTCATCCACTTCCCCGTGCGCGAAGGCAAGTGTCTGACGTGTCACGATCCCCACGCATCCGCCGCCGGAAAGGCGCTCAAGGCCGGCGTCGATTCGCTGTGCACCACGTGCCACTCGGAGAAACACAAGGCGTTCCCCCACCCGGTCGGTGTCGCGCCCCCGCCCGACATGCTCCTGTCCGACGAAGTCCGCAAGACCCTGAGCGCCCAAGGCACCATGACCTGCGTCACGTGCCATCGGCCGCACTCGTCGAATGTCCCGTTTTTCCTGGCCTCGAGCATGGAGGCCGGAAAGATGTGCTACGAGTGCCATCGGAGGTAAGCCGTGAGCCGCCCGTTCACGCGTTCAACCGTTCATACGTTCGTCGGTTCGTCCGTTCGAAGATCCTCTCCATTCAGGAGTTCTTCTCTGAGTCCTCTGCGTCCTCTGGTGTTCAGGTTCCGTCTTTCTCAGGGTCCTCTGTTCCCCTCAGGGTCCTCATTCCCATGACGCGAGTCTGGAAACTCCTCACATCCGTGAAGCTCGCCGCCGTGCTGGGCGGCGCGATCCTGGCGGCGGCGCTCGTGGCGACGTTGCTGAAGCCCGCCATGGCGTACGCCGCCGTCTACCGCGCCAAGTGGTTCCTCGTGCTGCTCGCCGCCTTCGGCGTGAATCTCGTAGCCTGCGCGATCCACCGCGCCCGGTTCCTGAGATGGGCCACATTGGGCTCCTTCGTCAGCCACGTCGGCGCGCTCACGATCCTCGCGGGAGCGGCCGTCGGCGCCTTCTGGGGAAAGGAAGGCGGCATCGCCGGCGCCGACCTTCGCGAAGGGAAGCCCGTCGACCGCTTCACTTCCGACGACGGCAAGACGACCTATCCCCTGCCCTTCCAGCTCCGGCTCGAGAAGTTCTCGCTCGATCTCTATCCGCCCCGGCTCTGGATCCTCCAGGAAGGCCCCGGCGTGGCCGCGCGCATGGAGTCCTTCGTCGTCAAGAAAGGAACCACGCTGTCCACCGACCGAGGCGAGGTCACCTTCACCGTGGAGGACGTATTCGAGAATCATCAGCTCCAGGAAGAAGTCGTGGAGCGCTCGGACGAGAACATCGGACCGGGCGTCCTCGTGAAAGTGAACGATTCCGACGGCACGCCGGTTTTCGAAGGATGGCTCGTCGCCGAGGAAAAGAAGGAAACCGTGATCCAGACGCCGCACCGCGAAGGCCATGGGGACGACCACAACCACACTTTCAAGGTCGCGTATCTCGGCCTCGATCCCGATCTCTCCGACACCCTGTGGGGCCCGGAGACCCCCAGGCTCTTCGTTCGGTTGCGCGATCAGAAAATCGTGCGCAGCATGCCTCCCCGGGCAGGCCAGGTGATGGGCCTGTCGGACGGCACGGTCGTCGCCGTGAACCTCGCCACCTTGGACTACTCCAAACGAGACAAGCCGGACGCCGACCTGGCTCCGGTGAACCCCGCGGTTCAGGTGGCCATCTCCGGCTCTCAAGGCGACGAAGAGCGCTGGGTTTTCGGCAAGTACCCCGAGTACGGCCTCAACCACGCGCCTCTGTACAAGAACGTCTCGGTCGTCTACCGCTTCCCGGAAGATCCCACGCCCGTGCTGGCCAGGATCCGCACCGTCCTGGACGGCATGGAGATCCGGCACGCGCTGCGCGGATCCGGAGGAACGATCGTCGACTTGACGCCGGGACAATCCGTCCCCGTCAACCGCGACGGGGTCTCGCTCACGTTGGAGCGGTACAGCCCCCACGCGGCCCTGACACGCAAGGAGGTCGACGCGGGCGGCGGCCTCTTGAATCCCGCGCTCCGGGTGCACATTCGAGGCGCCGGTCGGGATGAATCCGTGACGCTGAAGAACGGCGAGAGCTTCTGCGTGGCGCCCGGAGAGGTGAACATCGCCTACGGCTATCAGGAAGGCCATGAGGGGGATATCCGCAACTTCGACAGCGCGGTGAAGGTGCTCGAAGGCGAGAAGGTCGTGGCCGCGCAAACGGTGTCGGTGAACCATCCGCTCGTCCACAGAGGGTATCGCCTCTATCAAAACGCGTACAAGCCGCGCACCGGCAACGAGTGGACGCCGGCGTTCCGCGTCGTCAAGGATCCCGGCCTCCCGCTTATTTATGTTGGGTTCGCGATCTTGAGCGCGGGCCTGCTTTTCGCCTCGTTCGGACGTCCTTGGTTGAAAGGGAGATCGGCGTGAGATCCGTTTTTTTCGACCTCTCTCTTTACGCGTGTCTGGCCTCCGTGGTCGCGCATCTGATCGGGACCTCGGCCGCGCGTAGAAGGTTCGGGACGATCGCGGGCTCGATCATGCTCGGGATCAGCGGCTTGTCGGGCCTCGCCTTCATCGCTCACGAATGGGTGGAGCTTCAGCGCCCGCCCTTCGTGAACACGTTCGAAGTCCTCGCGTTCCTCGGAGTGGCCCTGACGTTCGTGACACTGGCGTTTCAGGGCATCACACGGATCGCGATCCTCGGCCCGTTCGCTTCGACGCTGGCGTTGATGGTGCTGGGCTACGCCACGCTCTTCCAGGGCGGCGTCCAGCCGGTGATGCCCGCGCTGCGCAACAACTTCTGGCTGACGATCCACGTCATTTTGTGCTTCGTCGCCTACGCGGGGCTGTTCCTCTCCTTCATCGCCGCGCTCCTTCACCTGGGTCTCACCGGCGGCAAGCACCGCGCCGGCGCCGTGCTGGTGTCCTCCCTGACGCTCGGCGGGATCCTGTGCGTCGCCCTCGCCCTGCTGGCGACACGCGCGAAGTGGGCGGGCCCGGAAACGGAGGGCCGCCTCACGACGATCACCCTCGGGGCGATTCCGGCGGCGGCCTTGGCGCTGGCGTGGCCGATCCAGGCGCTGCTGGCGAAGCTCTCGTCGTCGGCGGACCCGGCCGTTCTCGACCGGGGGGTCTACCGCAGCATCACGTTCGGCTTCCCGCTCCTGGGACTGGGCATCATCACCGGCGCCGTCTGGGCCAACGAGGCCTGGGGCCGATATTGGGGGTGGGACCCGAAGGAGACGTGGTCGCTCATCACCTGGCTCGTGTACTTCCTGTACCTGCACTTCCGCTTCATGCGCGGATGGATCGGACCGAGGTCGTCGTGGTTCGCGGTCGCGGGATTCTTCGCCGTCGTGTTCACGTTCTTCGGGGTGAGCTATCTGCTCCCCGGGTTGCACAGCTACCTTGCGAGCTAGCCCCGTCATGAAACCACGAAGATTCCTGCCGGCGGCGACGATCCTGGGGATCACGGGATGCGCGATCCTGCTCGGCTTCGCTTTCAAGGATCCCGCCGTCAAGACCCCCGTGAAGAAAGTGACCGTGATGGTGCGGCACCTGGAATACCAGAACTTCAGCGCCACCTATGATCTCGAACTCCGGAAGAAGGTGTACATCCACGACACGCATTATTGGCTGATCCTGAAGGACTTCACGGGCGACTTCTTCATGGATCCCAAGACGCGCGAGATCACGTCGAGGTCGTCGTCTCTGCGCAACCCCGGGGCCAAGATCACGCTGGGGCACATGGACAAACCGGTCTACACGCAATGGTTTTTCAAAGAGGAAGAGAGCCGGCACGAGATCAAAGCGCCGGGCTTCATCATCACCGTCGTACGAGTGGAGCAGCCCTGAGAGGACGTTCACCATGAACCTCCAAAACGCCGCAGCGCCGACGCGAGAAGACCAAAGACCAAAGAGCAAAGACCAGCGACCAAGGGCCGGAGGGAGCCCGGGGGTCGCCTCCTTTGGTCTGCTGAGATTGACGGCGCTGGCCGCGCTGCTGCCCTTCGTGGGCGCCGTCACGGCGTGCAACACCCGGGATTCGCGCGTCGCCGGCCGGAGGACCTGCATGGAATGCCACAAGCAGATGCAGCCTCTCATGGCCCAGCCGAACCTCCACAAGCCTTTCAAAGAGGAAAAGTGCGAGGCCTGCCACGATCGCCACGGCCTTTCCAACAAGCTCGTGCTCAAGTCGTGGTCCAACGACCTGTGCGTCACGTGCCACGAGGACCAGAAGAAGGCGCTCTCGCTCAAACACGTCCACTCCGCCTTCAGCAAGGAAGTCTGTTGGAGCTGTCACGACTCCCACGCGGGCGTCGAGAAGCAGCTCCTGACGAAGACGTCGGGGGACCTTTGCCTGCAATGCCACGCGGCCCAGAAGGAGGAGATGAAGCAGGCGTCGGTGCACCCGCTGGTGAAGGAGGCCAAGTGCGGCGGCTGCCACGACGCGCACGCCTCGGATCAGCCCGGACAAGTCAAGGGCCGGGCGGCGGATCTCTGTGGAACCTGCCACGCCTTCGAGGACCCGAAGTTCCGCGCCGCCCACCGCGATTACTCCGTCGCTTCCGGCTGCACGCCATGCCACGCGCCGCACGCGTCGAGCCGCCCCAAGCTCCTCCTCCCCCAGATGCACAAGCCCGTGGCGGAAGGCGATTGCGCCGCCTGTCACGCCCCGCCCACCGGCGGCACGCAGGCCGCGCCCCTGAAGCTGCAGGGGTCGGCGCTGTGCGCGAACTGCCACTCGAAGACCGTCCTGACCGGCAAGCACGTCCACGCGCCCATCAAGGACAAGGACTGCTCCACGTGCCACGCGACGCACGGCTCCGGGCATCGCGCGTTGCTCGTCAAGGACGAGAAGCAGCTCTGCCTGGAATGCCATCAGAGCCTGCAGGGCGTGCTCAAGGTCAGCCAGATCCACAAGCCCTTCGCGGACGGACAGTGCTCCGCGTGTCACGTCGGGCACGCCTCCGATCGCGACGGTCTGGCGCGCCAGGACATCGCCGGCCTGTGCTTGTCGTGCCATCCGGAGACGGGCAAACGGCTCGCCAGCAAGCACACGCACGCGGCCTTCGAGAACGGCGACTGCCTGTCCTGCCATGACCCTCACGGATCCACTCATGCGAAGATCCTGGTCAAAGACACCGAGAGCCTGTGCTACGACTGCCATCAGCCGACGAAGGCGCAGCGCACCATGAAGTTCCAGCACACGCCTTTCTCCGGCGGGGCGTGCACGGAATGTCACACCGGACACGGCAGCGCCGAGCCGGGAATGATGAAGACGAAGACGTCCGAGGTGTGCGTCAAGTGTCACGCCTCCGTGAAGGACCAGTTCGGCTTGCCCAACGTGCATGCGGAAGCGAACAAGGAAGCGTCCTGCCTGAGCTGCCACACCGCGCACGCGTCCCACGTCAAGGGCCAGCTCAAGGAGGCCGCTCCCGCGCTCTGCGCGAAGTGCCACGAGGACGTCCTGCGCGGATTCGGCGACAAGTTCGTCCACGATCCCGCCGCGCGCGGACAGTGCGCCTCCTGCCACTCCAACCACGGCTCGGTTCACCCCGCCTTGCTGACGCGCAAGGACGCGGGTCTGTGCACCTCATGTCACTCCAAGTCGAAGGAGGAGTTCAAGCAGGAGGTGGTGCACGCGCCCGTCGAGGAGGGATGTACGTCGTGCCACCGGTCCCACGGCGGCGAGGACCACCGCATGCTCACGAAGCCCGTTCCCGGGCTGTGCTTGTCGTGCCACAAGGCGGACGACGAGGCGTTCAGGACGTCTCACGCGGGCATCCCCGCCGAGAAGTCCGATTGCTCCAAGTGCCACGATTCGCACGCTTCGGCCAAGAAAGGTCTGTCCAAGCGCTTCCTGCACGACCCCTACGAGAAGGGAGGGTGCGGCGAATGTCACTGACGCACGTTCCACCGTTCAAGCGTTCATCGGTTCCCCCTGCGAGAAACGCATCTATGAGAGCCATCCGCCCCAGTGGAAAACACGCCGCTCCCACCGCATTTTCGGCGGTGAAGATTCTCGCGGCGGGACTGGCCGTCTCCATCACGCTGGCGATCCTCGCCGCCCCGCTTCACGCTCAGGACCGCCTCGGCGCCGCCGGCGCGGACAAGCTGCGCAAGATGTGCCTCAAGTGCCATGAGAAATTCGAGCAGTCGCTCGCCGGCAAGACGCCGCACAAGCCGCTCGAAGAGGGCAAGTGCATCCCCTGCCATAACCCCCACGCCTCCGACGACAAGCATTTCCTGGACGACGCCGAGGCCCGGCTGTGCGTGACGTGCCACAAACCGTTCGAGCAGGTCCTCGCTCGTCCGTTCGTCCACACCCCGCTGAAGAAGCGCGGGTGTTCCGACTGCCATGATCCGCACGCCGCGACGACGGAGGATCTACTCAAGGAGACTCCGGCCAAGTTGTGCGCGACTTGTCACAACCAGAAGGAGAAATTCGAACAGGCCGTCGTGCACGCTCCGGTGAAGGAAGGAAAGTGCATGGAGTGCCACGATCCGCACGCCTCGAAGGAACCCGCCGTCGTACGGAAAGGTACGTTGGAGCTTTGCCTTTCATGTCACCAGGATTCCGCGAAGCTGACGACCTCGCACTCCGGGCTGCCGATCCAGAAACTGAACTGCCTCGTCTGCCACGATCCGCACTCCTCCGCCAACAAGAAGCTGCTCAAGACGGTCACGCACTATCCGGTGCAGCAGGCGGATTGCGCCGGGTGCCATACCGCCGAGCCGGGCGACGTGCAAGCGCTCAAGAAGGCCATCCCCGAGCTGTGCTACGACTGCCACGCGAAGCGGGAGAAGTTCGCGCGGGCCGTCGTCCACAAACCCGTGTCGGAGGGCAAGTGCCTGGACTGTCATGACGCCCACGCGACGAGCTCGCAGAAGCTCCTGAAGCATCCCCCGAAGCAGCTCTGCTTCTCGTGCCATCCTCAAATCGCCGCGATCGAGCAGCGCAGCGCCGTGCACGCCCCGTTCCAGAGCGGCGAGTGCGTCAAGTGTCATGACCCTCACGCCTCGGACCATGCGTCGCTCACTCACAAGCGACGAGACCTCGAATTGTGCGAGTCCTGCCACAAGCGTCACCAGCACGCCGTCGACGTCCAGCCGTCGGACAAGATCGAAGTGATCTCCGGCTCGCGCGCGAGACTCAACACGGAGGGCAAGATCACCTGCTTGTCCTGCCACGACGCCCACGGCACCGATATCGAGAAGATGCTGCACTACGGCAAGGATCGCGATCTCTGCATCCAGTGCCATAAGCTGAAGTGAGGACCCTGGAGGTCGCGGGCTGGTTCCTGTTGCGGTTCACCGACCGCGTGTTGTCGTCGTTGTTGTTCCAGCTCCCGCCGCGCAGGCAACGGGCGTGCGGTCCCGTCCGACGCGCGCGCAGGGAGCGCCTGCCCGCGCGACGACCGGGTCCAGCCTCCCACCTGCCGCCCGATCTCCTCGATCCGCTCCGCGGCGTACGTGTACTGCTTCGGCCTGATGCACTTGAGATCCCGCGCAAGTCGGTTCCAAAGCCGCAGCCGATCCACCTGGTCCTGTGCCTTCGACAGCACCACGGCGCGGTTCTTGCCGTACGCCACGTCTTGAAGGAATGCGAGCAGATCGAAGAGCGCGTGTTCCAAGCGGTCGCCGAGCGTCAACCGGTGCGTCTTTGGAAAACCCGGTGTCCGCTGGGCGTACCATTGCGTCAGGTCATACGCCTGCTGAAACACAATCGGTTCGGTCGAGG
>JACPRB010000203.1 GCA_016190155.1 Planctomycetota bacterium
CCACCCCTCCTCCCGCGCGGACCCTGCCCCTACCGGGAGAGCCGGCGTGGCGCTCCAAAGTCCTCGAAGAACAGGTCGCCGTCCTGTCCGCGACCGGCGACGGACCCATGATCGACGCGTTGTCACAGGCCGCGTTCTCGCGCCTCGAAGAGGCCGGAGCCGCCGCGGACGCGGGACTCGAAGAAATGGCGCGCGAGCTCGTGGCCTCTTACGAGACCTTGATCGGCGAGGGAGTCTCCGCCGCGGTGCTGCGCGCGCGATCCGACGCACCGACGCGTCAATCCGCCGAAGGGGTCCTCCGGAATCATCTCGCTCGTATCGATTCCCTCGAAGAGTCGCGCCTCGGCAAACTCCTCGACGCCGCCTCGGCCGCCTGCAAGGCGGCCTTGAGCGGCCGGCGGCGGCCCGCGTCGCTGCGCAAGGGCAAACACGAAGCCCTCCCCGCCGTCCAGGAGATGACCGCCGTCGCGGCCGGCAAGACGCTCGATCAGCGCATGATCGCCATGATCGCGATGCTGGATCGCCGCGTCGACGCGATCCGCGTGAACCTGGCGCAATCGGAGGGAATCGCGACCGCCTACGACGCCCTGCTCAATCGCGGCATCGTGCCCGCGCTGCAGAACGCGGCCGGGCAAGGACGCGACACCGCCGGTCCCAAGGCCAAGTTGACCCGAGCCCTCGATGCGCACCTGCGGACGCTGCGCGACCTCCAAAGGCGCGCTCCGGCCGCCGCGCGTCAAGCCTTGGAACAGGCGCTCTCCGCCGCGAAGACGGGCCGCTCCGCGGCGGCCGCACTCTCCGATCCGTCCCAGCCCCTCGACGCTCCGAAGAAGGGCAAGCGTTAGCCGGCTTTCATTCCTCCGTCTCTTGCTCGATCTCCGCCGCCGGCTCTTCTTCCTTCTCTTCTTCCTCCGACTCCGACGGAGGCAGCTCGACGTAGATCCGATCCGTTTCCCAGACCCCCGTCTCGGAGGTCTCGGTCACCTTCGGAGCGTCCTTCTGCAGACGATCCGGCGGTTCACTCCGACCGGAGGACGTCGCCAGAACCACGAGCCCGAAGATCGCCGAGGCCAGCGCCGTGCCCGTCAGCCAAGGTATCCAGCGAGGCCGCGCACGCTCAGGGGACGACATGGGTAACCTCCTCGACGTGCATCCGCCACCGCGGCCCCTCCTCCGGACGATTCGCCAAGAGGTAGTGCGGCGGAGGCGTGGCCCCCAGATTCTCATCGTAGATGTACTCGCCGGACAAGCCCCACCCTTTGTATCCCTCGAGCGACGAATCCGGCTGGTACCGCGCCCCCGCTTCATAAGAAGCCAGCGATCCCACGACGCGGAGGTTTCCCTTCGCGCGCTCGAGGCTGAAAGAGACCTTGCCTTCCGCCGAGAGCAACGCGGCATGCAACTCCAGATTGTAAGGCGCGTCCCGCCCGATCTCGATCGACTTCTTCGCCATGATCCCCAGCTCCGGAGATTGACCTCCATCCGGATTGAAGTCGGGATTCGGAGCATACTCAAAGCCGTTCTCGGCCGTCCATGCGACTCCCGGACCCGTGTCGATGTCGGGAACCACCGCGCCGTCGCGCTTCAACACATAAGCCGGATCCCCATCCTGATCCACGTAGCGAAGGCGATCCGTGATGAAGACCCTCCCGAGACTCGCGATCGTGTAGCGCACCGAGGTGTCGCCGCTGACATAGACGTCGCCCCGCGCGAAGATCACGCCCTTGCTCGGCACGGGCAACGGCAGATCGGAGACCACCCTCCCGCCCTTGACGACTTTGATCCGGACCATGTCGCGCATCGCGGTGATGTACGTCTTGGCGCTCGCGTCATCGATCATGTAGCTGGGCTCCGCGAAATCCCTGAGCCTCGCGATGTCCCCGACCGGGATGCTCACGGGATCCACCTGTTCGTGCTTGCCGAAAAAGGTCGTATTGGCCTCGTCGGCCCCCTTGAGGTAGTCCGGCTTCTTCCCCTTGGCGAACGTCACGTCGTCGTAGAAGACGGCACCGCCGTAGTGCATCTGCGTCTTCCCGTTGGTGTGCACCTTTCCGCGGACCACCGTCTTCCCGAACTTGATGTCCTTCTGGTTGAAGAACATGTACGACGCGAGGGAGTGATTCCCGCGGAATTCCTGCGCCACGGTCACCCGCTGGTCGTCCGCCACGGCCGTCGATTCGGCCCGGTAAAGCTGGTTGCCGAGCTTGTAGACCGTCACCGTTACGATCGCGCCGTTCACCGGCATGTTCGTGATCGCGGGGAACCCGTCGGGCGGCGGCAGCGAATTGGACTCCAACCATACGTTGAACGTCCCGTCGTACTCGCTGGCGCGGATCCGATACCAGGCGGCCTCCAGCCCGGCTTCCGCCGCGTAGGAAGCCGTCGTCGAGAACCTCTGCGCGCTCGCCCGGCGGACGAAGGCTCCGGAGAAGACGCCGAGGGCCAGAGCCATGCCCGCCGCCAGCACGAGGAGCATGCTCACCAGGACAAGCGCAGCACCCCTTTTTCCATAGGCCATCGTGAAACCCTCCGTCAATTGCGTCCCGTGACCCCCGATCGGACACCGACTCCCTGCGCCCTGAGAGTCCCCTCGGTCCGAAGCTCTACGGTCCAGCCGATGGCCCCGGCCTCGGCGGGCTTCGAGAGATCCAGCGACTCCACGCCGGCCAGCACCCTTGTTCCGTCGGAGCGCGAGACGACGACGTCCTCGAACCGCAACTCGGTCGCCGTCACGGAGATGGCCGGAGGCGGCATCGCGCCCGCCTCGAAGAAACGCTTGAAGGCCGCCGACGCGCTCGACGCTTCATATCGCCGCAGCTCGGTCGTGCCGTCGCTCGGATCGAGATGCAGGGCATAGACGACCAGCCTCTGCCACACGGGCCGATTACCTTCGGTGCGGAAGACCCCGTTCGCGTCGCGCGCGCTCGGCACCGCCACGACCGTCATCGGGGCCGGAAACAGCGGATCAGCGACCTTCTCGACTCGGGTCAACGCCATCGATCCTTCCTGCAGATCGACCACGACGCGATCCACGGCCTCGCGCACCTTCCAAGCCGCATCCCGCTGGAACACCTCGCGGTCATACTGGCGCTCTCCCGACGCCAGCAGCGCATAGAACCCGCCCACCATGATCGCCAGGATCGCCAGGACGATCGCGATCTCCAGGAGCGTGAACCCCGCATGCGGTCGACTCATCGAGAGCTCCTTCACGTCAAAGGACCGGGGTCTCCGGCGGCGGTGCCGGCGGCACAACAGGCTTGGGCGGCACCGGCTTGGGTGGAGCCGGGGCCGGGGCCGGCGACGGGCTCGGGGTCGGTTTCGGCTTCGGCGGCGCCGGTACCGGACGGGGCGCAGGAGGAGGCGCCGGAGGAGCGACCACCGGAGGAGGTGGTGGAGGCGGAGGAGGTGGAGGAGGCACCTCGGTGGAGCGGAACGTCGTCAGGCTCGCCTTGACCGGCTTGCCGGCGAGCGCGCCGTCCACCGCCACGATGATCCGGACCAACGCTCCGTCGCCGCCGAGATCGTTCGTCGGATCCGCGTCCCCGATCGCGTCCGGGTCGACCGCCTCAATGCGCACGCTCCCCGTCTCCAAATTCGGATCGATGTGCTTCGCGCGGAACGCGCAGCGTCCCTTCGCCTTGACGGCATCGTCGTGGAATTTCTTCATGCCGTCGAAGGACATGGAAAGCAGTTTCTCCAGCATCTCCTGACAGGCGTCTTGGGCGTGCGTCGTGTCGCTGGCCGACTCGTTGTGAACCCCCACTCTGAGCAACATCCCCAGCACGCCGAGCATGCCTACCGCGAACACGGCCAACGCGATCGCGACCTCGACCAACGACAGACCGCGCGCGCCTCGCGACCACAAGAATCGACGCACAAAAGCACCCTCCGTTCTGAAAGGGGACCGATCACCCGCGCTCGCCCCTTCCGTCCGACGAAGTTCTATCCTAACAAAACTCCTCCTGCACCGCAGGCTTCCGGCCCCTTGTCGCCGCCTCCTCTCTATTCGCTAAAGCCGCCCGAGAATTTGCCGGAATCGGCATCC
This sequence comes from Planctomycetota bacterium, assembly GCA_016190155.1. Lineage (GTDB taxonomy): Bacteria > Planctomycetota > MHYJ01 > MHYJ01 > JACPRB01 > JACPRB01. The sequence continues at coordinate 4,046 of JACPRB010000203.1, forward strand.
TCCGCCGCGTTTCCCTTGATGCCGTCGGCGGGATCGTCGATCCTACCGAAACATGGACCTGCATACCATCGTGCTCGAGCGCGACGCCGCCGTAGACGCCCGCAAGTACGGGGACATCGTCGCGCCCATGCTGGGCGTGACGCGCCTCGAAGCCAAGATGCGGATCCGCCGGGGACGCGGCATCCTGCTCGAAGACCTCGGCGAGGAAGACGCGCGGCGTTTGGCGGAAGAGCTCCTGCGGGACGGCATCCCGGTCCGTTGCGTCCGCAACGAGGATCTCCCGCTGCTGCCGGGACCGCGCAAAGTGATCGCCGTGGAGCGATCCGAAGCGACCTTGCGCTATCGGGGCGCCGGGGACAAAGACCTCTGCGACCTGCCCTGGTCGGACGTCGACGTCGTCTCCCTCGGCGCGGTCGCCCTGCCGGAGTTCCAGGACCTCTTCCCGAGGATACGATTCGACGCGATCCCTCCGCTGCACCGCCTGGAGGGTGAGCCGGGCGTTCGGGACCTGCTTCGCGAAAACCTCATCCTCAAGCTGAACGCCCCGCCCGTCGCTGAACGGGAAAGCGGGAAGCCCCGACCGCGCTCGGATGAGACGATCTTCGACCAACTGCAGGCGCGCTTCGACAGGAAGCTCCGGGTGCATGCCGACATCATCGATGCCGCCCGCTCGGTCTGGCTGCGCCTGTCCATGGACGACTTCGCCTACGCGCACGCCGCCGACCAGCTGAAACTGGGCGAAGCGTGGGGCTTCCACCTCTTCGTCCAGGAGCTGCGAACCCGCAGCGCGCGCGCGTTCACCGAGATCAGCGCCAAGTTCCAATCGGGCGCGGACCTCCGGGACCTGCTGTTCCTGCAGCTGGAGGAGTTCCACCGCTACACTCAATGGCACGCCGTGCTGCATCACCTGGGGCTCAAACCTCTCTGACCCATTCCGTTCACGTCCGGAGACACCCTTGAGTCGCCCGTACAAAGTCCTTTCCTTGCGGGCGACTCATCCGCCGTAGCTCGCGAAACCTCGAAAACGACGCGAAAGCGAAGGCGGATCGCCCTGGCATTCTACTTGCCCCTACTTCTTACGAGAGACTCACCCTTTCAACAATTCATCGTCGCCCCACAATCCCGGTTAAGAAACTCTTGGAAGCGCCCGCACACCCGCCTTCTCCGCGTCCCGCCAGAAACTCGGGTAGCTCTTGGCCACGCACTCCGGGTCCACGATGACGATACCGGACGCCGCCGCGCCGGCCACCGCGAAGCTCATGGCCATTCGGTGGTCGCCGTACGTCTCGATCTCCGCGGGCGTCGTTCGCACCGGAGGATCGATCTCGAGCCCGTCCGAATGCTCGACCAGGCGAGCCCCGAGCTTCGTCAGCTCCCGCGCCAGCGCCGCCAGACGATCGGTCTCCTTGAAGCGCAGGTGACGCACGTCGCGAACGCGGGTGGGTCCCGCGGCGAAGAGCGCCGCAACCGCCAGGGTAGGCACCGAATCCGGATGGTCGTTCATGGCCGCGTCGATCCCGCACAGAGCCCCGCTCGCCGACACCTCCGTCCAGTCGCTCGATGCCTCGACGCGACAGCCCATCCGCCGCAGATCGCCGACCCATCCCATCTCGGGTTGCGCGCACGCGGCCCCGATGCCCAAAATGCGGGCACGTCCGCGCGTCACGGCCGCCATGCTCCACCAGTAGCCGGCCGCCGCCGCATCGCCTTCGACGGAGAACTCGCAGGCACGGTAGGGACCGCCGCCGAAGGCCTCCATGACCTGGCGGGTCATGTCGACGTATGGGCGCGACGCCACCGCCCCGTCGACCTCCACTTCGACCGGCCCGCGCGCGTACGGAGCCGCCAGCAACAGCGATGACAGGAACTGGCTGGATTGATCCCCGGCCACCCGAGCCCGGCCTCCGGAGAGCCCGCGGGCGCGGATCTCGATCGGCGGGAATCCCTCCGACGCCAGGTAGCGGATGTCCGCCCCGAGCGCGCGAAGCGCGTCGACCAAGCTCCCGATGGGCCGCTCCCGCATCCGACCGCTGCCGTCGACGACGAAGGCGCCCTGCCCCAGACAGAGCATCGAAGTCAGGAATCGCAGGCTCGTTCCCGCGTTGCCCAATTCGAACCGGGCCTCTCCGCGGGGCAGGCGGCCGCCGCGGATGCGGACCTCGCACCGCGGTTCGTCCACCGAGCACTCAACGCCGAGCCGCTTGAGCGCCGCCAACAGCAGCCGCGAGTCGTCGGACAGGGACGCGTTCAAGAGGCGGGATTCGCCTTCCGCGAGCGCCGCGCAGATCAACGCGCGGTTGGTGAGGCTCTTGGACCCCGGAACGGCGAGCTCGATGTTCCTGGGGCCGGCCGGAACGATCTCCACTCGAGAAGCCATGGTCTTGACCCGATCTATTCACGAACAACGAACCGCGACAAACTCTCCACCTTCCCTTTCTTACACGTTCTTCGCTTCATGTCGAGTCATGGTTCACGAACACCATCGACGCTTCAAGAGTGTATCGATGATCTCTCCTGGGGCGTGAGTAATCCCGGTTAGAACGTACTCGCCTTCTCCGTCGGCGACAACCGATATTCGCCCGGCCGCCCCGTTGACAGCGGCGCATTCGTGTGATAGCGTTCGCAAGGATGCTGCGCGCGGTGACGTTGGACCTCTGGGAGACGCTCATCCACGAAGACGCGGATACCGAGGCGGCGCGCCGTGGTTATCGGGTCAGTGAGATCGCCCGCGTGGCCCGCGCCAACCACCTCGAATTATCCGCGGAGGCGTTGGAGCAGGCGCATCAGGCCATTTTCGCGAGGCTCGACCCCTTCTGGAGCGCCAACCTCGACCTCTCGATCCTCGAGCAGACGAAGATGTTCATCGAGACGGCCGCAGGGAGCCCCATAGACGGCCGCCTCTCCGGACAGGCCCTCCTGGAGGCGTCGAGGGTATACGGCGAGGCGGCGCTCAAGTTCCCTCCCAAGCCGGCCCAGGGAGCGAACGCGGTTCTCGCGGCGGTCCGCGCCTCGGGGCTGCGGCTGGCCCTGCTGTGCAACACCCACCGAACCCCGGGCAAGGTCCTGCGCGAGATCCTGAGCCAATTCGACATGAAGCCCTTCTTCGACGTGCTGTGCTTCTCGGACGAGCTGCGCCTGCGCAAACCCGCCGCGGAGTTCTTCACGCGGGCGCTGGCGCGCCTGAACGTCCCGCCGGAAACCGCCGTCCACATCGGAAGCAACCCCGACACCGACCTGGTCGGCGCCCGCTCGGCCGGAATGCGCACCGTCTTCGTGCGCCCGTCCAAGGCCGCGGAGGCCGCCGCGGGCCTGGCGGATTTCACCATCGGAGCCATCGCCGATCTGCCCGAGATCCTGGGCCAGCTCATGGCCCCGCCTTCCTCCGGACAGAAGTTCAGCACGTCGACCACGCCGCAGACGCCCTCCTTCGGCAAGGAGACGACGCACCTGTAGACGCCGCCCCCACGCGGCCTTATATTCACCGATCCATGCCCTTCGGCCATCTGTACATCGACGCCGAGCAAGGCGCCGTGCTCGAAGCCTTGGAGCGATGTCTGCGCGCGCGCGGGTTCGCCCGCGCGGACATGCGTCCCGACCTGCACCCGCGCCGCATGAAGCAGGCCCAGGAGTCGCGCACGCGGCTCTTTTGGATCTCCCCGCGCCTGGCCCGCTGGACCGGCGTTTTCGAATTTCGATATTACAATAACGAAATGAGAGAGCGCTGGGGGCTGACCGACGAGAGGCTCGCGGAGTGCCTGTCCCAGGAGCTGGCCGTCCGCGTCTGGCGACTGGAGGTCGTCGACAACGCGGGCTTCTGGCTCTACAGCCGGCTCGACGGCGGGAAGGAAACGGAGGGCGGCGCCTACCAGGACGCGCCCGGCCGGCGGTCCGCCGATCCGGCCCACCCGAGGTACGCCCTCAATCGCATCGTCGAACGCGAGGGGTTTCGAAACATCGGCCTGGGGTACGAAAACATCCCCGGCCCGCAGGTCTGTCCCATCGAAGGCGTCCCGCAGTCGGCGCAGGGCATCGACGGATACGCCGAGTTCGTGCACCGCGCGTTCGCCGAGAGATCGGAGGGCCCTACCCCTCCATCACTTCCTTGATCTTCCTCTCGACCAGATCCGCGATCTTCGCCTCGTGCGCCTTGATCAGCCGGTCCAGCTCCTCGCGCGTGCGCTTCTTCTCGTCCTCGGACATCTTCTTTTCCTTCTCCTCGGCGTCCGCCGCGGCGTTCGCGTCGCGCCGCACGTTGCGCAGCGCCACCTTCGCCTTCTCGCCGATGTCCTTGACGAGCTTCGACATCTGCTTGCGCCGCTCTTCCGACAGCGGCGGGATCACCAGCCGCAGGATCTTGCCGTCGCTCTGCGGGTTGAGCCCCAGGTCGCTCTTCTGGATCGCCTTCTCGATGTCTCCCAGCGCCTTCGCGTCGAACGGCTTGATCATGATCAGCCGCGGCTCCGGCACGGTGATGGAGGCGAGGCCCTTGAGCGGCGTGGGCGCCCCGTAGTACTCCACCCGCACTCCTTCGACGAGCCCCGGCGATGCCCGACCCGTCCGCACCCCTTTGAACTCGTTGACCATGACCTCGACGGCCTTCTCCATCTTCTCTTCGGCCTCGAGGACGACGTCTTCGTACGGCATAGCTTCCCCCCGCCTAACCGTCCGCGATGATGGTCCCGATCCCGTCCTCGCCCGCCACCGCCATCGCGATGGCGCCCTGACGGCGGAGATTGAAGACGATGATCGGAAGCCTCTGTTCCATGCACATCGAAATCGCCGTTACATCCATCACGTTGAGCCGCTTGTTCAGCACTTCCATGTACGTCAAGCGATCGAACCGCGTGGCCTTCGGGTTCTTGTGCGGATCGTCGCTGTAGACTCCGTCCACCTTCGAGGCCTTCAGCAGCACCTCGGCGTGGATCTCCGTGGCCCGCAGCGCCGCCGCCGTATCCGTCGTGAAGTGCGGATTGCCGGTGCCCGCGGCGAAGATCACGATGCGGCTCTTCTCCAAGTGCCGGATCGCCCGTCGGCGGATGTACGGCTCCGCCACCGCCTGGATCGGGAGCGCCGTGAGCACGCGCGTCTGCTGCTTCATCTGCTCCAGCACGTCCTGCAGCGCCAGGGCATTGATCACCGTCGCCAGCATGCCCATGTAGTCGCCGGTCGCCTCGTCCGTGCCGTGGCGGGCCAGCTCGCTGCCGCGGATGATGTTGCCGCCGCCGACGACGATGGCGATCTCGGTCCCGATCTTCGCCGCGTCGATCACCTGCCGGGCGATCGACCGGGTCTCCTCCAAGTCGATGCCGTGCCCGCCTTCCTTGCAAAACGCCTCGCCGCTGATCTTCAGCAGCACGCGCTTGTAGCGGGGAGCGGCCATTACGTTCCGAGCTCCATCCTCACGTATCGGCGCAGCACGATGTTCTCGCCCAGCTTGGCGATCTTGCTCTTCAGATACTCCCCGTACGTCCCCTTGAACATGTCCTCCTTCGGAAAGGGCATGCTCAACAGGCACGCCTGAGAGAAGAGATTCTTCTCGAGCTTGCCCTCGAGGATCTTCTCGGCGATCTGCGGCGGTTTGCCCTTGACCTCCGCCTCGAACTTCTTCTTCTCCTCGTCCACGAGGTCCTTGGGCACCTGATCCTTGGAGACCCACTTCGGATTGAACGCCACGACGCCGATGGCCAGTTCCCTCAGCAGTTCCTGGAATTCCGCGTTCTTGGCGACGAGGTCGGTGTTGCACGCCAGCTCGATCAGCGCCCCCACCTTGCCGGTGTTATGGACATAGGCGCCGATCGCGCCCACGACGGCCGCTCGATCCGCCAGCTTCTCGACCTTGACTTGGCCCCACTTCTTCAGCAGCTCCTTCGCCTTGGAGAAGTCGCCCGCCGTTTCCTGGAGCGCCTTCTTACATTCCATCATCCCCGCGTCCGTCTCGGAGCGGAGCTTCATCACCGTCTTGGCATCGATTTCCATGGTTTTCATTTACGCACGATTCTCACAATGATCCGCTGGCTCATGGCTGAGGCGCGGCCGGAGCCGGAGTTGCGGGAGCCGGTCCCGCCGAGGATGCCGGCGCCGCGTCCCGGCGCATCCCGCGATCCCCGCGTCCGCGTCCGCCCGGGCCTCCCGGCCGGCGATCGCGCCGATCTCGATCCCGCCCGCCGGCCGTCACGACCACCGGAAGCACCGGCTCGGGCTTGGCCACGACGGGCTCGGCGTGCGCCTTGCCTTCGACCACCGCGTCGGCCAGCTTCCCGATGATCAGCTGCACGACCTTCATGGAATCATCGTTGCCGGGGATCGCGACGTCGATCGTCTCGGGATCGCCGTCCGTATCGATGAGCGCGATGGTGGCGGCGCCGATCTTGTCGGCCTCCTGCACGGCGATGCCTTCATGCGCCGGATCGACCACCACCAGCGCCGCGGGCAACCGCTGCATCTGCCGCAGGCCGTCCAGGTTCCGCACGAGCTTGCGCTTCTCGCGCTGAATGGCCGCCTGTTCCTTCTTGCCGTAGCGATGGATCGTCCCGTCTTTCTCCCAGGTCTCGATCTCCTCGAGACGCTTGAGCCGCTCTCGGACCGTGGCGTAGTTGGTCAGCGTGCCGCCGATCCAGCGCTCCGCCACGTAGGGCATGACGCAACGCTTGGCTTCGGCCTTGATGACCGGCCCGGCTTGTCGTTTCGTGCCCACGAACAAGATCAACTCGTTGCGAGCGGCCAGTTTCTCGAGAAAGTGGTAGGCCTTCACGAGACCCTTGAGGGTCTGCTTGACGTCGATGATGTGGATCTGATTGCGTCGGTCGTAGATGTAAGGCGCCATCTTCGGATTCCAGCGGCTGACCCGATGTCCGAAGTGGACGCCCGCTTTGAGCAGTTCCTCGGGAGAGACTGAAGCTTCCGGCATCGATTCCTCCTAAAGCAGATGCGATGGACTCCTCACGCTCGCCGGCCGTCTTTCCGGGGCTCCGGCTGCCAACCGGTCCCACGGCCGCCGGATCCGCATAAGAGGCCGGCCGGACGTCCATCGTCCGACTTCCTCGGTCTCTGCGGCGCCGGCAGGGCGGCGGACAAGCGACGAGAAGGCTGGACTATAGTGAGGGCGAATAGGCATGTCAACAACAACAGGCCGATCGAGGCCCGTGGGCCGAGGTCAGACGTCGGACGTTGAAAGGAGGGCAGGATGGCGCGATCCGACGCCTGGCCTTCGGCCGTACCCTTCGTTCGGCTTACTCGGGAATGTAGGACGCCTGGCGATCGACCTCGCGTAGAAGATGGCGGATCGTCCGCTTCAGCTGTTCGCCGTCCCACGGCTTGACGAACAGCCGCTGGTACGCCTCACCTTCCAGGGGCACGCACTCCGGATAGCCGGTCAACATGATGCGCGCCGTTTCGGGCGACAGATCGCCCACGGCCCGCAGCAGATCCGTGCCGGTCATCTCGGGCATGCGCTGATCGGCGATGATGAGGCTGACCTGGCGCTCCTCGACGCATTCGAGGACCTCGCCGGGAGTTTCCAACGCCACGATCTCGTAGGGTTCGCGCTGCAGGAGCCGTTGAAGGGCGGCAAGCACCCGAGGATCGTCATCCACAACCACCACGACGTGCCGTCGCGCTCGATGCGTTTTCGAGCGCGCTTCCATCGGCATCACTTCGAGCATAACTTCCCCTTCATTCAAACAACAATCGATCGTTCTCCGCCAGCGCCCGCTCGCCGCCTTCTCCATGTCTGCATCCGCACGGACGCGGCCCGATCTTGGCCTCGACCGCCGGAAGGCGTCTCGCAAACGGGCCCACGTTCCGGATGGAACTGTGACCCCAGCCGGATTGCTCCCCCGAGGTCTGAAGGGCGGCGATATTCCACATTACGGCTCCTCGCCGCCCGATCGGGCGAGCAGCCTTAATTATCTTGCCGCCCCGGGCCGTTTTCAAGGGCTGCGTCGCTTTTTCAATGATCCACGATGAAGCTGAGAATGTGTAAGAAAGGGAGAGGTGGAAAGAAAGGAGAAGGTGGAGAGTCGAATTCTTGGCACGGTTCAATCAGGGCTCGTGCGAGGAAACGGAGGGAGGCAGAGCACGCAGAGAGGAAACCGACACCAGGACGCTGGGGACCCTGAGAAAAGGCTCTGATGCTCGACAAGCCTGCCGCGCCGCATTTGAGCCATGCCGAATCCTTCCATCCGAGAGAGTTCTCTCCCTCTCCCCTTACCTTACACATTCCCAGCTGGGTCGCGGCCCGCTCGTACTTTACGTTTTATAAAATATAAAAAGCCCGCCTTGACACCCCAGCGGACCATCGACATAATAAATGTGTCCGCGGCGGAAGGGGAACGGGAGGGATGTATCATGGGCCAGTGCGCCGTCCTCGCCGCGCTCGTCAGCTTCCTCCCGCCCCTGTGGGCCGCCGCCGGCCAAGCCGCCGGCGCCGACCCGCAGGATGCGTTCGAGGATTGGATCGAGCGCCTCGGAAGCGACGATATCGCCGCCCGCGAGGACGCCGCGCTTCGCCTCCGTCGCGCCGGTCGACCGGCCTGGCCGGCCCTGCGCCGGGCCACCCGCGCCCCCGACCTCGAGGTCGCCGCCCGAGCCCGCGACCTGCGGGAGTCCGTCGCCCTGCGCCGCCGGCTCTCCTTCCGCATGCTCGAGTCCTTCCCCACGGCGGAAGCCGCTCTGCGCAACGGCCCGCCCGCCGCCCGCGCCGCGCTCGCCCGCGCCATGGGCGCCCACCTCGAAGAGTCCCGCGAATTCCTCCGGGAACTCCTCAACGACTCCGATCCTGAAACCGCCCTGACCGCCGCCGAGGCCCTGTACGAAGCCCGCACTTCCGAGTGGATCCCCCGCATGCTCGACCTGCTCGCCTCCGAGTGCCCGCCCCGCCCCAGGCGCATCGCCGAGATGCTGTCCACCTCCCGCGCCCACCTCACGGGAAAGGAACTTCGCGAACGCTACGTCGACGCCTCCATCGACGGCCGCTCCCGGATCCTCGAGCTCTCCGCCGCCGCCCAGGTCCCCTTCGCCGTCGACGCCCACGAAGTCCTCGAACTGCTGCCCGACCCCCGCGCGCGCGCCGGCGCCGTCGAGTGGATCGTCTCCTACAACCGCCGGGAATTCGCCGTTCCCCTCGAAGAACAGCTCACCCCCACCGCCCCGGACGCGCTGGAACTGCTGCAAGGACTCCGCCGCCTCAACCACTCCGTCCTGGCCGAACGGCTGACGCCTTTCCTCAAGCACGCCGAGGAAACCGTCCGCGAGCAGGCCGTCCAGATGCTGCCCGACGACGCCGACCCCGCCACGGAGGCCGTGGTCGCGACGCTCCTGCAGGACGCCTCCACCAGCGTCCGACAACGCGCCATCGCGGCCCTCGTCCGCCGCCGCGGCGAAGAGGCCAGGGAAACGCTGCTGGGCTTCTTCCTCCGGCAGGACGGCGACCCGCGCGACACCGCCGCGTTCCTCCTGTGTCGGCAGCGCGATTGGACGGCCGAACGCGCTCGAGCCCTCGTGCGCGATTCCGACCCGGAACGCCGGCTGCGAGGCGCCGATCTCTTGGCGCGACTGGAGGGGATCCAAGCCGTGCGGGAACTCGCCGGCGATCCGTCCGAACTGGTGCGCCGCTGGCTTCTGTCCAAGGCGTTGGCCACTTCGGACGAGGCATCCATCAACGTCGTGCGCCGACTCGCGACGGATTCCTCGCCCGCCATCCGTTTCGACGCGATCCGCGCGCTGGCGCGCGGCGGCAAAGCGGAAGACGTCGAGGCGCTCGTCCCGTGGCTCAGCAGCGCCGAATTCACGTTCCGCTACCACGCCGCCGAGACCTACCTGCGCCAGGGCGGAGAGAAGGCGCGCGACCTCGTAGCCCAGCTGCTCGACGACGGCGACGCCAGCCTGCAATGCCTGGCGATCACCGCGCTGCAGGAACGCGCCTCGCCCGAGGCGGCTTCCCGCGCCGTAGGCATGCTGTGCGACCCCGACGTGTCGCTGCGCCGCGCGGCCGGCGCCTATCTGGAACAAGCCCTCGGCAGCACGCGCGACCCCGCCCTCGTAGCCGCCGTGACGAACCTGCTGGACCGACTCGAGGGCGAAACGCTGTCCCAGGCCGCCGGGATCGTCATCGCCCACGGATCCGCCGTTCAGGCCTCCGCCGTGCGCAAGCTCCTCGCCTCCGGCCGCGCGCCGCATGAAGGCCGGGCGCTCGACGCCCTCGCCCGCTGGGACGGCCCGCTGGCGCTCCTGGACTGCCTCTCCGAGGAGCGCGTCGGTCTGGTCCTGGAACGTGTCGCGGATGCCCTCCGTGCCCAGCCCCCCGATGACGCGACTCGGCGGGCGATCGAGGATCGTATCGCCGGATTGGCATCGGCCGAATCACCGCGCGTCCGGCGCACGCTGCTGCGCTACCTGCCCGATCTGCCGTGTCGCGCCGGAATGCGGATCGCCTCCGAGCTCCTGGACGATCCCGACGCCTCCGTCCGCCACGCCGCCGTCCGGGCCGCACGCCGGCTTTCCGCTCCCATTGTCCCGCGCCTGCGCCTGATGTTGGATGACGAAGATCCCGAACTGCGGCTGGCCGCGGCGCTCGCCCTTTTCGAGATCGATCCGGCCGCCGCGCCCGACATCGAAGAAATGCTCGCGCGCGAGGAGTGCGATTGGATCCGCCGCAGGGTCACCGCGGCGGTGGGACGCTGAGCGCCGGCCGGTACTTCCTCAGAAGCCGCAGCGTCAACTCCATGTCGGCCGCCAGGGGCGCGGCGAACTCGACCCGTTCCCCCGAGATCGGGTGCGACAGCGCGATCCGATGCGCGTGCAGCGCCTGCCGGCAGAGGATCGGCTGCTTCACGTCCGGCACGCAGGCGTCCTCCGACGCGTCGAGATCGCGCAGGAAGAGCGCGTCGCGCCGGCCGTACGTCGAATCCGCCACGCATGGATGGCCGATCGACGCCAAATGCACCCGGATCTGATGCGTGCGCCCCGTCAGCGGCTTGACCATGACGTAGGTGAATCCTCGAAACCGTTCCAGCACGCGATAGACGCTCGTGGCCGGCTTGCCCAGCCCGTCCTTCACCACCGCCATCTTCTCGAAATCCTTCTTGTGCCGGTCGATGTGCTTGTCGATCACGTCCTCATCGAAGGGCACTTCCCCCTCGACGATGGCGTGATACTCCTTCTCGATCGTACGCTCCTGGAACTGCTTCGTCAGCTCGCCGTGCGCCTTCACGGTCTTGGCCGCCAGGATGATGCCGCTGGTGTCCTTGTCCAGCCGGTGGACGACGCCCGGCCGGTACACATCGTCCGTCTCCGGCAGCACGCCGCAGTGGTGCAGCAGCGCATTCACCAGCGTGTCATCCCAGTGGCCCGCCGCCGGATGCACGACGAACGAGGGCGGCTTGTTGATCGCCAGCATGTAATCGTCTTCGTAGGTGATGTCCAAGGGGATCTCGCTCGGGACGACGTGCGGTTCGATGAGCTTGGGGACCTGAACCCGAATCTGATCCCCCAGGTTGATCTCATAGGCGGGCCGGACCGGCCGGCCGTTGACCGTGACCAGACCGTCCTTGATGAGCTTCTGCATGAGCGTCCGCGAGTACTCCGGAAGCCTCTTGTGGAGGTAGATGTCGATGCGCTGCAGCACCGCTTCCTTGTGGATCGCGAACTCATGCGACGTCAGGCACTCGTAATCGATTTTGATGACTTTGGGCATAGATCGTCCGCCTGCGATCCTATCGGCCGGGGGGCGCGGTTTCAAACCTCGACTTGGTGGCCGCCCGCGAAACCTTGACGCTCCAATGAGAAACGAGTATCCCTTGGACGTCACGTTCACCCGTTCATCGGTTCGTTTGTTCCGGAAGCGGGACGCTGGACTGGGATTCCTGAACGAACGAACGGCTGAACCAATGAACTCCTGAACGGTCACAACTTGCCATGCTCATCCTCACGTGTCCCCGATGCCGCCGCGACAATCCTCTGACCGAGGAAGACGTCGCGCTCTTCTACCCCCGCTTCTTCTGCCTGGAGTGCGGCGAGGACGTCCCGTTTCCCATCACGCCCGAAGAAGCGCTCCGGCTGGCGCGCAAGATCGACCGGGATCCCACCCTGGGCGACTGGAAGAAGCGGGAGTGACGCGGGTCACTTCCAACCGAGCAGCGCGAACACGTACCACGCCAGCGCCGCGATCAACGCCGAGGCCGGAATCGTCAGAACCCACGCCCAAACCACGCGCTGCGCGACGCCCCATTTGACCGCCCGCATCCCGCGCGTCGTTCCCACCCCGATGATCGAGCCCGTGATCGTATGGGTCGTGCTGACGGGAATCCCGAGCAACGTGGCCCCGTACAGCGAGATCGCGCCCGCGGTCTCCGCGGAGAATCCGTGAACCGGCTGGAGATGGCAGATCCTCTGGCCCATCGTCTTCACGATGCGCCATCCGCCGGCCAGGGTTCCGAGTCCCATCGCGGCATGACAGGCCAGCACCACCCAAAGCGGCGTGGGGGCGTCCTTGTGAAGCATGCCCGTCGTCACCAGCACCGCCAGGATGATGCCCATCGTCTTCTGGGCGTCGTTCCCCCCGTGCCCCAGGCTGTAAGCGGCGGCGGAAACCAGCTGCAGTTTCCGGAACAACCCCGTCACTCGTCCCGGCGTCACCCTGCGGAATATCCGATACGTCAGGCTCATGAACAGCGCGCCGATGACCATGCCGATGATCGGCGCCAGGAAGATGAAGATGCCGATCGTGACCAACCCGCTGACGATGAGGACCTTGAAGCCCGCGAACGCCACGGCCGCGCCGGCGTACCCGCCCACGAGCGCGTGCGACGAACTCGTCGGAATCCCGCCCCACCAGGTGATGAGATCCCAGACGATCGCTCCCACCAACCCGGCGGTCACCACGGGAAGGCCTACCGATTCAGGAGCGACCACACCTTGCTTGATCCTGCGCGCCACCTCGAGGCCGAAGAAGAGGAACGCGACGAAGTTCCAGAACGCCGCCCAAACCACCGCCCAGTGCGGCTTGAGCACGCGCGTCGACACCACCGTCGCGATGGAGTTCGCCGCGTCGTGGAACCCGTTGACGAAATCGAACAGCAGCGCGAGGGCGATGATCCCGTAGACGATCCAGAGATCAGGCATTCTTCAAGACGATCCCCTCGAGGACGTTGGCGACATCCTCGCAGCGGTCCGTGGCCGCTTCGATTTCCTGGTAGACGTCCTTCCACTTGATGATGAACACCGGATCGTGGTGGTTCTCGAAGAGCGACGCCAGCGCGTGCTGCTCGATCCGATCCCCCTCGTTCTCCTGCGTGTGCACGTCCACGCACCGTTTCAGGATCTCCTTGGCGTTCCTCATGTCGCGCAGCAGCGTCACCGCCTCCACGAGGATGGCCGTCGCATGCCGCAGACACTCGGCCAACGCCAGCGCGTCCTGCGTGGGCTCCTTGATCTTGTAGAGCACCATCCTCGACACGGACGTGTCGATCAGATCGACGATGTCGTCCAGCCGGCAGATCAACTCGTGGACGTCCTCGCGATCCAGGGGCGTGATGAACGTCCGGTTCAGCCGATTGATCGTCTCGTGCGTGATCTGATCGCCCGCATGCTCCAGATCCTTGATCCTCTTGGCCCGCTCGTTGAGGTCGTTGAACTCCTTGAGGAACTCCAGGAACTGCAGCGACGCTTCATGCACGTTCTTCGCCGCGGCCTCGAACAGCTCGAAGAAACTCTCTTCTTTCGGGATGAGTCCAAACATGGCGCGGCAGATTACAGCAGATGAAGGGGCGCGCGTCAACCTGTCGCCCGAACTTTTTGCAGTCGTTCACCGATTCACCCGGGTGAACGGTCATCGAACGGAAATCTCCGCCCAGTTCGAAGCGATTTTCTCCGCAGGCAACGCGGCGCCCTCGTGGAGAAGCCCCGCCACCGCCGCCCGATACGAATCGGTCGCGTCGTAGACGAATCGAATTCGGTGGCGTCCCGCCCTCGTCAGGCGCTCATACAGGGCCGTGGGGATCTGGCTCGAACCGAAATACAGGTCCATCGGCACCCCCGCAGGCACCACCACGACGTCCGGAGGCGCGTTCGGCGTCGGCCAGGGCTCGGGCGCGATCTGGAAGACCTCGCCGTCCTCGAGCGCGATCTCGAAACGTGCGAACGCCCCGTACGTCGGCAGCATGCCCAGAAAATGGCGCGCCACGAGCAGCGGCTGAGCGCCGTTGTTCCGCAGCCGCACGTAGAAACGGATGGGCGCTCCGGCCTCCACATCCGCGACGGGGATCTGCAATTCGAGCTCGACGGGAGGCGAGACCGCCTCCGGTAGAGGCACGCCGGTCGTTTCGCTCGGGATCGACAAGACCTCCGCCCGTCCCTCCATGTCATCCACCAAGCGCCGGGCGCGTCGCGCCAACTCGGGATCTCGGGCCTCACAGGCTTCCCGAAGCGCGGGAAGCGCCTGATCGCGCATCGCGCGCAGGCGCGCCTCAGCTTCACGACGCACGTCCGGATCGCTATCGGCCAGTCTCCTCAGCAACGCGCGCGTCTCTGGGTTCCCGGGCGATCCACTCGTGCCGCTCAGCGCGAGCATCGCGGCCCCCGCGACGAGCGCGCCGCTGAGCACCATCATGAGGAACAGTCGCAACACGTGCATTCCCTTTACATCTTAGACGAAGAACGAGGGCGCGCGTTCGCCGAACCCCAAAAAAAGCAATGACCCGCGACAAAGCTCTTAGACCCATCTCAGGTCGTTGAAAAGGCGCGGCGCGCTCAGGGCTGCTTACGGCTTATGGCTAATGAGGGTCACCATGCGAAGCCCCCGATTCCCCGCGCCCCACGCCCGTGGACGCCGCTCCTGCCGCCTCTTCCACTCCAGCCCTTCCAATGGGCCGGATCGCCGGCGAGGCGTCTCGATGCGTCCGTATCCCGCATCGCTCAGAAGCCGCTCCCATTCGGCGTACGTATGGAGCGACACGTGCCCGGGCTTGGGCGGATCCTCGTATGCCAAGTTAGGACTCGTCAGCACGTACAACCCGCCCGACCGCAAGACCCGCAGCGTCTCGGCGAAGTGCCGCCGCAGCGCGTCCCCGGGGATGTGCTCCACCACGTTGTCGCTGAGGATCGCGTCGAAGCTCTCCGCCCGAAATGGAAGCTGACTGCCCGAAGCGGCCGTGAAGCTCGCCGCCTGGAACGTCGGCTCGGCCCGCGCGCGCACCTCGGACGCGACACGCAGGAGCGGCATCTCGATGTCGATGCCGACGGCGCCGAGCGCAAGCGTCTCGATGCCGCCGCCGCAGCCGATCACGAGGACGCGCCCGCGCCCCTGAACGTACGTCTCCACCTCCACGCGCCGGAAGTCGCGCGGGAGCAGCGCGTGGAAGAGGCGTCCGAGGAGGGCGCGATCCCGCGTCACGCGCTTGCGTTCGCGCTTGAGCTTCCCCCCGAGGTACGCGCGCGCCGCGTCGCTCAGACCGTCCGTGGTCAGCCGCACGCCTTTGATGTCGACCATCGCGCGGGCTAATCCAGCCAGTCCTTATCCTTGAGCTTCCTCGGCAGGTAATCCGTCGTCAGATAGCGGAAGTCCTTGTTCGCCAGCGCGTCGAGCTCGTACTTCAGGCCGCTCGCCAACATATGCTTGATCTCGCGCTGCCATTCCTTCTTCTGGAACCAGTCGTAGCCCATGAGCTCCTTCGCCCGCGAGATGTCCTTGTCGTTGAGCTTGATCCCCACGTTGCGCGGCAGTCCGTGCTTCTCGGGATCGAAGCTCGACAGCCCGATGAACCTCACGTTGGGGATCGCCATCCGCTGGCTCTCGAACGCCAGGTTGATCGATCCCTGCTTGACGACCGAGTAGATGTAATACCCCCACGGATCGTTGTCGACCAGCACGTGGATCGGCTTCCTCCACTCGTCGTGGATGCGCCGGCAGAGGCGTCGCACCCCGCGCGGCGGCTGGCCGTTGCCCGTAAGGAGCACGCAGTTATGCCGCTTCCAAAACTTGTCCTCGGACAGCCGGTTGAACTGCGTGGCCTTCTCGACCAGCAGCACGAAATCGGCGCCGCACCTCTTGATCCGAATGTCCGGCTCCTCGCAGATCGACGGCACGGTGTGGCCGCTCTTGCCCGCCCGCGTGCAGTCGATCGCGTCGCCGTCGTCGACGAGCACGATGTTGCCGACGATGCTCCCGCGCCCCTCGGCGGCCACGTGCAGCTCCTCGCGCAGCGACGCGAGCGTCACCTCGAGGTCCTCGATGATCGGATCGCTCTCGTCCTGCGAATCGAAGGTGTTCTCGTTGGAGTCCTTGAGCGTGTGCTTCGTCCGGTAGTAGATCTCTCTGAGCGACGTCGTGAGATCCTGCCGCTGCAGTTCCGCCAGCGCGTCCCCCACCAGCACGGTCTGCATGAACTTCTTGGCCATGCCCAAGTTGAAGAACGTCCGCGCCTGCGTCGCCTTGCCCATCTCGATGATGCGCTTGCGCTCGTTGAAACGGACGTTCGACAGCGCCCGGACCGGAATCTCGATCTGCGGATCCTGCTTCTTGCGCGCCGCCTCGACGACGAGATCAGCGAGACCGACCAGTTTTTGTTCGACGCTTTGCGACTTCGCCATCGGGGTCCTCTTTCTTGTCCTCAGCCATCGCCTGGCCGTCCACCGGCGCGGGCACCGCGCCCTGCGGCCCTTCAGGCGTCATGATGATGGTGTGCTCGACCGGCGGCTCGTGCTTGCCGTCCTTCTTGACCAGCTCGTCCGTCTTCTCGCCGCCCGTCTTGTCGCGGGCGATCGCCTGGAGCTGCTTCTTCAACCGCTCCTCGTTGAGCCTGCCCTTCTTCAGCCGGCCGCACGCCGCCGCCACCTCCTCGATGTACGCCTCGAAGACGTTCCGGCGCTTGAACTCCAGCTCCGCGCGCTCGCGCCGGCGGAGAAACGAGTTGAGCCGCCGCCCCGCCTCGTTGAGCGCCAGGCGAATCTCCGTGCGGATCTCGTCGTAATCGGCGAGCGCTTCCTTCGATTCGCTGGTGAACGGCACCCAGACGCTCGCCATGTGCACGAAAATCACCACCGGCCCCTGCGGGAGCGCGCCCTTGGACTGCGAGATCCCGTAGTTGCGCCACTGCGTCTCAACCACCGCCTTGGTGATGCTGCACGCGCCGGGCTGATAGAGGAGCGGCACGCGGTTGGCGAAGCGCATCAATCGCGCCAACGGCACTTCCTTCTCCTCCTCCTCGCCTTCCGCCACCGGCAGCGCCAGCTCCTGCTCGACGACGCTCTGCGCCATCTGACCGGTGCCGTACGCCAGCCCGACCTCGATGACGAACGGATTGCCGCGATAAACGGCGGGCGCGCGCGTGACGGCCGTGTAGAAATCGCCGCGGATCTGCTTGTAGAGCCCCGCGAGGATCGCCGGCTCGCCGATCGGCGACAGGCAGTCCGTGGGCGGATTCATGATCTTCGTGCCCTGGATCGCCCGGTAGAGCCGCTCCGCCGCCTCACCGTGCACCATGCGCGGCTTCATCGTCGGCTGCAGGCCCGCCTTTCCGCAAATCTCCTGAGCGATCTTCGGCGAGACGCGCGAGAAGTCGCTGCAGAGGAATCCCGAGAGCCAATGACTCTTCGTGTCCTGCAGCATCTTCAGCAGCACGCCGAGCTCGATCCCGTACGGGTGCGGCTTGATCTCGCGCGGCTGGTGCGGCAGCTCGTGCATCGAACGCGGGAACTCGACGCGCTGCCCCTCGGGATTCACATAGATGATCCGCGCGTGAGGGTTCGCGATCGACGTCTGCTCCAGATACTCGTCGACCGACGTGCGCCCCTTCTGATAACGGCCTTCCAGCTCGATCGCGACCTGCGTCCCGTGCGGACGGTCCCACTCGATCTCGCGCTTGCTCAGGATGCGCGGCTCGTTCTTGGCGGTGTCGATCTGGACCTCGTAGAACCACGCGGGCTTCTTCTCGTGGGTGCGCGAAATCACCTTGAGTGGTTTGCCCGTCGTGAGCTGGCCGTAGAGCCCGGCGGCGGAGATGCCGATGCCTTGCTGCCCGCGGCTCATGCGCAGGCGGTGAAACTTCGAACCGTAGAGGAGCTTCGCGAAGATCTTCCCGATCTGGTCCGCCACGATTCCGGGTCCGTTGTCCGTGACCGTCACGATGAAGCGATCGGCTTGAGAGGGCGCGGGCGGCGGCCCCTCCTTCGCCGTCCCTTGTTTGACTGCGCCTGATTGCGAGGCTCCGGAGGGCAAGCCCCCGTTGACGGCGACGGCGATCTTCACCTCCACGTCGGGCAGGATCTTGGCCTCCTCGCAGGCATCCAGCGAGTTGTCCACGGCCTCTTTCACCGCCGTCAGCAGCGCCTTGCGCGGGTTGTCGAATCCGAGCAAGTGCCGGTTCTTGGCGAAGAACTCGCTGACGGAGATCTCCCGCTGCTTCTTGGCCAGATCCTCCGCGGAAACACGTTCCACGAATTCGGGTTTGGAAGCAGACTCTTCCTTCTTGGTCATCAGATTGCCCATCCTACCCCCTCCGGATAGAGAGAGAGCACCTCAAGAGATGTGTGAAAGACCGACGTGCCCCCTTATCTCGGGCGCGAATTGTAACTTACGAATTATGGCGCGTCAATCGGTATAATTCCTAGAAATGCTCACCGTGGCCCTTCTGGCGTTCCTGGCGCAGGATTGGGAAGCGGACCCGCCGGGCTGGGACCTCGGCGACGTCCTTATGAATCAGGAATTCACGCGGGACTTCCAGATCACCGCCCGCGCGCCGGGCAAGATCACGGCGGCCCTGGCGACGTGCGCCTGCCTTTCACTGGAGCTCTCCGACACGACTCTGGCCCCGGGCCAACGGGTGCTCCTCCACGGCCGGTTGCGCACGAGCGGACTCATCGGACGCCACGAGAAGGCGTTCCAGCTCGTCATCGACGACCGCTCGACGCTCGTCATCCCCGTGCGCTTCGACGTGTGGAGCGGCGCGCCGCCGCCCACCGGAGAGCCTCCCGACCTGCTGCTCTTCTACCCCGCGGACGCGCCCGACCGGCACGACACGCTCGCGGCCCTCGTGCGCGTCGCGTCCGCCCAAAGACGGACATACGCCGTACGCGCCGGCCCCTCCTATCGATTGGAATCGCGGGATCGCGTCGTCGAAGGGAGGGCCGACGTCCTGGCCTTCCTGGATGGTCTGGTCCCGCCGCCCGTGTCCGTGACGCCTTCGCCGCCCGCCTTGCCGAGAGACGTCCGCCTGCGCCTTCGGTACTTCTACTGGCCGACCTGCATCCGTTGTCTCGGCGTGGCGCGGCGTTTCCTTCCGGAGATCGAGCGACGCTCCGCGGGACGCATCGAGGTCCGGACGCTGGATCTATCGCAACCGGGAATCCTGGCGGAGTATCTGGCGGAATGCCGCAGGGCCGGCGTGAAGCCCGCCGCGTCGGCCGCCTTCGTCGGCCGGCAGGTTCTCCTCGACGATGAAGTGGAAACAGGGCTCGATGCCGCCTTGCTGGCCGCCGCGGCCGAAGGCAACCTCCCGCCGACCTCAAGGGACGCGGGCCTTGTCGAAGGCCAATTCGTCCAGATGGGATCCGCGCTGATCGTTCTCGCCGGATTGGCCGACGGCATCAACCCATGCGCCTTCGCCACGATCGTCTTCCTGATCTCCTTCTTGCGCCTCACGCACCAAAGCCGCCGCTCGCTGTTCATGGCCGGAGCGGTCTACGCGCTCGCCTCCTTCGCCACGTATTTCCTCCTGGGGCTCGGGGCGCTCGTAGCTCTGCGCAGTCTGGAGGGATTCTGGTTCGCCTCACGCGCCCTGGCCTGGATCGTGGCCGCCGGGGCGATCGGGTTGGGTATCGTCAGCCTGATCGACGGGATACGCTATCGCGCGCGGCCGTCGGCCGACGTCGTGATCCTGCAGCTGCCCACAGGCGCGAAGCAGCGCATCCACGCCGCGATCCGGGGATGGCTGCGGGGGCGTCGGCTCATCCTGGGGGGCCTCATCGCCGGCGCGCTGGTCACGCTTCTGGAAAGCGCCTGCACGGGGCAGATCTATCTGCCGGTCCTCGTGGCGATGACCCGGGAGCCCGCTTGGGCGGCCCGAGCTTGGATCTATCTCTGTCTTTACAACCTAGCGTTCATTCTGCCGCTCGTGCTGGTGACCGTGGCGACGGTCCTGGGACTTTCTCATCAGGGGCTAGCGCGATGGGCCGAGGGCCATGTCCCCCACCTCAAATTCGCCACCGCGTTTCTCTTTCTGGGTCTCGGGAGCTTCCTGGCGTACCTGTCCGCGAGCTAAAAGACCGTGCACGAATACTGAACAAGAGTGCACGGTCATTTACCCTGGACACAAGCCCACGCCGCCAGCGGCGTCCTTTCCGCTCTGCGGAAAGCGCCCGCAAAGCGGGCGGAGCTTGTGTCCAGAGTAAACCGCCGTTCACGGATGTTCACAGATCGTGAACGGCGATTTAGCGACGCCGGTCACGGCTGCCCCTTGGAGCGATCCGTGCAGGACTGCGAGGCACGCAGGCGCTCCTGGCGTTCGGGATCGAGGAGATTGGCGTGAGCCTCGCGTAGATGAAGGCGGGCGGTGTCCCATCGCCCTTGTGAAGGCAGGCGGGCCAGGCAATCCTCGACGGCGGAGGCGTGCTCTTGGGCGCGCCGGGCGACGAGGAGCGCGGCGGCTTCCTGCAACAGCCACGGATTCTCGCTGCGGCGCAGAACGTCCAGGGCGGGCGCCGTGGAGCCACCGAGCGTTCGCAGGGACGCGAGGATGGCGCCTTGAACGGCAGGATCGCCTTCCTGCCAGAATAGGCTCTCCAGTTCGGCGGGCGGGTGGCGGCGGGAAGCGAGGGCGTGGACGGCGTTGGCACGGACGACGGAGGAAGGATTGGAGCGCGCGGCTTCGATCAGCCATGAGGTGCTGTTCGGATCGTCGCCGCGGGAGCGGGCCAAGAGCTCGCCAAGGGCGTTGCCCGTCTCGTTGGGGACCGGTCTTTCGGCCTCGGTTCTCTCCCGCTTGGGCTCGGCCTTAGCCGGAGGGCCGGAGAGCGGTTCCTGCGCTTGTTCGGGTTGAAGCGCGGTCGGAGGATGTTCGGCGGCGCGCCCCCGGTCGGGCTTGGCGATCCAGAGCGCCGATCCCAGCAGTAGAACGAGCGCCGCTACGAAGAATTGCGAGAGTCTCATATGAATCACCTCGACCAATTCGCAGTTCCGTAGGTGCTCGCGATCTTGGCCGCGATGGCCCGGCGACAGACGAGGCAGTAGGGCCCCCAAGTACCGTTCATCAGACAGGCCGATCCGGTAGGACGCCAGAGGCCAAAGTACTTCTGAACGGCTGCGCCCTCATAAAAATGCATGACGGCGCCCGTCAGCGAATCACGCTCGCCGGGGATCCACTTGTTCGTAGTGTCGGGGAAATGCGTCAGATTGGGCTCCGGCGTGTCCTGTGCGGCGCTCGATGCCTCATCCGTGCCCGCCCAGAGATTCACGGGGCCGTCCAGCCCTTCCAGACGGACTTCATATTGCGTGTTCGCGGCCTGTGGATAGATCCTCCACGAGAGATACTGATCCGACTCGCGGTTCGAATGATCTCTCGTGGTGACTCCTCGCAGGGAGAACGCGGGATTGAACGTGAGCTGGAGGTCGGAGGCGTTCAGAATCTCCGTTCGCAACGCCCCTTGCAAGAGAGATACGGTGAGCCTGCTGCAGCGTACGACATTCCCTGGAAGATAGCTGCGGGGACGAACGAAGAACGATGCCGGGGAATTCGTGACCCGTGTCAACGTGAGGGTCGTGCCGTCCCCCATGGGCACCCAGGATTGGAGGCTGCCGTCAGGGTTGGAACGTACTTGACTATAGTTCATGGCATACGTGTCGGACGGATAGACGGGATTCAGGTACTCATCTCCGAGGCGCCCGAATTGATGCCCGAACTCGTGAGCCACGGCGTCGGCAAACGGCGGCATGCCTGTAGCTATGACGGAAAACTTACCGTCATAGAAAGCCACGGCATTCAGGGACTTGACGATGAGACAGATGAGATCCCGCCCGGGGCAGAAGTCCGCGACCGCCTCGATGGCGGAGTCAATCCTACCGAAGTTGTACGGGCTGGGGTCCGGGACGGTAAGGCGCGTCTCCCCCGGGACGGCGGCCAGCGGCAATACTCGCCAGAAGTTGAACTTGTCGGCGTTTTCCGAGAAAGGGAGGCGCGCCAATATGCCGGAGGCGGCCTCCTCGGAATACCGGCGGAACTCCTCCACATCCGTGGCGGCGAACCCGTCGCCGATGATCACGACGTCGATCTGTCTTGACGTCTCCGCCAAACCGGGTTGCATCGTGGCCTGCAGTTCTTCGGCGCCGTTGCCCGCATGGATGAGCTGGTATGGAGGCGCGCCGGAACCCGATGGCCATCCGTAAAACGGCAAGAGGGTCCTGGGAAGCGGGACCTGCGATTGACCATAGACCCAAGTCTTGCCCCAGCCACCCGCTCCATACTGGAAACCTTGAGTGTAGCTGTAGGAAAGACCGATCTGCCCGTAAGAGAACTCGATCGTACTGTCGTCGCGAAGGGTGATCGAGAACGTGGCCTTCCGGGTCCGATCGATGTAGAAGGAAACGGCGTTCCAACGAATGACGACCTGCGAGAAGGACGGCTCGATCGTCACCGTCCCGTGCGTTCCTCCTACAGGATACAGGTCGTCCCAAAAGGCGGCGATGCAGTCCGCAGGAGCCCAAGAGGTGGGCAAGGAGCGATTAGAGTAATCGGTCGCGTCGGACGTAGGACTGATCCAGCCGTTGGAGCACACATAAACGCTCGTGTAGGGATTGCCCCCGTACCAGAACGTGAAGGGCAGGTCGATCCTCCGCGTGACGTCGTCGCCGAGCGCGAGGACGGTCGGAGCGGGAGGCGTAGTCGTGAGCACGCTGAAGGTCCGATGGGAAGGATTCGTGGGGGAACCTTCGGTGTAGACCCATTGCTCCCCGGCATCGCCGACGCCGATCTGGTAGCCCTGCGTGTAACTGTCGACCAGATCGAGGCGCCCGTACCAGAATCCTATTTGGCCGTCGTCGCGGATGGAGACGGCGAAGTCCGCCTTCCTGGAGCGATCGCGGGCGAAGGAAACCTCGGCCCAGACGATCAGGACTTCATAGGGTAGCCGCTCGTACCACATCTTGCCGTCGGCTCCTCCCATCGGATACAGGTCATCCCAGAAGGCCGCGATGCAATCCACCGGCGCCTGCGAGGAGGGCAGGCCCGTGTTCGCGGAGGACACCCAGTTCGATCGCGGGCTGATCCAACCGTTGGAGCAGGCATTCAGCGAAGTGTAGGAGGCGTCTCCATAGCGGAACGTGAAGGGCAAGGGAATGACGTGGGTCACGTCATCGCCGGGGGGCAGGTCCACGATGCGGGCGTCCAGAGTCACGGGATCGGACCAGGCGCTTGCGTTGCCGGCTAGGTCCCTGACCCGGATACGGTAGGAGTACCTCACTCTCCCGTCGAGATTCGTATCGGAAGAATGAGGCGACTGGGCACTCCAGGCCCGGGAGACCGACCCATCACTGAGAACGCGTTCGACATCATAAGAGTCCACGCCGGCACCCGTATCGGCGGAAGGGTTCCACCACAGAGAGATCGAGGAGACCGTATCCGCGGAGACCGTCAATCCCGTCGGCACGCCGGGAACTTGGGTGTCTATCGTGAAAACATCGATGTCGGTCCAGGGGCCCGCGTTGCCGACGCCATCGACGGCCCGCACCATCCACCCGTACGTCCCGTCCGATAGAGCCAAGGCGGAGACGAAGGTGGAGCCGGTCAACCCGGTCTGGAAGAGTCGCTGTTGGTAGCTCACCGCGCCTTGCACTTCCGTCCGTTCCCCTACCCACAGCATGTACGTGACTCCGCTGGGATCGGTCACGTCGGACCAGTCGAAGGTGAAGAGCGAATTGCGGTAGGCCCGTCCATAGCCGGGCATCAGAAGCGAGGGCGCCGCCGGCGGCGTGGTGTCGATGTACACCGTAATCGCCGCGGTGGCGGCGCCGACATTGCCGGCGATGTCGGTCACGACAAGCGTGAAGCTGTAGGTGCCGTCCGCGCGTGGAAACGCGGTGACGCTGAACAAACCGTTGGCGTTCGCCCAGGACGTTCCGACCAGAATGTTGCCGGCCACGTAGAGCCTGACCATGGCGCCCGGCTCGGCCCCGCCGGAGAAGGTCGGGGTGTTGTCGCTCGTGGCGGCCGGCGGGACGCCTGCCATCTGCGCCACGGCCGGCGCGGTGGTGTCGATGGTCACGGACGTACCCGGGGAGGCCCAGCTGCTGTTGCCGGCACGATCGACGGCGACGACGGTGAAGATGTAGGAGCCGGCGGACAACGAGGAGGACATCGCTTGGTAGGCTCCCGTGGAAGAACTGGCGATGGTGGTCTTGCGAAGAGTGGCGCCTGTATAAAGCTTGACGGTAGCGCTCGGCTCGACCACGCCGCTGAAGGTGGGCACGGTGTTGCTGGTGATATTGTCAATGGAGCTGATACCGAAGTCGCTGCTGCTGATCAAATCCGGCGCGGCGGGCGTGGCCGGCGGAGCGGTGTCGATGACGACGGTGAGGGACAGGGATGGGACACTGGTATTGCCGGCGCGATCGGTGGCGGTGGCGGTGATGGTGTGAGAACCATCCGCAAGATCCAAAGTCGGTGTCAGGTAGCAATAGCCGTAGGAATTGACGACGGCACTACTCAGGAAGGCTAGGCCGGTGTACAGCTTGACGGTGGCTCCAACTTCGGAGAAAGCCGTGAAGGTCGGCCTCTTCACCCTGGTGATGTTGTCGTAGGCGCTGGAGCCGGAATCGCTCGACCATGTCAGATCCGGCCGGCTTGGAGTGGCCGGCGGAGCGGTGTCGATGACGACGGTGAGGGACAGGGATGGGACGCTGGTATTGCCGGCGCGGTCGGTCGCGATGGCGGTGAACGCATGCGTTCCGTCCGCGACGGCGGAGGCGGTGACGCTGTAGGCACCGAAAACGTCGGTCGTCACAGCGCCGACAAGACTCCCTCCGGCATAGAGTCTGACCGTCGTACCCGCTTGTGCGGTTCCCGTGAACGTCGGGGTTGTGTCGTTAGTGATGTTGTCCAAAGAGCTCGTGCCGGAGTCGCTGGCGGAGAGAAGATCAGGCGTGGAGGGAACGGAAGGAGGCAGCGTGTCGATGGTGAACGTCCAATCGCTTGACCACGCCCCGACGTTGCCGGCGCCGTCCACGGCGAGGACGTGCCAGATGTGCGTACCGTCTGCCAGGGGCGAGCTCGGCGTGAAGGACGAGGAGACCAACCCGGTTTGACTGATTCGTTCCACAGGGGCGACAGCGCCATCATCCACGACCTCGCAAACGATAAGCGAATACGTGACACCGCTGGCGTCCGTCACGTCGGACCAGTCGAACGTGGGGGTCGAGTCCCAGGTGAATGAGCCGTCGGCGGGGGCCACATGAACTGGAATGCCTGGGGCGGTGCTGTCGGCCGGTGTGGTCGCGCTGACGGGGTCCGTGAAGGAGCTCTCATTGCCGGCCAAATCGACAGCTTGGACGCGGTACCAGCGGGTGGTGCCGGCGGACAGTGAGATGTCGGAGTGGGTGGTCAGGTCGGTGAACGTCAGCATGGACCAGGGACCCGCTGAGCCGCTGGAGTAGTCGATCTGATAGCCGGCGAGGCCCGAACCGCCGGAGTCGGTGGAAGCATTCCAGGAGAGATCGATTTGGGAGAAGGAAACGGCGGTGGCCGTGCGATCGGTGGGGGTGGTGGGGGCCG